>NZ_JAFL01000003.1:0-217182 GCF_019633685.1 Paracoccus sp. J56
ACCGTGCTTGGCGGCCAGCCCCGCCATCATCTTCGCGAAGATGCCTTTGTCGCTCCAACGCTTCCAGCGGTTGTAGAGCGTCTTATGTGGGCCGTACGCACTTGGTGCGTCGCGCCACCTTAAACCATTGCGATTGACGAAGATAATGCCACTCAGCACGCGTCGATCGTCAACGCGAGGTTTGCCATGGGACTTCGGGAAGAAGGGCTCCAGGCGCGCCATCTGCGCATCCGTCAGCCAGAAAAGATCAGACATGTTCACCGCTCGATTTTCGAACCGTGAATCACGCCGACAAGCGTAAATCAATGGGTCCTGACCCTAGCCCCGGGCAAGCAGAGCAGTTGCGGCGGGTGATGGCAGATGACTTTGCCCTCTATGCCTCATTGTGATGCCCACTCATTCATCCCGACGCTGGTCTCCCAATTGCCGTGTGACCAACGCAGTCAGGTCTGACAGAGAGAATGGCTTGGCAAGGAAGGCTGCATCCGGTACGGGCGGGCGTCCTTCAGAAAAGATATCTTCGGTATAGCCCGACATGAAGATCACCTTGGTGTCAGGCCTGTCGCGTAAAGCAGTGCGCACCCAGGCAGGACCGTCCATTCCCGGCATAACTACATCAGTGACGAAGACGTCAACGATCAGCCGCTCATCTGCCAACAGGGACAATGCATCCTCGGCACAGGCTGCCTCAAGCACCTTGAACCCTTGTAGTTTCAATGCGCGGCTTGCGAAAGAACGGACCGGCGCTTCGTCTTCGACAAGCAGAACAGTCGCTTCAAGCTCGCGCAAAGGTCGAATGGGGACAACAACAGGAGGCGACGTCTTTTCAAGCTCATGTCGATCATGCGCGGGAAAAAACAGCGAAAAGCTGCTGCCCTCTCCAAGCATGCTATCACAGAAAATATAACCTCCTGTCTGTTTTACGATCCCATATGCGGTCGAAAGGCCCAGACCAGTGCTTTCACCGACGCGCTTGGTGGTGAAAAACGGCTCGAAAATCTTTACCAAATCATCCGGAGCAATCCCGCAACCCTGATCGCGTACCTGAACGCGTACATAATCACCGGCTGGAAGAATGGCGCGCCCGAACTCGGCCTTGGTTTCAAGTCGGACATTGTCGGTAGAAATATTGATGTCGCCGCCGTCCGGCATGGCATCCCGGGCATTTACCACCAGGTTCATAATAACCTGCTCCAGCTGGCGGCGATCTGCGCGGATCATCCGCAGGGCAGGATCATGGTCAAAGGTCAGCACCACCCGTTCGCCCACCAGCCGATTTAGCAGATGCGTCAGATCCGAAAGCGTATCCCGCAGGTCCATGATCTGCGGCTTGAGCGTCTGCTTGCGGGAAAATGCCAGCAACTGGCGCACCAGCGCCGCAGCACGATTGGCGTTCTGGCTTATCTGGTCGAGGTCGGCATAATCCGGATCAGCCTTGTCATGACGCAGCATCAGCAGGTCGCAATGCCCTGTGATCGCAGTCAACAGGTTATTGAAATCATGGGCAATACCTCCGGCAAGCTGACCGATCGCCTGCATCTTCTGGCTTTGAACAAACTGGGCCTCAAGCGTCTTTAGCGCACTTGCATCAGACAGAACGGCCGTGACGTAGTCACCCCGCGCCCGCGTCAATGTGAGCTGCACGAAACGATCCGGCCCGTCAGCTTTGACATGCAGGACCTCAGAGCCGCCAACTGTTCTGCCCGCACAAACGTCAGAAACCCAGTCGCCGATCTCACGTCCCAGACCATCGAGCAGAATGGATAGTTTCTGGCCCAGAATCTGCCCACCCAGCAGATTGCGGGCCGCGGCATTGGCGCGGATGATATTTCCTGTCGGATCCAGAACAATAAGGGCGACAGGCAGTGAGTCGAAATCGCCGTGATCGCTGCCCAGAACTGCAGGCGGGGGGGTAACCGAACGTTCGCAGGCAACAGCCTGCCACAGCCGGATTTCGGACCTGGTCCTGCGGGTCACCGTGTATTCGCAACCATTGCCCAGATCTGCCCGTATTCTGCCGCGGCGAGACAGCCTGATGGTAAGATCGCTCCACATCCTTTCCGGATCAGCGTGGCTACGCCCCAACACCTCATGAATTCGGTGCCCCACCAGGTCGCCGAACCTGTCCAGCGCTTCTTGATTCTGAGCCAGGATCAAACCCGCCGCATCGGTAGCCATGGCGGGCTGTTCATGCTGGTGGATGGCTGGCAATACATCGTCCAGATCACGCTTTGTGATCAGAGCACGGCCGATATGGCGCGCTGAAAGAATACCGGCAAGAAGATACCAGGCCATGATCACGGCACCCGCGCTGATCAGGACCAAGCCGCCCTCCCGCCAATGCGGGTATATTGCCAGCCACAAGGCACCGATTACCATGGGCAGTGTCAGAAAGGGCAGCACGATACGTGCCGAACGCAAGCTTTCCGTACGTTCCGAACTCATTACTCTTCTCGCGACTTATCCGGTGACGGATACGGCACACGAGTTAAGGAAGGATTAACGGCAGCGCATCAGCGCAAGATAAAACCCGTCCGAAGCATCAAGTGGTGAATAGCGGCGCTCCAGAACCATCTGAAACCCTTGGTTTTTTGCAAGAAAAACTCCAACCTGTCGCTCATTCTCTTCGGCCAGGACCGAGCAAGTCATATAGGCCAACACCCCGCCCGGCGCGACAAAGCCGGCTGCCTGATCCAGAATACGGCTTTGCGTAGCTAGAACACGGCGTAAATCATCGGGAGTCAGACGCCATTTCGCATCGGGGGTGCGCCGCCATGTTCCGCTGCCGGAACAGGGTACATCGGCGAGCACCGTGTCGAATTGCCCCTTTACCTTGCCTGGCTGAGCGAGATGGATCCGGACACCTGCGCGCTCGGCCCGCGCCGGCAGGTCGGCCATGCGATCCGCATTGATGTCATGGGCTGTGATCGGCCCCGCACCCTGTGCGGCCATAGCCAGCGCCTTGCCCCCGCCGCCCGCACATAGGTCAAGAAGACTGCCCTGTGCCGGCAGCAATGCACAGGCCATTTGCGGAGAGAGGTCCTGCAATTCGACCATCCCCTGCCGATAAGCATCAGACCCCGCTACACGCCGCGCGCCTTTTGTCACACAAATTGCCGAGGGCAGGACGGGGTGCGACCGGACGGCAATTCCTTCCTTTGCCAGCGCCTCAATTGCCTCCTCAGGATTGGTTCGAAGCGTATTGACCCGCAACCAGACCGGAGCACGTTCCCGCATTGCAACCGCTGCGGCTTCAGCGTCAGGACCCAGCGATTCACGCCACAGGGGGATAAGCCAGTCGGGCAGATCCAGCACCTCGTCAGATGAGGGCTGGCGACCCGCCTGCAGCTCTGTCTCAACCAGCCGAGAAGGCGCGAACTTTTCGCCGGTGAAGAGCGACGCAGGATCAATTCCCTCCTCCTGGCAAAGACCCAGCATCAGCCCACGACCTGACATCGCACCACCCATGGCCGCACGCGAACGCAAACGGCGCAGGTTGTCAAAGACAAGATCGCGGACCGCAGCGCGATCACCAGATCCGGCAAAGCGGCTGGCGCGTGCCCAGCGGATCAGCGCCGCCTCGGCGGGCTGTCCTTCAAGGATCTGGTCGAGAATGGCAATGGCTGCAGCAGCTCTGGCGGCGGGCGTCATGTCAGGCTGCGTCCCTTACGCGGCGAATACGGATTACGGAGCGCAGAAACGAGCTTGGCTACTCTTTGTCAATCCCGTTACCGGACCGCCTCGGGAGCCGTGTCGGATGGCCAGAGCGAAGCCCGCCTTTCCCCCTCTTCGCCGAGCCGGACGGTGACCAGCGGCCCGGCCCTTGCCCCAAGCGGCGAGCGGCCAGGTGCCAGCACCGCCAGCGAACCCGGCTGACCGGTAGCTGGACTGCCCAAAGGCGCGCCGAGCAGCATCACCCTTTCCCGCACCCTTCGGCGCTGGCCCGAACCGATGCCGGCAAAGCGGTTATAGGTTTCGGGAGAGTCGCTCAGACCCTGAAAGCCGCGGTCACGCAGCATCTGGTGCAGGGTATCGAACCGCGCCAGATACCGCTGGGCATTGGCCGGCGTGCGCGAGTGAAAGGCGCCTGCCGCCTGACGCCAGTCACCCGTCTCGGTATAAAGCTGAAAAACAAAGCGGGCAGCGTAACGGGCGTTTTCCAGCGGATCGAACATCTCGGCGACCGAGGAGAAATTCTCGCCATGCCAGCGATAGTTCAGCTGAAAACAACCAATGTCGATATTGGTGCGCCCCTGCGCGACCCGATCTTCGGCATAGGCGATGGCACTGGCGGGATCATCAAACCATGTCCCCTCGCCCTCGGCATTCGCACTCCACGCCCAGGGGCGGACGATGCCATCCAGCCTGCGACCGGTTTCGGTCAGGGTCAAGGCGCCAAGTACATCAACCGGCACACCACTTTCCCGTGCGGCCTGCTGCGCCGCCCATTCGCAGATCTCGGCCGCAGGCATGGCCGGTATGCGGGAGGGCATGCAGACAAGTGCCAGAAGGCCAAGCAAAAGGACGAGACGGCGCATGTAACGGTCCGGGGATCATGTATCCGGACCATCTCTAGCCGAGAACCGTTAAGATCCGGTAAGCGGCCCCCAAACCTCAGCCTCGGGGGCCGCACACGGGCGCGATCTCACGAAAAGCGCAGCACCGACTTGATCGAGCGGCCTTTTTCGCTGTCCTCGATGGCTTCGTTGATCTGCTTGAAATCATAGAAGGTCACGAGCTTGTCGAAGGGGAAACGCCCCTGCCTGTACAGCTCGACAAGGCTCGGGATGAACAGATCGGGCACCGCATCGCCTTCGCAGATCCCGCGCACCTTGCGGCCAAGCAGTAATCCCCACGTATCAAGCGGGATCTCGGACCCGAAGGCCGGGGCGCCGATCATGCCGCATTCCCCAAGAATACGGACCGAGTCCACCGCCTGCCTGAGAGCCTTGAGATTGCCCGAGGTCTCGAGCGAGAATTTTGCGCCAAGCCCTCCGGTCAGGCCGCGTACGGTTTCCACCGGATCGGCCCTGGTCGGGTTGATGGTATGGGTCGCGCCCAGCTCTTTTGCCAGCGCAAGCCGCTGATCGTTCAGATCGACGCTGATGATGGTGGCACAACCCGTCACCACCGCCCCTAGCACCGCCGACAGGCCGACTGCGCCCGCCCCGTAGATCACGATGGAATCGCCGGCTGAGGGATGGAGTGAGTTGATCACCGCCCCTGCCCCGGTCTGCACCCCGCAGCCCAGTGGGCCAAGCAGCTCAAGCGGCACGTCATTCGCGACCTTCACCACCGAACGTTCATTGCCAAGGGCATGTGTCGCAAAGGAGGACTGGCCGAAGAATCCGCCATGGATCACCTCGTCCCCCTTGCGCATCGTCGGCGAGCCATCCATGCGCGCAAAGCCGAAATTCGCCTTGGAGAAATCGCGGCAATACATCGGCTGACCGGTCTTGCAGGTGTCGCATGCCCCGCAATAGTGACAGCTCATGACCACATGATCGCCGGGCTTGAGCTTGGTGACCTTTGCGCCGACCTTCTCGACGATGCCCGCGCCTTCATGGCCGTACACGGCCGGGAAAGGGGCGGGAACGACCTGATCGCGAGGCAGCGTGTCAGTGTGGCAGATGCCCGTCGCGACCAGACGCACCAGAACCTCGTCCTCGCGCGGGTCGTCAAGCTCGATCTCTTCGAGCGAGAATTTCCCGCCCTTCTCTCGCATTACTGCCGCTGTGATCTTCATGGTCTTTCCTCTTTTACTGTATAGCTGCGAACCAGGCGGGCTTGACCCGGGTCTGGACGGTCACCGCCTTGAGATGCGTGTACATGTTCAGCGTCTCGTGACAGAATTCACTGCCGATCCCGCTTTCCTTGAAGCCGCCGAAGGGTGAGCCGGGCGCGAGATTGAAGTAGTTGTTGATCCAGACGTTTCCGGCCTGCAGCCGGTCCGCCGTGTCCCAGGCAGAGGCGAGGTCGTTGGTATAGATCCCCGCCGCCAGCCCATAACGGATGTCGTTCGCGTCATGGATGAGCCGGTCGTAGTCGCTCCACCGGATGACCGAGAGAACGGGGCCAAAGATCTCTTCCTGCGCGATGCGGGTATCGTTCGTGGTCTCGAAAACCGTCGGCTCGAAGAACCAGCCGGCATTGCATCCGGGAACCTCGGCCCGGCCTCCGCCCGTGGCCAGGCTGGCCTGTTCTTTGCCGATGTCGATATAGGACTGGACCCGACGCCCCTGCTTTTCCGAGACGAGGCAGCCCAGCAGAGGATAACTGTTGGTCGGATCGGCCACCCTGATCCGCCGCATCGAGGCGACGAGGCGCTGCATGAAATCGTCGTAAATGTCCCGATGCAGGAACAGGCGGGTCCCGGCCAGACATGACTGGCCGTTGCAATACATCGAGGCGAATGTGACGTTATCGACGATCGCGTCCATATCGGCGACCGCGATATCCGGGAAAACGATGTTAGGGCTTTTGCCGCCGAGCTCCAGCGAGACGGGGACGAGGCGCTGCGCACCGGCCGCCGAGATCAGCCTCCCCACCTCGGAACTGCCGGTGAAGGCAAGTTTTGCGACATCGGGATGGCTGGTCAGGGCCGCACCGGCCTCTTCCCCGAAGCCGGGAACGATATTGATCACACCGGGCGGAAAGATTTCCGCAATCAGCTTGCCCAGCTCAAGCGTCGAAAGCGAGGCATGCTCGTCGGGCTTCAACACGACCGTGTTCCCGGCGGCGATAGCAGGCGCGATCTTGAACGCCGCCATGATCGCCGGCACGTTCCATGGAATAATCTGGCCGCAAACGCCGTAGGGCTCGCGTTTGGCGACAAGATATCCGTCGGCGATCGGCCGCCCCCAGCCCTCATGCGTAAGGATCGCCGCAGCAAAGTAACGATACTGCTGGACGGCGATCGCGTGGTCCAGCCCCGTCTCCCAAAGGCCGCGTCCGATATCCAGCGTATCAATCGCCATCAGCCGGCCGGCTTCGCGCTCGATGGCATCGGCAAGCCTGCTCAGGCAGGCCGCGCGTTCCTCGGGCGTCTTCGCCCGCCAGATCGGGAAAGCGGTTTTGGCAGAGGCAACCGCCGCGTCAATCTGATCCTTGCCGCAGCGGGCGATATCGGCCAGATGCTCGCCCGTCGCGGCTGCCGTGGCCGCAAAGACCGGGCCTTTGACCGGCTGGAAACTGTTGTTGATAAAGGCGCCATAGCTTCGGGACAGACTGGCCCGGGCGGCAGACACATCGGTCATCCGTTCTCTCCTGTCGTTTTTTCTCGGTTGTCGGGCCCGCGCGAGTCATGGCTCGCCACCCACAAAGGCTAGGCCCGGCCCCTGGGCGCCGTCTATCCGCTGCTGGCGAAAATCGGGGAAATACTATCCGTTTCTTGCGAATTTGCGGGTCTGGCTGGGCAATTCACCAAAACGCTCGCGGTAATAGGCCGAAAACCGGCCAAGATGGAAAAATCCGTGCGTCATGGCCAGATCGGCAAGGTCAGCCCCCGGATCCGCAATCAGCGCCACCCGCACCGCATCAAGACGAAGCTCGCGCAGCCAGACCATCGGCGACCGTCCCAGTTCGGCATGGCAAAGCGCGTTCAGCTGCCGCTCGGACAGCGCCGCGACGCGAGCCAGATCGGCCAGAGCGATCGGCTGGCCAAGACGGGCGGTGGCATAGGCATGCAGCCGGTCGATACGCCGCCTGCGCTGACGACCTTGCGGCAGGCCGCGGGGATCGGCGTCATCCACCACCCCACTGCCATTAAGCAGCAGGAACATCGCCAGCCCCTGCTCCATATGCGCAAGCCAGGGTGCCAAATCCGCGCTTTTGTGCCGTACCCCCTCGACGGCCACGAAAGCCTCCAGTTGCGCCCGCCAGTGCAGCGCGGCGGTCGGAGCGAGCATCCGCCCCGGATCGGCGCAGACAGCGGCAAGCAGATCCGGCCGGCCCAGCGTATGGGCAGCCTCGGCCATAAGGCTGTGCGGCAGGCGCAGGATCAGCTGCTCGCTGCCCTCGGACCAGCGCAGCCGGATGTTGCGGCGCGGCGAGCTGATCACCGCGCTGCCCTGAGGCACCAGCCGGCGCACGCCATCCGCCTGAACCTCGATCGGGCCAGTCAACGAAAAATGCACCAGCGAAAAGTGATCATAGACGACGGGACAGATACCCACCTCGGGGCCATATCGCAGCGAATAAAGCGACAGCCGGGGGGTGTCGAATTTGTAAAGCCGGGTATCGACCCGCCCCGCCTCCCAATGCAGATGATGGTCGGACAGCTCGGCTGCCACCAGACCATGCGTCTCCATTTGTTCACGGGAACGGAAAATGCATTGCTGATAGAGGGCAGCCAGCCCGGACATGGCGCATACCCTCTGCCACCCCGCCGTCCAAGCCTTTACACACGCATGACGGTTGTCAAGCCGGATGAGCGGGCGCGGCGGCTTCCCCGGGCCGTAGCTGGCCCGGAGGCTCTATCTGACAGGGCCCGATCAGCCCAGACGATAGTTCGGGCTTTCGCGGGTGATCTGCACGTCGTGGACGTGGCTTTCCTTAAGCCCCGCACCGGTGATGCGCACGAACTGGCAATTGCGCTGCATCTCGGCCACGGTCGCGTTGCCGGTATAGCCCATGGCAGCGCGCAGACCGCCGACCAGTTGATGGATCACCGCAGCAGCCGAGCCCTTGTAAGGCACCTGCCCCTCGATCCCCTCGGGGACCAGCTTGTCCGAGGCGGCGTCCTTCTGGAAGTAGCGGTCGGCAGAGCCGCGCGCCATGGCGCCAAGGCTGCCCATGCCGCGATAGGATTTGAAGCTGCGGCCCTGATACAGGATCACCTCGCCCGGGCTTTCATCGGTGCCCGCGATGGCCGAGCCGACCATAGCGCAAGCCGCACCCGCCGCGATGGCCTTGGCGAAATCGCCCGAGAACTTGATGCCACCATCAGCAATCACCGGCACATCGCCCGCGCCGCGCACAGCGTCCATGATCGCGGTCAATTGCGGCACGCCAACACCGGCGACGATCCGCGTCGTGCAGATCGAGCCCGGACCAATGCCGACCTTGACCGCATCAGCGCCGGCATCGACCAGCGCGCGAGCCGCATCGGCGGTGGCGACGTTACCGGCCACAACCTGAACCTCGTTCGAATACGCCTTGATACGGCTGACAGCACGGGCCACGCCCTCTGAGTGGCCATGGGCAGTGTCGATCACCACCAGATCAACCCCGGCCTCGATCAGGGCAATGCTGCGCTCATACCCTTCATCGCCCACGGTCGAAGCAGCCGCAACCCGAAGCCGGCCCAGCTCATCCTTGCAGGCCAAGGGGTTCAGCACCGATTTCTCGGTATCCTTCAGGGTCAGAAGGCCGGTCAGCTTGCCAGCAGCATTGGTAACCAGCAGCTTTTCGATACGGCGTGCCTTCATCAGGTCGATGGCTTCGGCCCGATCGGCCGGCTCGCGCAGGATGGCAAGGTTGTCCGAGGTCATCACCGCCCGCACTGGCATCTCATCGCTGTTGGCAAAGCGCATGTCGCGGTTGGTGATGATGCCAACCACCCGGCCCGAGGCGTCAACCACCGGAAAGCCGGTGACGTTATAGCGGGCCTGCAGGGCCTTGGCATCGGCAATGGTCTGTTCGGGGGTCAGGGTGATCGGGTCATAGACGATGCCCGACTCAAAGCGCTTGACGCGGCGGACCTCATCGGCCTGCTGCTCGGTGGTCAGGTTGCGATGGATCACGCCGATGCCGCCTGCCTGAGCCATGGCAATCGCCATGCGGCTTTCAGTGACGGTGTCCATGGCGCTGGAAAGCAGTGGGATATTCATCCGGATCTGCTTGGTGACACAGGTCGTCACGTCGGCGGTCGAGGGCATCACCGAGGACGCCGCAGGAACGAGAAGAACATCGTCGAAGGTCAAAGCCTCACGAATCTGCATGGGAGCATCCTTGTCAGGGGTTCGTTTGGCAGTTTCCCATTTCACGGGCCGCGTGGAATGTCCAGCCTTCCGCCGTGCGATCTGCTAGAATTGGAAACAGTTTTTCGCGGACACGGCGCAAAAATCGTCGTAGTCCCGTCCTCTGGTCCCCGCATCGGGGAACGTTGCTGCAATGACACGGAACATAACATGGTACCAGACTGGACGCCGCGTCAGAATATGCGGGTGATTGACGCAGCCACGACCCCTGCCGCAGGCTGGAAGCAGAGGTTCGGAATGAGCCTGTTTCTGGGAGGAAATCATGAATAGGATCATCACCGGCATTGGCGCCCTGCTGACCACCGCAGCGCCGGTTCTGGCCGGCGGGATCGAACGCGCGCCGCAGTCGATCGCGCCACTGTTCGAGCAGGGGAATTATCTGGAGCTGAGCTTTGGCGGCGTCACGCCGGAGGTCTCGGGCAGGGACATGCCTGTCTTCGGCGGAAGGGATACCGGGGACGTCGCACAGGGCTATGGCTTTGTCGGCTTCTCTTACAAGCATCAGTTCACCGACAACCTGTCGGGCGTCTTTATCGTCGAGCAGCCGTTTGGTGCGGACATCCTTTATGAGCCCGGCAAATCCATCGCCCTTGGCGGCACCCTGGCCGAGGTGAACTCGACCACCTATACCGCCCTTTTGCGCTATAAATTCGACAATAACTTCTCGGTCCATGGTGGTCTGCGCGGCTCACGCGCCGATGGGCATGTCAGGCTGAGCGGCGCTGCCTATGGCCCGCTCTCGGGTTACGACGTCGATCTGGACGGCGCCTGGGGCATGGGCTGGGTCGCGGGCGTCGCCTATGAGGTGCCCGAGATCGCGGCACGCGTCTCGCTGACCTACAACTCGCCCGTCGAACACGAATTCGACACGGTTGAAACCCATCCCCTCACCGGGCCGGTCAGCAGCAAGACCAAGGTCAAGACCCCGCGGTCCTGGACGCTGGAGGGCCAGACCGGGATCGCCGAAGATACGCTCCTGTTCGGCTCGATCCGTTGGGTGAACTGGTCCGAGTTCCGGGTCGAGCCGCAGGTGCTGGTCAGTGCTCCCCCGCTGGGCTTCGGCGTTGAGGGCGGGCTGGTCGAACTTGAAGACACCACCACCTATACCATTGGCGTGGGCCGCAAGTTCACCGAAAACTGGTCGGGTTCGCTGTCCTTCATGTATGAGCCTGAGAACAGCGATCTGGTCTCGCCCCTGTCCCCGACCAACGGTCGCAAGGGCGTCTCGGTGGCCGCGATCTATACCCGCGACAACCTTAAGGTCACGACCGGCGTCAGCTATATCAAGCTGGGCGATGCCTATGCCGAAACCGGCACTCCGGATCAAGAGCGGGCCAAGATGTCGGGCAACCACGCATGGGGCGCGGGGATCCGGATCGGCTATTCCTTCTGATCTCTCGACAAAAGCGAAAGGCCCCGGAACCTCCGGGGCCTTTTCTCATGCACAGGACAGGCGGGCGATCAGGGTTGCAGCGCCTGTACCAAAGCGGTGAAATGCTCGCCGCGTTTCTCAAAATTCGGATATTGGTCAAAACTCGCGGCGGCGGGGGCAAGCAGCACAGTCTCGCCCGGTTGTGCCTCAGCGGCGGCGCGGGCGACGGCCAGATCCATGGTTTCAACAACCTCATAAGCGGTCTGGCCGATCTGCAGCGCAAAATCGCGGCCTGAATGGCCGATAAGATAGGCTTTCACCACTTCGCCCAGATAAGGCTGAAGGTCGGCGATGCCACCTTCCTTACCCAGCCCCCCGGCAATCCAGCGAATGCGCTTGAAGGCGGCAAGCGCCTTGGCGGCCGCATCGACATTGGTCGCCTTGCTGTCGTTCACCCAGCGCACGCCGCCGATCTCGGCCACGGTCTGACTGCGGTGGGGCAGGCCCTGAAAACTGTGAAAGGCGCTTTCGATCTCGCGCGGGGCGAGGCCGATGGCCCGGGTCGCGGCATAGGCGGCACAGGCGTTCTGGTGGTTATGCGCCCCAGGCAGACCCGTCACCTCGCGCAGATCAATCGAGGCGATCTGCCGGCCCTTGCGATACTCTGACAGAAAACCCTTGCGGGCAAAAACTGACCAGCCAAACCGCTCAAGCTTTTGTCCCGAGGACACCCGGATCACCCTATCATCGCCAGGCCCCATGCCAAGCTGATCAGCCAGATAGCGGCCCTCGACCTCATCCACACCGATCACGGCGCGATCCGGCCCACCTTCAGCGAACAGGCGGCGCTTGGCAGCGAAATAGCCGCCATAGCCGCCGTGACGGTCCAGATGATCCGGCGACATATTGGTCAGGACCGCCACGTCGGGGGTTAAAGCACGGGCAAGGTCGGTCTGGTAGCTCGACAGTTCAAGCACCACCACCTCGCCATCATGGGCGGGTTCCAGCGACAGGACACCCGTGCCGATATTCCCGCCGATCTGGGTCGGGCGGCCCGCCTCTTTCAGGATGTGATGGATAAGTGCTGTGGTGGTGGATTTACCGTTTGAGCCGGTGACGGCGATCACCCGGGGGGTGCTGTCAAACCGCTCCCATTCCGGGGTCGCAAAACTGCGAAAGAACAGGCCGATGTCATTATCGACCGGCACACCCATCGCATAGGCGCAGGCAATGACCGGATGCGGCGCGGGGTAAAGATGCGGGATGCCGGGGCTGGTGATCAGCGCCGAGATACCGTCCCAGTTCTGCTCGCGCGTAAGGTCAAGGACATGCAACCCGTCCGCGGCTGCCTGCTCGCGGATATCGGCACCGTCGTCCCAGACGACGACGCGGGCCCCGCCCGCAGCAAGGGCAGCCGCCGTGGCACGGCCCGAGCGGCCGAGCCCGAGTACGGCGATGGTTTGGTTCTGGACGCCCTGGACCGGAATCATGACGCTTCCTTGATTGTGGCAGGCGGGGGAAGCTTCGCCTTGCCCCGCGCCCGGAGGGGGACGAATAACGGCTAGCGCAGCTTAAGCGTCGCCAGCCCGATCAGCGCGAGGATCAACGCGATGATCCAGAAACGGATGACGATCTGCGCCTCTCCCCAGCCCTTCTTTTCAAAGTGGTGGTGGATCGGGGCCATCAGGAACACCCGCTTGCCAGTGCGCTTGAAATAAAGCACCTGAATGATGACCGACAGTGCTTCGACGACAAAAAGGCCGCCGACGATGGCCAGCACGATCTCGTGCTTGGTCACGACGGCAATGGCACCCAGTGCACCACCAAGGGCAAGGCTGCCAGTGTCGCCCATAAAGACCGCAGCCGGAGGGGCGTTATACCACAAAAAGCCAAGGCCCCCGCCGATCAGCGCGGCGACAAAGACTGCAAGCTCACCCGTACCGGGCACCAGATGCACGCCCAGATAATTGGCGAAATTCGCGTGGCCGACCATATAGGCGATGACCGCGAAACTGGCCGCAGCGATCATCACCGGCATGATTGCCAGCCCGTCCAGCCCGTCGGTCAGGTTCACTGCATTGGCCGCGCCAAGGATCACCAGCACGGTAAAAGGCACGTAAAGGATGCCAAGGTTGATCAGCGCATCCTTAAAGAAGGGCAGGGCCAGCTCTCCGCTCAGTGCGGCGGGATGCAGCCAGGTGGCGGCAAGACCTGCGCCGGCAGCAATGCACAGACCAATCGCCAGCCGCACCTTGCCTGACAGTCCGGCGTGATGCTGTTTGGTCACCTTGGCATAGTCGTCAGCAAAGCCGATGGCGGCAAAGCCCAGCGTCACCAGCAGCACGATCCAGACATAGCCATTGTCGAGCCGCGCCCAGAGCAGCGTCCCGACCACCAGCGCAGCAAGGATCAGCAGACCGCCCATGGTCGGCGTTCCGGCCTTGGAAAAATGGTTCTGCGGCCCGTCATCACGGATTGGCTGACCCTTCTTTTGCTTGCGGCGCAGCAGGTCGATCAGCGGTCGGCCAAAGAAAAATCCAAAGAGCAGCGCAGTGAAAAAGGCGCCGCCCGCCCGGAAGGTGATATACCGGAACAGGTTGAAGAAATCCCCGCCGTCGGAGAGGTTCGTGAGCCAATAAAGCATTACGCTGTCCTTTCGCCAGGGAGCGTGCTTTGGCGCGTCCGCCGCAGCGCGTCAACCACCGTCGAGACCTTCGAGGACTTCGACCCCTTCACGAGCACGATATCGCCGGTGGCGACCAGCTCTCCCACCCTTTCGGCCAGTTCCGCAGCAGTCGCGGCATGCAGACCGCGCCGGGTTTCGGGCAGAGCCTCATGCAGGGCGCGCATACGCGGCCCGGCGGTATGAACCAGATCCACCGCCGCCATCGAAGGATCATCGGCCATGCCGCGATGCAGTGCGATTTCATCCGGTCCAAGCTCAAGCATATCGCCCAGAATAGCGATGCGGCGACCCCCGGTCAGACGGGCCAGCGTCGCAAGCCCGGCGGCCAGCGAGGTCGGGTTGGAGTTATAGGCGTCGTCGATCAGCCGGATGCCGCCCAGATCCTCGACCGCGCCACGGCCCAGGGGCGGGTGCCAATCGGAAAGATGCCGCGCCGCCTCGGCCAGATCCGCCCCAGCCGCCGAAAGTGCGGCCAGAACACCGACCGCGTTCATCACGAAATGCGAACCGGCCGTAGCAAGGGTGAAATCCACCGTCTCACCCAGAACGCGGGCGCGGACGCGGGTCACCCCGTCCCCGGTTTCGGCCTTGATGGGTCTGGCCATGCCATGTTCGCCAAAACCGATCACGATTGCCCCGGCCTCATCCGCGTAGTCGCGCAAAAGCGGCGTCACGCCCAGATCCTCGGGCAGGACCGCGGTACCGGGCTGTAGCAGGCCACGAAAGATCGCGCCTTTTTCCCGCGCAATCCCTTCGATCGCGCCAAACGCCTCAAGATGCGCGGCAGCGACCGTTGTGATCATGGCAACATGCGGACGGGCCAGACGGGCCAAAGGCTCAATCTCTCCCGGATGGTTCATACCGATCTCGATGATGGCGAAATCGGTGTCGGCGGGCATGCGCGCCAGCGTCAGCGGCACGCCCCAGTGGTTGTTATAGCTGGCCTCTGCGGCATGAATCCTGCCCTGACCGGCAAGGGCGATGCGTGCCATCTCTTTGGTCGAGGTCTTGCCGACCGATCCGGTGATGGCGATGACCTTGCCTTGCATCCGCGCGCGCCCCGCCCTGCCCAGAGCCTCTAGCGCGGGCAGAACATCGGGCACGGTCAGCAGCGGCGCGTCGGGCGCGACACCTTCGGGGATGCGGCTGACCAGCGCCGCCGCCGCGCCCTTTTCCAGCGCCTGGGCGACGAAATCATGCCCGTCACGCGCGGCTTGCAGGGCGACAAACAGATCGCCGGGCTGAATGGTGCGGGTGTCGATCGAGATACCGGTGATCGCAAAGTCACGGGTGGCATGGCCGCCGGTTGCAGCAGCGGCATCCTGCGAGGTCCACAAGCTCATATCTTGCCATCCAGCGCCGCGACGGCCACCGAGGCCTGTTCAGCATCGTCGAATGGATAAACGTCACTGCCGATGATCTGGCCGGTCTCATGCCCTTTGCCCGCGATCAGCAGCGCATCACCCGGCTGAAGCGTATCGACCGCGCGCAGGATCGCCTCGGCCCGGTCTCCGATCTCGATTGCCTCGGGTCCAGCCCCGGCCATCACCTCGGCGCGGATCGCGGCCGGGTCCTCGGATCGGGGGTTGTCGTCGGTGACATAAACGACATCCGCGAATTGCCGCGCCGCCTCGCCCATCAGCGGGCGCTTGAGCCGGTCGCGGTCACCACCGGCGCCAAAGACCACGACGATACGGCCCATGACATGCGGTCGCAGCAATTGCAGGGCCGAGGCCAGAGCGCCGGGCTTGTGGCTGTAATCGACAAAGACCGCCGCGCCATTCTCGCGCACCGCCGCAAGCTCCATCCGGCCGCGCACCGTGGTGAGGCTCGACAAGGTGTCAAGCACGCGCGCCGGCTCATCCCCGGCAGCGATGACAAGGCCCGCTGCAGCCAGGACGTTCTCGGCCTGAAAACCGCCGATCAGCGCCAGACGCACCAGATGCGCCTGACCATACAGGCTGAAACGCAGATCCTGCCCGGTTGCATCATAGCGCTGGTTCAGGATGCGCAGGTCAGCACGTTCGGCACGGCCAACGGTCGTCAGCTTCAGGCCCCGGTCGCGGGCGATCTGTTCCATCTGCCGGCCGCGCGCATCGTCGATATTGATGACCGCGCCCGCACCTTCGTCCAGCAGCCGGTCAAAGAGCAGCGCCTTGGCGGCGAAATATTCATCAAAGTCCTTGTGGTAGTCGAGGTGGTCCTGACTGAAATTCGTGAAGGCCCCGGCCTTCAGCCGCACCCCGTCCAGCCGATGCTGGTCCAGACCATGAGAGCTGGCCTCCATCGCCGCATGGGTGACGCCCTCGGCGGCCGCCTCGGCCAGAACGCGGTGCAGGGTGATCGGCTCGGGCGTGGTATGGGCCAGCTTGGCCTGATAGTCGCCCTGCACGCCCATGGTGCCCAGGCTGATCGCCTTATGGCCAAGCGCCTGCCAGATCTGGCGGGTAAAGGTCGCAACCGAGGTCTTGCCCGAGGTGCCGGTGACAGCAACCATCGTCTCGGGTTGGGCGGCAAACCACAGCGCGGCGGCACCGGCAAGCGCGGCGCGCGGATCCTCGGCCACGACCAGCGCCGCATCTGCGCCTGCCAATTCGGCAGCAGCAACCTCGGCGCCCTTGCGGTCGGTCAGGACCGCCCCTGCGCCCTGGCGCAACGCGTATTGGATGAACTCGGCCCCATGCACCGCCGAACCCGGCAGCGCCGCGAACAGGCAGCCCGGCCTGACTTGCCGCGAATCGACAGCCAGGCCCGTAATCTCGGGGTCGCGCCCCTTGTCCCCTCTAAGCCCCAGAAGGGACAGTCGCATCGCCCGGTCCGTCACGGAACCTCCGTTCATCAGTTCGAGACGAGCTTTAGCCGATCCGGCAAAGGCCGTTCAACCATCGGCAACTTGGTTTCCGTGGTCGGACGCAGGCCCAGAAGCGGCGCGACGCGACGTATCACCTCGGCCGCCACCGGTGCCGAGGTCGCACCCGCCGTCCGGCTTTCGCCGCCCGGCCCCTTGGTCGAGGGCTCGTCCAGCGACAGGACCAGAACATATTGCGGATCGCTGGCCGGAAAGACCGAAGCAAAAGTCGAGACCACCTTGTTGCCGTAATAGCCGCCCGAGGGACGCGGTTTGTCGGCGGTGCCGGTCTTGCCCGCGACCTCATAGCCTTCGACATTGGCGCTGCGACCGCTGCCCCGGACCACCACCTGACGCAGCATCTGGACGGCGATGTGCGCCGCCTCGGGCGAAAGCACCTGCTCACCCCCGCGCTGGTTGCGACCGTGGATCAGTGTCGGCACCACGCGCTTGCCCCCATTGGCGACAGTTGCATAGGCCGAGGCCAGATGCAGCGGGCTCGCGGCAAGACCATGGCCAAAGGCGATCGTCGCCGAGGTCACGGCGGGCCAGCGTTTCGGCACCAGCGGCTTGCCGGTCGGGGCCTCGCTCATCTCGATCGGGGTCGGCTCAAAGAAGCCCAGTTTCTCAAGGAAATCCCGCTGCCGCTCGGCCCCGAGCAGCTGCGCCACCCGGACGGTGCCGACGTTCGAGGATTTCACGATGATATCCGTCACCGAAAGCGTGCCGTAATTGTGGCCGCGGAATTCGTTGATCAGATATTTGCCGATCTTCATCGGCGCTTTGGCATTGATCATCGTGGTCGGGCTGACCAGCTTGAGGTCAATCGCCTGCGCCACCGGGAAGATCTTGAAGGTCGAGCCCAGCTCGTACTGCCCCTGAACCGCGCGGTTGAACAGCGGGCTGTCCGAGGGATCACCCTTCAGCAGCGGGCGCGGCCGGTCATTGGGATCGAAATCGGGCAGGCTTGCCATCGCGACGATCTCGCCGGTCTTGACCTCCATCAGGATGCCGGTCGCACCCTTGGCGTTCATGACCTTCATGCCGTTGCTCAGCACTTCTTCCATCGCGGCCTGCACGGTCAGGTCCAGCGACAGGGTCAGAGGCGCGCCATCATTGGCCGGATCGCGCAGCCAGTGGTCAAAAGCTTTCTCGACCCCGGCTACGCCGACGACCTCGGCGCTGGCAACGCCTTCTTTACCAAAGGTCGCGCCGCCAAGGATATGGGCGGCAATATTGCCGTTCGGGTAAAGCCGCATCTCGCGCGGGCCGAACAGCAGCCCTGGCTCACCAATATCATGGACGGCCTGCATCTGTTCGGGACTGATCTTTTTCTTGATCCAGACAAAGCTGCGCTTGCCGGTGAAATCCTTGCGCAGCCGTTCGATATCCAGGTCGGGAAAGACACGGACCAGCTCGCTTGCCGCGCGATCGGGGTCAACCATCTGCTGGGGATGGGCGTAAAGCGATTGGGTCAAAAGGTTCGTCGCCAGCACCCGCCCCTGACGGTCGGTGATATCGGCACGTTGTGAGATGATCTGCGCGCCGGTCGTCTGGACGCGCGGCTCGCTGGGCTGGCTTGAGGCCAGCACGCCCATCTTGAACCCCACCGTGCAGAAGGCCAGCGCAAAGGCGCAGGACATGAAAAACAGACGTGAGCGGGCGCTGTCCCGCGCCTTTTCCTGAATCACGGCATGTCTTTGCGCGCGGTTTTCCGCCTCAATGGCGTCAGGGTTTTCCCCGGCTTCGCGGGCGCGAAGGATGCGGGCCAGCGGGCGCAGCGGTGTGCGGATCATGGCGTGCTCTCCTGTGGTCTGCGGGGCGGATAACCGGCAGGGCGTTCGACGGGCGGGTTCTCGCCCGGTGCTGACGTCTGCGGTGTCGCTGTCGGAAAGGCGATCTGGCCCACATCGACGAACTGGTCCGAGCCAAAGGGGACCAGCTTCAGCCGGTCAAAGTTCAGGTCGACAAGCTGGCGCAGCCGCTCGGGCCGGTTAAGAAAGGCCCATTCGGCACGCAGGACGCCCAGATCTTCGCGCAGGCGACCGATCTGGCGCTGGATGCTGCTCATCTCTTCGATGGCGGCCTGGGTACGGTAATTCTCGCGATAGGCCCAGAAGGCCAGGCCCATGACAGCAAGGGTGGTCAAAAGATACAGAATCGACCGCATCACGCCCCCTTTCCTGACAACATCGGCAGGCCGAGGGCCGAGGGATCGACCCGGCCCGCAACGGCATCTGTACGAATACCGACCCGCAGCAGCGCCGAACGCGCGCGGGGGTTCGCGGCAAGCTCTGCCTCATCGGGGCCGATGGCGCGACGGAAGGGCAGCGTAAAGGCCGCCGCTTCGCGCGTCGCCTCGGGCACATAGCGGCTGCCGCCTCCGGCGCTGTTCGAACGCGCCTGCATAAAGCGCTTAACGATCCGGTCTTCAAGCGAATGAAAACTGACCACCGCCAGCTTGCCACCCGGACGCAAGGCACGTTCGGCCGCAGCAAGACCGGCAACGAGCTGGCCGAACTCGTCATTCACCCAGATGCGGATAGCCTGAAAGGTGCGGGTCGACGGATGGCTTTGCCCCGGCTTGGGACGCGGCAGGCAGGCCGCGACGATATCCGACAGCTGCCCGGTGCGCGTCAGTGGCCGCGCCGCGACGATAGCGCGGGCAATGCGGCGGGCGGCGCGCTCTTCTCCGTAAAGATACAGCACATCGGCGATCACCGCCTCGGGCGCAGCGTTCAGCAGATCGGCCGCGCCTGGTCCGTCCCCGCCCATGCGCATATCAAGCGGCCCGTCGCGCAGAAAGGAAAAGCCGCGTTCGGGCTGGTCCAGCTGCATCGAGCTGACGCCAAGATCCAGCACCACGCCATCGACAGGGCCGCCTGCCAGCTCATCCAGATCAGAAAACGTGCCTTCGACCAGACGCAGCCGGTCGCCATATTCCCCGGCCCAAGCCTTGGCCATGCCGAAAACGGTCGGGTCGCGGTCAATGCCGATAACCTGATCGGCACCTTGCGCCAGCAGGCCGCGCGCATAACCGCCCGCGCCAAAGGTGCCATCGACCCAGACACCCTTCACAGGCGCAACGGCCCGCAACAGCGGGCCAAGCAGGACAGGCACATGCGGAGCTTGCGCCATCCCTACCCCTCCTCCTGCGGACCCGAGGTCAAAAGCGACAGCGGATCGGCGCCGGGCTCAAAGTCCGGCACCAGCTCTTCCAGCCGGCGCTCTTCCTCTTCGTAGTTGTCGGGTGCCCAGACCTTGAGGCTGTCGCCGGCCGAAATAAAGAAGGCGCTGTCGGTCAGGCCGATTTTCTCGCGCAGCTTCTGGGGCAGGACCAAGCGGCCATCGCCGTCGATCTCAGTCTCTTCGGCATGGCCGTGATAGATGTTTTCCAGAAGGTTACGTTCGGCGCTGCCGCGTTTCATGGCCGAGATGCCACGATCAATCTCGTCCATGGCCTCCATGGTGAAAAGCTGCAGATATTTCCAGTCGCGGGTGCCAAAGACGATGACCAGCTGGGGGCGCTTGCCGGGTTCCCAATCGGGATCGCAGGACTCAAAGACGCGTCGGAACTTGGCCGGGATGGAAACGCGGCCTTTCGCGTCCACCTTGACCTCTTCCGAACCTCTGAACCTGCGTGCCAAGGGCCCGCACTCCTTCCACTGTCCCGTCCTTTCCGGTCCACCCGAAAAGGAAAGGCGGATCGGGCTGCTGCCACTGCCCGATCCGCCGCCCTCGTTCCCATCTCTGGGCCCCGTAGTTTCGGGGATCGCGCCCTGCGTTTTGCGCCACCTGGGGGAGGTGCTGCTCGCGCGCCGCAGAGGCATGTTCGGAAGCGGGTTGCCTGTATGAAAGCTGCTTGTCGCCTTTTGGGGTCTTGGTGCCCCTTTTGTGCCCGTTCCGTGAGTCAGGGATGCCATGGGATTTCATGGGACGCAATGGATTTGTTTGGGTGAAATTTGGTCGCAGGCGGGCAATCGCCTGCGAACAGTATGTGAACAGGCTCACGCAAACGCGATGACAGGGGAAGGTTTCGGATGTTGAGAGAGATAAACCACAATATGTGGTGTCCAGAGACGATGTGGCAAATAAATCCCACCAATTCCCGGAATCGTCCCGATCAAGGCCGGAATCGCCATTTCATCGCTGGAACAGGGGGTGAGATTCGCCGATTCGTGCAGCGATTCACGGATTATCACGCCGCAGTGATTCGGAGCTGTGCCGTCATTCCCGTAAATTCCCGGACCCGTTCCCGTGTTTTCCCGAACGGGTCCAGAGGTGTCGTTCCTAGGCCAGACCGTCCGCGATCAGACGCACCGCCAGACGGGCAAAGGATTGAGCCACCGGCCCGTCACCAGATGCGATGGGCGCACCTTCATCACCGGCAAGCCGGACATCAAGGCTAAGAGGTATCTCACCCAGAAACGGCAGGCCCAGCATTTGCGCCTCGGCAGCGACGCCGCCATGGCCGAACAGATGCGCCTCATGCCCGCAGTTGGGGCAGACATAGGTGGACATGTTTTCGACCAGTCCCAGAACCGGGGTCTTGAGCTTGTCAAACATGTCGATAGCGCGGCGCGCATCGATCAGCGCCACATCCTGCGGAGTCGAGACGATGATCGCGCCGGTCACCTGCGCCTTTTGGCACAGCGACAGCTGCACATCGCCCGTGCCCGGTGGCAGGTCGACCAGCAGCACGTCCAGCTCACCCCACTTCACCTGATTGAGCATCTGCTGCAGCGCGCCCATCAGCATCGGACCGCGCCAGACGACCGCCTCACCCTCTTTCATCATCAGGCCCAGCGACATGACCGTGACGCCATGAGCGTGCAGCGGTTCAATCATCTGGCCGTCGCTGGTCGGACGCTGCCCGGTCAGGCCCAGCATCCGCGGCTGCGAAGGACCATATATATCTGCGTCAAGCAGCCCGACGCGACGGCCCTGACGCGCCAGCGCCACGGCAAGGTTCGAGGTCAGCGTCGATTTCCCGACGCCCCCTTTTCCCGAGCCGATGGCCACGATCCGCGCCACGCCCCCGACCGGGGCCGGCCCGGCCTGCGGCGTGGGGTGACGGCCGATCTTAAGGCTGGGCGGGTCGCTGGCGCCGCCCGAACGGGCCACAACCTGCGGCGGTGCGCCACGCGGAGCAGCGGGGGCGGTGGTGACGATCTGCACCTTTTCGACTCCGGGCAAAGCCGACAGCCGGCGCTGTGCCTCGGCTTCGACCGGGGCAAGCGCGCGGGCAGTCGCTGCATCGCCCGCCTCAATGACGAATCGCACCAGGCCCGATTCGACGCTGAGAGCGCGTACGAGGTCCTGAGAAACCAGGTTTCCGCCCCCCGGAACCGCGATTTCCGCAAGTTCCTGAAGCACACGTTCGCGTGATATCGTCATCGCTACCCCCGGTTAGATCGACCCGCAGCATGGCAATTCGGACATGGCTCGGCAACCCGGGTCCGAATGGTGATACCGCTAACGTATTGTGACCCCACGTAAAATACGACCCGGTCACTAGATATACGCGAATGAGTTTGTAAAGAATTTGAAAAATTCGCGGTTTATTAACGCATTGTGACGGCGTTCCAGAGACAGCCATGTCGTTTCTGCATAGCAGCATCTCGCCTGTGGGCGTTGTGCATATGCAGAAAACGGGCCATGTTCATTCCAACAGCGCGGGACAAGATTAAGTGACCGCGCCAACCGCAAGACGAAAGAGTGTATGAAATGGCTGTTCTCGATCTGATCCATGGCGGTATGCACCGCAACGCCGCAAGCGGCAACGGGGCGATCGCGAAATTCGTGGCCGGCCTGCGTGAAAACATGGCCCGTCGTGCCGTCTATCGTCAGACCCTGCGCGAGCTGGGCGAACTGTCCGACCGCGAACTGGCTGACCTTGGCCTGAACCGCAGCAACCTCCGTGGCGTGGCTTACGAAGCCGCATGGGGGGCGAAGTAAGAATTTCGATACCCGACCCACTCCTCCTCCCTTGGGTCCGGGTTCAGGCGGCATCCTCCCTCCTCCTCCCTGAGGATGCCGCCGCTCAGATAAGGTGAAGCCCGCTCCTCCTCCCTCGGGTTTCACGTTAAGGCGGCCCCTTACTCCTCCCTTGAGGGCGCCGCCAACCAATACGGCGAGACCTCTCCTCCTCCCGGGTCTCGCGGTTCCGGCGGCAGCCTCTCTCCTCCTCCCGGAGGCGCCGCCAAACCGATACGGAGAAGCCCCTCCTCCTCCCTGGGCTTTCCGTTATGCGCGGCGCCCTCCCCTCCTCCTCCCTGGAGGGCGCCGCCAAAATCCCCGCCGCAAGGCGGACACAGTTTGCGACGGTCCTTCTCCTCCTCCCTGGGATCGTCAGCACGCGGTAATGGCCTCCTCCTCCCTGCCATTGCCGCACCCTATGCGCGGCCCCTCCTCCTCCCTGGGCCAGCGTTACGCGGCGGTGCCCCCTCCTCCTCCCTGGGCGCCGCCGCTTTTCATTTTCAGGCCATCGGGTTAATCGCGGGACATGTTGTCCTATCAGCACGCCTATCACGCCGGGAATCTGGCCGATCTGCACAAGCACGCGTTGCTTGCTGCCATGCTTTCGTATCTGACCGTCAAACCCAAGCCGCTGTCCTATCTGGAAACCCATGCCGGGCGTGGTCTTTACGATCTGACCTCGCCTGAGGCGGAAAAGACCGGCGAGGCGGCCGCAGGCATCACCCGCGCGTTGGCAGAGGACTGGCTGCCTGCAGATCACCCATTGCGCCAGGCCCTGGATGCAGTCCGCGCACGCCATGGTGCCACGGCCTATCCCGGCTCTCCGCTGATCGCACGACACTTCCTGCGCCCGGACGACATCGCCCATCTGGCCGAGTTGCACCCCGCCGAGCATGAGGCACTGGCCGAGGTTGCGGGTTTTGCACGCCTGCACCAACAGGACGGGTTTCAGATGGCACAGGCAGTCTGTCCGCCTATGCCGCGCCGGGGGATGCTGCTCATTGACCCAAGCTATGAGGTCAAGGCCGATTACGACGCCATACCGCGCCATATCTCGCGACTGGTGCGCAAGTGGAACGTAGGCGTGATTGCGCTGTGGTATCCGATCCTGACCGATCAGCGCCATGTGCCGATGATCGAGGCACTGCGGGGCGGCCATGCGGATGCGCTGATCTCGGAAGTGAGCTTCCCACCGGCCCGACCAGGCCATGGCATGATCGGTTCGGGCATGGCGGTGGTGAACCCGCCTTATGGGCTGGATGAAGAAGCAGCGCGGATCGAGTCGCTGTTCAGTCAGCGCTTTCCGGGCAAGGCTTGGCGCTAGCTCGACAGTTTTTGGATATTTGAACACGAAAGAAGCCGGCCAGAGGCAAGCAAGCCGGCAAGCCTGCGGTCAGTTTCATCCTCGGGCCCATCTGCCCATGGACGGAAACGCAGGCGGAATGCGGCAAGCCGCGCGGGGGATTCTGGGTAACCAATGCGCGTCAGGCTATCGGGCAGGGGCAGATCGGCCCCCTCTCCCTCAGGCCAGATTGCGAGTCCTTGCAGGGCCAGCCGTCGCCAGTCAAAGCGCGGGCCCGGGTCGATCTTGCGTCCCGGGGCCAGATCCGAATGTGCGATAACGTCCCGAGGGCTAATGGGCCAGCGCGCCATGATCTCAGCCAGCAAGGTCTCCAGCGCTGCCATCTGCGGCTCGGGGAAAGGACGGTCGCCGGGGTTAGCAAGCTCGATGCCGATGCTGCGGGAGTTGACATCCTCGCGCCCCAGCCACGAGCCCGCGCCCGCGTGCCAGGCGCGGCGATCCTCGGGGACCAGTGCCTCGGTCGTGCCGTCTTCATGGATCAGCCAATGCGCGCTGACCTCGGCCTCGGGGTCGCAAAGCCGCGCGCGGGCCGAAGGGCCATCGGCCATGCCGGTATAGTGGATGACGATCAGTTGAGGCTGTTCCCCGCGCCGATCGCCGTGATTGGGGGATAGGCTCAAAGTCTGGACTGGCGGAAGGGGCGCGGATCCCAGCCGCAGACAAAGCCGTCACCGTCAGGGTCCATGCCATGTGGATCTATCACCGGTCCGCCTGCCGCGATAAAGGCAGCTTGCGCCGCATCCACGCTGGCATAGGTCCGGCACACCCGCGCCGCTGCCGAATCAGAGCTTCCGCTACGCTGATAGGTGCGTGTGCCCGGAGCCTGCGTCTCTTGATGAGCATAGCGCACCAGCACCGGCGTCACCCCCTGCCCGACGCGGACCGGGGTGCCTTGGGTGCGTGGCGCAGCCTGTTTCGGGGCTGTGGCAGCCTGCGGTTTCACGGGTGTGCCCGCAATATCGTCCGGGGTCGGCGCCTGAGCTGGCAGCTGGATCGGGATCGCCTTCGGCGCCTGACCCTTGCCATGCAGGGCAACCTCACGCTCTTGCAGGTATTTGGCATAGGCCGAGCCATTGTGCATGGCGCTGTAATTCGGGTTCCAGCCCGTATTTTCACCGCAGCCGGCCAGCGCAAGCACAGAGCCAAATACCGCGAGGGTCGCCAGGTTCCGCATCGGTCTCTCCCGTTTGTAGCCGGTTACCACCAGCGCGAGGGTTTCGCCGTGAAGCCTGCCGCAGATTCGAGGCTTTGCGCAAGGTTCAACAGGTTGCCCTCATCCCAGGGGCGGCCGATCAGCTGCATGCCAAGCGGCAGGCCCTGACGGTCAAGCCCCACCGGAACCGAAATCCCGGGCAGGCCGGCAAGGTTCACCGTCACTGTAAAGACGTCGTTGAGATACATCTCGACCGGGTCCTTGCCCGACATCTCGCCCAGACCAAAGGCGGCGCTGGGGGTGGCCGGGGTCAGGATTGCGTCGATACCATCGGCAAAGACCTGATCAAAGTCGCGCTTGATCAGCGCGCGTACCTTGCGGGCACGGTTGTAATAGGCGTCGTAAAAGCCCGCGGACAGCACATAAGTGCCGATCATAACCCGGCGCTGCACCTCGGGGCCAAAGCCCTCGGCGCGGCTGCGCTCATACATCTCGACCACGCCGTCACCAGCTTCGAGCCGGGCGCGGTGGCCATAGCGCACGCCGTCGTACCGGGCGAGGTTCGATGAAGCCTCGGCCGGCGCAATGACGTAATAGGCCGGAAGGGCATATTTCGTATGCGGCAGGCTGACATCTACCACCTCGGCCCCCGCATCGCGCAGCATCTCGGCCGCCTTGTTCCACAGGGCGTCAATCTCATCCGACATGCCGTCCATGCGATATTCGCGCGGAATGCCGATGCGACGGCCGCGGATGTCACCGGTCAATGCAGCCTCATAATCCGGGATCGGACGCTCGGCGCTGGTCGAATCCTTGGGGTCGACCGAGGCCATTGCGCCCAGCATGATTGCCGCGTCGCGCACCGTCTTGGTCATGGGGCCCGCCTGATCAAGCGAGCTGGCAAAGGCAATGACGCCCCAGCGGCTGACCCGGCCATAGGTCGGTTTCAACCCTACTGTACCGGTAAAGGCCGCGGGCTGGCGGATCGAGCCGCCGGTATCGGTGCCCGTCGCGGCAAGGCACAGATCTGCAGCCACGGCCGCCGCCGAACCACCCGAAGAGCCGCCCGGCGTCAGTTGCCGGTCATCGACTTTCCAAGGGTTCACCACCGGTCCGTAGCAGGCGCTCTCGTTCGAGGAGCCCATGGCGAATTCGTCCATGCTGAGTTTACCCAGCATGACCGCGCCCGCGTCCCACAGATTCTGGGTCACGGTCGATTCATAGGGCGGCAAAAAGCCCTCCAAGATCCGGCTTGCAGCCTGCGAAGGCACGTCGCGGGTACAGAAAAGATCCTTGATCCCCAACGGGATGCCACACATGGCCGGAGCATCGCCCGCAGCAATGCGGCTGTCGGCAGCGACAGCCATCTCGCGCGCCTTTTCGGGCGTCTTGTGGCAGTAAGCGTTCAACGCTCCGGCCTGCTCGATCGCGTCAAGGCAGGCTTCGGTCAGCTCGGCGCTGGTAAAATCGCCCTTGCGCAGCCCGTCGCGGGCCCCGGCGATGGTCAGTCGGTTCAGATCGGTCATTCCACCACCTTCGGCACGGCAAAGAAGCCCTCACGCGCATCGGGCGCGTTTTTCAGGATCAGGTCCTGCATCTCGCCGTCGGTGACGACATCCTGACGGCGCTTAAGACGCATCGGCTCGACCCCGGTCATCGGCTCGACGCCCTCGACATCGACTTCATTCAGCTGTTCCATGAAATGCAGGATGCCGTTCAGCTCCTGCGCCAGCGCGGGCAGGTCGGCGTCCTTGACCGCAATCCGCGCCAGATGCGCAACCTTGCGGGCTTCGTCCTCGGTGATCGCCATGGGGGCTCCTTTCGCTTGGGCCGGGTTTTACCGGGGCGGCCGGGGCGGGGCAAGCACCCGTGCAGGCGGAACTTTACGCCCGCGACCCGGCTTGGCAGGATGCGGGCCAAGCAACAAGCAAGGAGCCCTTCCATGAAACTGACCTGGCTTGGCCATTCGGGTTTCCGGCTGGAGATCGAAAAGGCCGTGATCCTGATCGACCCCTGGCTGTCCGGCAACCCGATGTTTCCTGCCGACAGGCGTGACGAGGCGATTACCGGCGCAACCCATGTCCTGCTGACCCACGGTCATGGCGACCACACCGGGGATACACTGTCCATCGCACGCGAACTGAAAATCCCGGTCGCCGGCATCTATGACCTGATCAACACCTGGCAGACCCATCAGGGCATTGAAGGTATCGGCTTTAACAAAGGCGGCACGGTCGATCTGGGCGGAGCCCGCGTCACCATGGTCAATGCCGCACATTCCTCGTCCTTCGATGGGAACGAGGGACCGGTCTATGCCGGACATGAGTCGGGCTATATGATCGCGGGCGAGGGCCATGTGATCTATGTTTCAGGCGACACCGACATCATGGCCGACATGGGGTGGATGGGCGAATATCACCAGCCCGACATCGGCATCCTGTCGGCCGGCGGGCATTTCACCATGGATATGGAGCGCGCAGCCTGGGCAGCGCGGAAGTATTTCAACTTCAGGACCGTGATACCCTGCCACTATCGGACCTTCCCGCTGCTGGCACAGGATGCCGAGCCGCTGAAAGCGGGCCTGCCCGGCGTTCAGGTGATCGAGCCTGAGGTCATGCAGCCGATCACCCTTTAAGGCCAGCTGTAACTGCTGGAGCGGGGCTGTTCGCGTACCGTCGGACCAAGCGGCGCAAAGATCTCGACCAGCAGGGGATAGCATGCGGCAGCGTCACTGGAGTGCTCGCTGCCGCAATCGCCGCCCGGACAGGCCGAAAGCCCGCCGATCAGGTCGATTTCGGCATAGAATTCAAGATAGTCTCCGGGACGCACCGGGCTGGCTTTCATGAAATACTGGCCAGTATCGCGGGTAAAACCGGTGCACATGAAAACGTTCAGCACGTCATGCACCAGCGGTTCGGCCTCGTCTCGCGACAGGTTCAGATCGGCCATCAGCGCATTGACCAGATTCGAATGGCAGCAATGGTGATAATCCTGCCCGCTAAGCAGCCGGTGCGTATAGGGATCGCAACGTGTACCGATCACGTCATGGACCGAGCCGCCGAATTCATCAATGCCATACCACTCCAGCGTATCCTCGGTCACCGTCGCCATGGGGCGCAGATGCGGAAAGCTGGACCACATCCGGTCCCCGCGCGTCAGATGCGTGCCATGCAGCGCCCGGGTCTTGCCCGAGTAAAAACGCTCACGCGGGTCGGCCGCAGACCACAAATTCAGATCGCCGACCTGCGGCCCTTCGACGCTGGTGATGCGAAAAAAATGGCCGGCAGGGACGTGAAAGCAGCGCGCCTCGCGCGGCGGTACCAGACATTCGCCCGATTTGCGTGCCGTCAGCCGCAGCGTCTGCAGTCCCGGCAGATCCGGGTCAGGCAGCGTCTCGTTGGGATAACAGATCACCGGGCGAACGGCCCGACGGTCGGCGGCATCTTCGGGAATATTGCGGGTCATGCGGCGATGCTAGGAGCGACACCACGATATCGCAACCCTGTTTTGCCACGTATCTTAACAGAAATTTCGTGGCAAAAAGGCGGCATAGAAACGCGCTAGCGGGCGCAATCGCCAGAACTGCGCCCAAAGCTGCCGACGGTCCCGGGATCAGGCAGCCTGACGCAGATCAGCTTCCAGCGGCATCGGCGCAAAGCTGAAATAGCCGAACATCTGCTCCAGAACGGCCAGCGCCTCGCGATCCTGGACCTTTTGCGGCTTGCGCGGGGTCAGGGGGGTGACGTTTTCTTGCGTAACGGCAGAGGAGGTCATCTCGGAATCTCCGGATCGTGCTTTGTCCTCCCTGCCAAACAGATAACGCCGCATCGCAGAAAAATCCAGCTCTGCGACGCGGCGTAAACCCGCCATGGCCGTCATGGCAGCCATGATGTCAGGGCAAATCAGACGATCCGATCCACCATCATATGCTTGATCGAGGCAATCGCCTTGGCCGGGTTCAGCCCTTTCGGGCAGGTGTTGGTGCAGTTCATGATCGTGTGACAACGATACAGCTTGAACGGGTCTTCAAGCGCATCCAGCCGCTCGCCCGTGGCTTCATCGCGCGAATCGATGATCCAGCGATAGGCATGCAGCAGCGCCGCCGGGCCAAGATAGCGGTCGCCGTTCCACCAGTAGCTGGGGCACGAGGTCGAGCACGAGGCGCAGAGGATGCACTCATAAAGACCATCAAGCTTTTTGCGGTCTTCGATCGACTGACGCCATTCCTTGTCGGGATTGGGCGTCTCGGTGATCAGATAGGGCTGGACCGAGGCGTGCTGGGCATAGAAATGCGTCAGGTCCGGCACCAGGTCCTTGACCACCGGCATATGCGGCAGCGGGTAGATGTTCACATCGCCCTTGACCTCATCAATGCCGTAGATACAGGCCAGATGGTTGCCGCCGTCAATGTTCATCGCGCAGGATCCACAGATCCCCTCGCGGCACGAGCGGCGGAAGGTCAGCGTCGGATCAATCTCGTTCTTGATCTTGATCAGCGCATCCAGAATCATCGGGCCGCATTTGTCCAGATCGACGAAATAGGTGTCGATGCGTGGGTTTTCACCGCTGTCCGGATCCCAGCGATAGATGTTGAAGCGGCGGACATTGGTTGCGCCTTCGGGCTTCGGCCAGGTCTTTCCGACCCGCATCCGGCTGTTCTTGGGAAGGGTAAGTTGGACCATTGGGTACTCCTATGAGAGATTTCCTTGCGGCCGAAAATCAGCGTTGAACAAGGGTTGGCAGCGGGTGACGAGCCTTGCGATCTTGGCCCGGGCATGGGGGTTAAGCGGCGCCGCATTGACTTGGCGCATGAATTCCAGCGCCCCGGCGTTGAGCCGCGCCATGACCGGCTGGTCCAGCGGCTCAAGTGCGGCGATTTCTTCGTCCGGCAGGCCAGCGTGGCGCAAAAGACGGCAACCGGGCTTCAGCCGGTGCTCTTCTTCCTCGACCGCGAGGCAAAGCAGGCGATCCGCGCCGATGGCATCCGCAAGGCGCGCAGTCAGATCGTTCCAGCCAGCAATGCCCGCTGTTTCTTGCAGGAACTGGGCATAGGTCCCGGTATAGCCGTCGGTCCTGATCGCCTGGGCCCAGACGCTTTCCAGCCACTGTTCCTGCCGGCGGGTGTAGCAGACAAAGCTCAGATCAAAGCCCTGCGCCTCTTTGACCAGCAACCTCGCGATCCGGGGCAGCATCGGGAACAGCTGCGTCTCGCCCCCATTGCCGGGCATGGCACCTGCCAGGTTCTCATGCGTCAGCAGGACCGGCTGGTCACCCGCGGGCAGAGCGGCCAGAATCCCGGCAAAGGTGCGACGCAGGGCCGCTTCGGTCCCGGCATCGGGATTAAGGCTAAAGGCAATTGCAGCCCGCCCCAGCGCGCGCGTCTGAATATTGATCAGCTCATTTGCAACGACCAGATGGCGCAGGATCCGGGCAGAATTCAGCTTGATGAAATGATGGAACGCAGTCGAGCCGGTCTTTTGAACCCCGACATGAACGGTCAGCCGGCGCGCGGCGCGCGGCGCCTGGCGACCATCGCCCGCACACATCAGCGCGCCCCCCAACCCGGCTGATCGTAAAGCGGCCGCGTGGGCATCTGGCCCGACCGGCGCAGGACGCATTGGTTAAAGATCTCGGACGGATCGCGACCCATGATATAGTCCGAGGACATGCCCACCTTGACATAACCGCCGCGCACCCCGTGCGAACCAACGCCGAAGCCAACTTCGGTGCGGGGCGCGCGGGCATCAAGCGCCGCGCTAAGGCAGGCACGCTCGGCCTGTTCGACAGGAATCGGCGCGGTCGCACAGGCGGCCAGCCCCAGCAGTGCCGGGACAAGACCAGGACCCATGCGCAGACCGCGCCGGCTCATCACGCAGTGCCTTTTGCCGCTGCGGCGGCGCTGGCGATACATTGCGACGTCGCGGGCCGGCCGACGATGGCGGCGACCGAATCCCCTGCCCCGGCCGCTCCGGCGGCGGCGATGCTGGCCAGTTCCGCGCTGGTGGCGTTCTGGATCACGCAGTCGGTATAGGGCGCGACATTGGCACCCGGCAGGCGCTTGGCCATCTCGCGGTTGATGACGACGCGCGCAGAAGAGCTGGCCGCCGCATCAGGCGCCGGAGTGGTAACCGGAGGCAGCGGAGCCGGCACCGGCGCCATGCCGGGATTCTGGACCACGCAGCCCGACAGGGCCAACGCGGCAACAGTCAGGATCAGAGGAAGACGCATCAGTAAACCCTCGCTTTGGGTGCGATCTTTTTCAGGTCGATCCCGCCTTCCGCTTGCCTGGTCAAAGGTTCGAGGTGAACGGGCCGATAGGCCAGTTTAACATCGTTGCCTTCGACCCAGGCAAGCGAGTGCTTGCGCCAGTTGGCATCATCCCGCTCGGGGTAGTCCTCATGCGCATGGGCGCCGCGGCTTTCCTTGCGCGCCTCGGCTGCGACGATGGTCGCAAGCGCGTTGGGCATAAGGTTCGTCAGCTCCAGCGTTTCCATCAGGTCGCTGTTCCAGATCAGGCTGCGATCCGTGACCTTCAGGTCGTTCAGCTTGCCCGCGATCACCTGCATCTTGTCGACCCCTTCTGCCAGGGTCTTGTCGGTGCGGAACACGGCTGCATCGGCCTGCATGGTGCGCTGCATCTCAAGCCGCAGCTCGGCGGTTGGCACCGTGCCATTGGCGTGACGGATGCGGTCGAAACGGTCCAGCGCCCGGTCCACGCCCTCTTTGTTCGTGGTCGGGATGGCCGATTTGCGGTCGATCACCTGACCCGCGCGGATCGCGGCGGCCCGGCCAAAGACCACAAGGTCGATGAGCGAGTTCGAGCCCAGGCGGTTCGCGCCATGAACCGAGGCGCAGCCTGCCTCACCCACCGCCATCAGGCCCGGGAAGACCTGATCGGGATTTTCGGCGGTCGGGTTCAGCACCTCGCCCCAATAGTTGGTCGGAATGCCACCCATATTATAGTGAACCGTCGGCAAGATCGGGATCGGCTCACGCGTGACATCGACACCGGCAAAGATCTTGGCCGATTCGCTGATGCCCGGCAGACGCTCGGCCAGGCTTTCCGGCGGCAGGTGCATCAGGTTCAGATACATATGATCCTTATGCGGACCAACGCCGCGGCCTTCGCGGATCTCGATGGTGATGCAGCGCGAAACCACGTCGCGGCTGGCAAGATCCTTATAGGTCGGAGCGTAACGCTCCATGAACCGCTCACCCTCGCTGTTGGTCAGATAGCCGCCCTCACCGCGCGCACCCTCGGTGATCAGACAGCCCGAACCATAGATGCCGGTCGGGTGGAACTGCACGAATTCCATATCCTGCAGCGGCAGACCCGCGCGGGCCACCATGCCGCCACCGTCGCCGGTGCAGGTGTGGGCCGAGGTGGCGCTGAAATAGGCGCGGCCATAGCCACCGGTCGCCAGCACGACCATCTTGGCGTTAAAGACGTGAATGGTCCCGTCATCAAGCTTCCAGCACACGACGCCAGTGCAGGCGCCATCGGTGATGATCAGGTCCAGCGCGAAATATTCGATAAAGAATTCCGCCTTTTCCTTCAGCGACTGGCCGTAAAGCGTGTGCAGGATGGCGTGGCCGGTGCGGTCGGCCGCGGCACAGGTGCGCTGCACGGGCGGACCTTCGCCGAACTCAGTGGTGTGACCGCCAAAGGGGCGCTGATAGATCTTGCCCTCTTCGGTGCGGCTGAAGGGAACACCATAGTGTTCCAGCTCATAAACGGCCTTGGGAGCCTCGCGCGCGAGGTACTCCATCGCGTCAGTGTCGCCCAGCCAGTCCGAGCCCTTGACGGTGTCATACATGTGCCACTGCCAATGGTCGGGACCCATGTTCGACAGGCTGGCAGCGATGCCGCCCTGCGCGGCGACCGTATGCGAGCGGGTCGGAAAGACCTTGGTCACGCAGGCGGTGCGCAGACCCTGTTCAGCCATGCCCAGCGTCGCGCGCAGGCCCGCGCCGCCGGCGCCCACGACCACCACGTCATATTCGTGCGTTTCGTATTTGTAAGCAGCCATTGCGGAACCTCAGACGACGACGATCGCGCCCAGACCCATCCGGGCCAGCGCATAAACGGCGGCAGCGATGACCGCCCAGCCGAAAATGATTGAAATGATGATGGCAGCCTTGCGCGCGCCACCCCGGAAATAGTCGTCGATCATGATCCGGGTGCCTTTGATGAAGTGGATCATGCCCACGACAACAAAGAGCGCGGTGATGACGGCAGGGAAGGGCCGGCCGAAATAGGCCAGAAGCTGATCTTGCGACAGGCCGATGGCGCGGGCCACCACGATCATGAACAGCGGGGTCAGCACGGCCAGCGCCACGGCCGAAACCGTCATGGCCCAGTGGTGCTGGGTGCCCTCGTGCGCCGAGCCAAGACCCTCGGCGGTTTTGCGGGGAGTAAGATAACGCATGATCCCTGCCCTTTCCTCAGAACGCGAAAAAGACGATCAGCGTCAGCACGGCCAGCACGACCGAGCCGGCGATCAGCGCCTGACTGGATTTCTTGGCCTGCTCGATCTCAAGACCGTAGCCGGCGTCGTAGAACAGGTGACGCAACCCGGCGAGCAGGTGATACCACAATGCCCACATCGAGCCGGTCAGGATGATAAAGCCAAGCCAGGACCGCACCACCCAGTCTGCGCAGGCAAAGGCGCCGGGCGAGGTGACGGCGGCGACCAGCCACCAGACGATCAGCACGATCCCCGCGACCAGCGCATGGCCGGTGATGCGGGTCATGATCGAGGTGATTGCGGCGAGGGGCAGGCGATAGACCTGCAAATGTGGTGACAATGGCCGGTTGCCCCGGTTGACGTCAGCCATGATGCGCTCTCCTGCGTTCAGGCCCCGCACGCAACGGCTGGCGGCGAGGGCTGGCCGAAATTGGGTTTGCTTTTAGCCGCCTTGTCGCATCTGTCACGGGTGGATGCCATACATAAGACGGATATCGGACAGATTTTCCGCTTTTGTGATCACGCACATGCCAGCCGTGATCACAGACCCGTCATATTCGCCGGCATGATTGCGGTATCAGTACGGACTCGTTCGATTTCCCCGGATAACCGAGGATTTTGGTCATGCTCAGGCCGGTCCGACAACGATTCGCGCACCGGCCTGCAAGGCGCTCATTTGGGCATCAGCGCCCAGTAATCGAGGTCCAGAAGCACCTGAGGCGCGTATTTTCCATCCGCGCCGCGCAAAGCGTGATCACCAGCCTCGCTCTTATGCGCGACAAGCCGCAATCGGATCGCGCCAACGCCGGGGGCCGGGGTATCGGCCTTGTCCAGAACCTCGGACCAGGCGCGGATCGTGTCCCCCGCGAAACAGGGGTTGGCATGGGCTCCGCCGTTCAGCGCCACGATCATCTGAGCATTGGCCAGCCCGTTGAAGCTGAGCGCGCGCGCCATGCTGATGACATGGCCGCCATAGATCAGCCGCCGCCCGTCATCGCGGAAAGTGGCGTCGAAATGCACCTTGGCGGTGTTCTGCCACAGCCGGGTGGCAAGCATATGCTCGGCCTCTTCGATGGTGACACCATCGACATGGTCGATAATTTCGCCGGTCTGATAGTCGCCCCAGCGATGCGGCTCACCCGCAAGCTCGAAATCATAGTTCTGGAAATCCAGCCCCTCGGGCACGACCAGATCATCAGGCGCGACGGATTTCGCCAGATCGGGCACCACCGCATCTGGCGCTGCGGCCCCGGTATCGCCTTTGCGCACCATGACCCAGCGCACATATTCCAGCACCACCTCGTCATGCTGGTTCAGGCCACGGGTGCGGACCCAGACCACACCAGATTTGCCGTTCGAGTTCTCCTTGAGCCCGATCACCTCGGATTCCGAACGCAACGTGTCGCCCGGCCGCACCGGCCGGAGGAAGCGCCCCTCGGCATAGCCGAGATTCGCCACCGCATTCAGGCTGATATCAGGCACCGTTTTGCCAAAGACGATGTGAAACGTAATCAGATCGTCCAGCGGGCTTGCCCCCAATCCGCAAGCCGCCGCAAACTCATCCGAGGAATATAGTGCATGCCGCGCGGGATAAAGCGCGTGATACAGCGCCCGCTCGCCCGCCGTGACCGTGCGCGGCACGGCATGGCGGATCACCTGCCCGACGCGGTAATCCTCGAAGAAGCGACCCGGATTGGTCTTGCTCATGTTGGCTCCCTATTGCTGGCCCAGCTTCATCTGGGGGTGATACTCGGTCTCGATCTCCTTGGTGACTGCCTGGGCGCAACGCATCACGCCGCGCGAGGCGTCAAAGGCATAGGAGGGATCGCCATACAGCTCCCACCCTTTGGACAGGGCCTCGCTGACCTTGTGGCAAAAGGCCGAGGTGTCATCTTCGGTCAGCAGGCGATAGATTTTCGGCATGTCAGCCCCCAAAGCTCAGTTTCCGAACGGGTTGTAGCCCAGCCAGCTGTGGATCAGCCCCACGACCAGCATGACGACGATGGCGCCCACGACCGCCATGATCTCTTTGCGCGGAGGAAAGGGGCCAGCGGGCGGGATCCAGCCCGGCTCATCCCGGTTGATGACCACGATCTGGACCAGCGCCCAGATGAAAAGCCCGCCAAACAGGACAAAGCTGGGCAGATCGCCGTTCGGCAGCAGATGCGCAAAAGCCCATAGCGCAAAGCCGGTCAATTGCGGGTGACGGATGTGGCGGGTGATGCGCGTCTTCATCCCCGATGCGGCGAAAAGGTAGAATGCCGCCAGCACGAGCAGGTTGTTGATGCCCTTGAGAGGCGCACTTGCCCCCCACCAATAAGGGCCGTCAGCAAGGCGGTAGCCAAGCACCATCAGCACCACCGACAACAGCAGTGCCCCCGCCACCGCGCCACGGCCAAGCCGTTCGCGCAGGGGCGGAGCGAGCCGCTTAAGAAGATGCGCCACCCACCAAAGCGCCACGCCAAGTATCAGGATAAACATCTGGCTTGTTCCTCTGCTGGATGTAATGGCGCTACCCTGCCATCACCCCGCGAGTTCGGCAATCGCAGCCGCCTTGGCCAAAGTGGCGCGGGCGGTCTCGACATGCAGATTCTCGACGATCCGGCCATCGACCACCGCGACGCCCTTGCCCTGCGCCTTGGCCTCTTCAAACGCGTCAATCTGACGGCGCGCCAGCTCTACCTCGGCCTCTGAGGGGGCAAAGACTTCATTGGCAATGGCAAGCTGCGCCGGGTGAATCAGGGTCTTGCCGTCGAAACCCATGTCGCGGCCCTGCGCGCATTCCGCGCGCAGCCCCTCTTCGTCCTTGAAGGCGTTAAAGACGCCATCCACGATCACCCGGCCATGCGCCCGCGCAGCCAGAAGACACAGGCCCAGCCCGGCCATCATGGGCAGGCGGTCGGCGCGGAAACGGCTGTTCAGTTCCTTGGCCAGATCGTTGGTCCCCATGACCATGCCTTGCAGGCGCGGATGGGCGGCGATCCGGGCGGCATTAAGCATGCCCTCGGCCGTCTCCATCATCGCCCACAGCGGGGTTTCGGGGACCAGTGCCGCCACCCGATCCAGATCGGCACTGCGGCTGACCTTGGGCACCAGCACCGCGTCGGCGCCCAAGGCAAAGGCGCGGGCGTCATCCTCGCCCCATTCGGTATCAAGCCCGTTGATGCGTACGATTCGCGCCCGACCGCCGTAATCAGCCTGCAGGGCCTGTGACAGCAGCCCACGCGCACCAACCTTTTCTGCGGGCGCCACTGCGTCCTCAAGGTCAAAGATGATCGCATCGGCGGCCAGCGTCTGGGCCTTTTCCATCGCCCGAACATTGGCGGCGGGAATGTACAGCACGGAACGATAAGGACGGGTCATCTGGGCCTCGCGTAATAATCTTGCGCGAACCTGCCCGGAAAGGAAGCGAATCGCAAGCCTCGATTTGCCGCAGTGCAGCGTCAGATCCCACATTCTCCAAGTAAGTCGCTGATTTCGCTGTCGTAATCGTGATATTTCGCATATAAATCATGGCGTTGACGGCTGCGAGGGGCGCGTTTCATGGATCACCTGGAGGGTGCGGGCTTGGCGCGGGGAGATCGGGTTGATTTCGACCGCCGTGTGCGTCTGGAGTTCCGTGGTGCGCAGATCAGTTCAGACGGTGGCCTGCTGGTGATGCGCGAGCTTGATGACGTGCTCGGCCTGTCCAATCTGGCGTCGGAGGCGCTGCGAGACAGCCGCACCGGGAAGAACACGCTCCATCGGCTTGACGGATTGTTCCGGCAATCGGTGTTCGGACGACTGGCCGGATACGAGGATGTGAACGATGCCGACCGCTTGGCCCTCGATCCCGTGATGCGTCAGGTCGTTGGCGGCAGGGCCGTCGAGGCGCAAGCTGCTTCGGCATCGCAGATGGGACGGTTCGAGACCGAGACGCTGGCTCTGGCCGCGAACCGGGCGGCGCTGGCCGATCTGAACGGCCAATGGATCGACCGGTTTCATGACCGCAACGGGTTGAAATACATCGTGCTGGACATGGACAGCTCGGTCAGCCCCACCCACGGCGATCAGGAAGGTGCTGCCTGGAACGGGCATTTCGACTGCACCTGCTATCACCCCATCTTCTTGTTCAACCAGTTTGGCATGCTGGAGCGCTGCGCCCTGCGTAACGGCAATGTCCACAGCGCCGATGGCTGGCGGGATGTCCTTGATCCCGTCATTGCCCGATATGCTGGCCGCGACCTTGGTGGACGCTTCTTCCGGGCCGACGCTGCCTACGCGATCCCCGCGATCTATATGCGGCTGGAAGAAGCCAGGTTCTTCTACGCCATCCGTCTGCCCGCCAACGCCGTCTTGCGCGAGAAGATCGCGCATCGGCTGACACGGCCCGTGGGACGGCCTTCGCTGACCAAGGTCAAACGGTTCTTCGAGGACTTCGAGTATCAGGCGGCGTCCTGGGACAAGCCGCGCCGCGTCATCGCCAAGATCGAATGGCATCCGGGCGAGCTGTTCCCCAAAGTCGGCTTCATCGTCACCAACCTGCCGATGGAGCCAGACTGGGTGGTGAGGTTCTACAACCAGCGCGGCACCGCAGAGCAGCACATCAAGGAAGGCAAATATGCCTTTCGCTGGACGCGGCTGTCATGCCGGAAGTTCCGGCACAACGAGGTGCGGCTGCAACTGCACGCGCTGGCCTACAACCTGGCAACCTTCCTGCGCTGCATCGAACTGCCCGAGGCCATGGCGGACTGGTCGTTGACCAGCCTGCAACTCAAGCTGATCAAGATCGGCGCCCGCGTCGTCCGCCACGCCCGCGCCATTACCTTCCAGTTGGCCGAGGTCGCCGTCACCGGCCCGATGGTGCGGGCCGTCCTTGCCGCCATCCGCCGTCTTCGAACGCCTCCGTCATGCGCATGACCACGATCCATGCCCAAGCTGAACGAAAGCGGCAGGACAGGTCCGTCTGCCGCGCGGAAAAGCGGCTCTGCCGGGCCAGAATGCTGCGGGTTCGAGGCTTGATCCACCCGACTTCGGCCGTTTGCGCGACGACAGACACCGCTCGGGGCGAAAAACGCTTGCCCAGCGAGCAAAATCAGGCGATCTTGAAGTCAAGCGGCAGGCCACTTGGGGAATGTCGGGTCAATTCAACTGGGCATCGGTGCGGATTTTGGGCTGGCGATGCGGGTCTGTTGTGGCAAGATTGGCCAATGACGGGCGACGGGCGCGACTCGGTGCCGGTCAGGCAATCAATCGCAAGGCGGTGGGCGGACGATGGTTCTTGGTATCCTCGCAGGCAGCAAGTCCTTTGGCGTCAGGCGCTGTGCCGCATGACCGGCGCGGCGATTTCCCAGCCGGTCGAAGGCACACTGACCCGCAGCGCGATCTTCATCACCCTGTCCCTGCACGAGGATGAGCCCGCGCTGCAGGCGTTCCGGGGGCTCTGCGCCGATCTGCCCGCGTTGATCCGGGCGGTGGGGTTTCGCAGCGCCGAGGCCGGGCTGACCTGCATCCTTGGCATCGGCGCGCCCCTGTGGGATCGGCTGGGCCTTGGCGCGCGTCCAGCGGGGCTGCATGTCTTTCAGGCAATCGCGGGCGTCCATCTGGCACCCTCGACGCCCGGCGACATCCTGCTGCACATCCGCGCCGCGCGGCCCGATTTCTGCTTTGAACTGGCCACGCAGATCATGCAGCGCCTCGGCCCCTTCGCCACGGTCGAGGATGAGACGCAGGGCTTCAGGTACCTCGACAATCGCGACTTGCTGGGCTTCGTCGACGGCACCGAAAACCCGGACGGAGCCGAGCGGACCGCCGCCGTCCTGATCGGCCCCGAGGATGCCGCTTTCGCAGGTGGCAGCTATGTGATCGTGCAGAAATATCTGCACGACATGGCAAAATGGCAGGCGATGACCACCGAAAGCCAGGAGCGCGTCATCGGTCGCCAGAAGCTGTCGGACATCGAGCTTTCTGAGGCCGAAAAGCCCAGCTTTGCCCATAATGTGCTGACCAATATCGCGGATGCGCAGGGCAACCAGCTGCAGATCCTGCGCGACAACATGCCCTTCGGCAGCCCGGCCAGGGGGGAATTCGGGACCTATTTCATCGGCTACGCGCGTGAGCCGGGCCGGATCGAGACCATGCTTCGCAATATGTTCGTGGGCCTGCCTGCGGGCAATTACGACCGCATTCTGGACGTCTCGACACCGGTCACGGGCGGGCTGTTCTTCATTCCGACGGCCAATATCCTGGCCATCATCGGCGCAGGCGGGGCGCTTGCCGCGCCGCCCGCACCCCCGCAAGCAACCCGGCAGGCTGATGCTTCGTTGGGCATTGGATCCTTGAAGCAAGGAGACTGAGATGGACAACCTCTATCGCGACCTGGCCCCGATCAGCACGGCCGCCTGGGCGCAGATCGAAGACGAAGCCGGCCGGACCCTGCGCCGCTATTTGGGCGCGCGCCATGTGGTGGACCTGCACGGCCCCGAGGGGTTCGCCCTGTCCGCCGTCGGCACCGGGCATCTGCATCCGGCGGCGGCGCTGGCGGAGGGGGTCGATTGCCACAAGCGCGAGGTCAATCCGCTGGTCGAACTGCGCGTGCCCTTCAAGCTGTCGCGGGCCGCCATCGACGACGTGGCGCGCGGCGCAAATGACAGCGATTGGCAGCCCCTGAAGGACGCCGCCCGCCAGATCGCGCTGGCCGAGGATCGGCTGGTCTTTCTGGGCTATGCGGATGCGGGCATCAGGGGCATCCTGCCGGAAAGCAGCAATGCGCCGGTCGCGCTGCCCGTCGATGTCGCCGATTACCCCGAGGCGGTCGCCGCCGCCGTCGGCGAGTTGCGGCTTGCGGGCGTGAACGGCCCCTATGCGCTGGTGTTGGGCACCGCCGCCTTCACCGCCGCCAATGGCGGGGCCGAGGACGGCTATCCCGTTCTCAAGCACCTCGAAAAACTGGTCGATGTGCCCGTGGTCTGGAGCCAGGCGCTGCAAGGGGGCGCGGTCGTGACCACGCGCGGCGGAGATTTCGACCTGTGGCTGGGGCAGGATGTCGCGATCGGCTATCTGTCGCATGACGCGATCTCGGTCACGCTGTACCTGCAAGAGACGCTGACCTTCCAGATGCAGACCTCGGAAGCCGTGGTCGTGCTGAAAGGCTAGAGGGCGCGCGGCGTGCCGATGGTCTCGGACAGGGTCTGCTGCCAGCCCTGAGAGGGGCCGGGCGCGAAGCGCAGCTTCACGGTGATGTCGTCCAGCGCGGGCAGGCCCCCTTCGATCCGGGTAAAGCCCGCAGATGCCATCCCAGATCAGCCTGGCCGAAACCAGCATCAGCGCCCAGGTGATAAAACTGTAGAAAACGCGCGGCGACATGCGCCGCACCAGCCATAGCCCGATCAGGACACCGATGATTCCCGGCACCATCAGCACGGCGGCGATCGACAGGTTATGCGCCGAAAGCTGTCCAAGCAGCGCATAAGGAATCAGCTTAACCGCGTTGCAGATGGCGAAAAAGATCGTCGTCGTGCCGGCATAGGTCATCGGCGTCATACGCAGCGGTTGGGCATAGACCTGATAGGGTGCGGCCCCGGAATGCGACACAAAGCTGGTATAGCCCGAGACCATGCCCCAAAGGGTACCTGCCCCCCAGCGCGGCGGCCGCGCACTGCCATCGACCGGGCTGCGCAACAGCGCGTTCAGTGCGAATGTCAGGCCGATAAGCCCGACGATCAGGCCGACCTGCGCGTCATTGACGTGATGCGCCGTGGCCCAGCCCAGCCCGATGCCGGTGATCGCCCCCGGCACCAGCGTCCACAACACCCTCGCATCGAAATTGCGGCGAAAGGCAATCAGCCCGCCGATATCCGAGATGACATAGACCGGCAGCAGAATCCCCGCTGCCTGCACCGGCGACATGACCAGCGACAGCAGCGGGACTGAAATCGTACCGACCATCGACAATCCGCCCTTGGCCATTCCGATAGACAAGGCAGCAATGACCGCCAGCACCCAGCCCAAGATTTCCATCGACGCGCTCCGTTGTCGCTTAACGCCGGGTTAATCCAGCGCCGCGCGGTCGGCAATGCGGGGCAAGCATTTCATGTTAGCGATTGACAGCGGACGATTCTGCATTCTGTCCACAGGCAAGGCTTGCGATTCTCATCCCGAGGGACTACGCCACCGCCCGAACCATCATGGAAATCGGAGGTTATCATGGCCCGACCCAAGATCGCACTTATCGGTGCGGGACAGATCGGCGGCACGCTCGCACATCTGGCCGCGATGAAGGAACTGGGCGATGTCGTCCTGTTTGACATCGCCGAGGGCACTCCTCAGGGCAAGGCGCTGGACATCGCGGAATCGGGTCCGTCCGAGGGCTTTGACGCCGTGCTCAAGGGCACCAATGATTACGCCGACATCGCCGGCGCTGATGTCTGCATCGTGACCGCCGGCGTGCCGCGCAAGCCTGGCATGAGCCGCGACGACCTGCTGGGCATCAACCTCAAGGTCATGAAATCGGTGGGCGAAGGCATCAAGCAGCACGCCCCGAACGCCTTTGTCATCTGCATCACCAACCCGCTCGACGCCATGGTCTGGGCGCTGCGCCAGTTTAGCGGCCTGCCCCACGAGAAAGTCGTCGGCATGGCCGGTGTGCTTGATTCGGCGCGCTTCCGCCACTTCCTGTCGCTGGAATTCGGCGTCTCGATGCGCGACGTGACCGCATTCGTGCTGGGTGGCCATGGCGATACCATGGTGCCGCTGGCCCGCTATTCGACCGTCGCCGGTATCCCGCTGCCCGATCTGGTCAAGATGGGCTGGACCACGCAGGAAAAACTGGATGCCATCATCCAGCGCACCCGTGACGGCGGCGCCGAAATCGTCGGCCTGCTGAAGACCGGCTCGGCCTTCTACGCCCCCGCCACCTCGGCCATCGAGATGGCAGAGGCCTATCTGAAGGACCAAAAGCGCGTCCTGCCCTGCGCAGCCTATGTGAAAGATGCCTACGGCCTTGACGGTCTCTATGTCGGCGTGCCGACCGTGATCGGTGCCAAGGGGATCGAACGCGTCATCGACATCACCCTGAACAAAGACGAGCAAGCGATGTTCGACAAGTCGGTTGATGCGGTGAAAGGCCTCGTGACCGCCTGCAAGGGCATCGACCCCACGCTGGCCTGATCAGGCCAATCGCACATAGCGGCCATTCCGGCCGCCGCAAGGAAAAACCCCGCGGACGCGTCCCGCGGGGTTTCTTGTTTATCAGACGAACACGAAGTCCGAAGCGTCCAGCAGACCGCTGTTGATCCCGGTCAGCGTGACCGTGGTGCCGCCAAAGCTGACCACGGTATTGGAACCAGACTGGGTGATGGTCAGGTCATCAAAGCTGTCGTAACGCTCACCATCATAGGTGCCCGCAACGATCCGGATCACGTCAGAGCCATTCTGCCAGTCGCTGATCCGGTCAGCATTGTCACGAACCGAGAAGACAAAGACATCCGCGCCGGAACCGCCGGACAGAACGTCATTGCCGGCCCCGCCCGTCAGCGTGTCGTTGCCGGTACCGCCAAGCAGCCGATCGTTGCCGGTGCCGCCGATCAGCTGGTCGTTGCCAGCACCGCCGCTTACCGTGTCATTGCCTGCACCTGCGTTCAGGACGTTATTCGCCCCGCTGCCGGTCAGGCTGTCACTGTAACGAGAGCCGCGGATGTTCTCGATGCTGTTCAGTACATCGGTACCATAGCCGCCGCCGATGGCCTGCGCGCTGGTCGAACCGAGGTTAACCTTGATGCCGGACGTGGCGCCGTCATACAGCGCGGTATCGATCCCGGTTCCGCCATCCAGCGTATCGTTGCCAGTGCCGCCGTTAAGATAGTCATTGCCCGAGCCGCCAATCAGCCGGTCATTGCCGGCACCGCCGCTGAGCGTATCATTGCCCGCACCGGCGTTCAGGACGTTATTCCCCCCGCTGCCGGTCAGGCTGTCGCTGTAGCGCGAACCGCGGACATTCTCGATGCTGCTCAGCACATCGGTACCATAGCCGCCGCCGATAGCCTGCGCCTTGGTCGAGCCCAGGTTGATGGTAACAGCACTGGTAGCCCCATCGTAAAGCACCGTATCCGTGCCGGTTCCACCTTCCAGAGTATCATTGCCGGTACCACCGTTAAGGTAGTCATTGCCCGAGCCACCGATCAACCGGTCACTGCCAGCACCGCCGCTGAGCGTATCATTGCCCGCACCCGCGTTCAGGACGTTATTCCCCCCGCTGCCGGTCAGGCTGTCGCTGTAGCGCGAACCGCGGACATTCTCGATGCTGCTCAGCACATCGGTCCCGTAGCCACCGCCAATCGCCTGCGCCTTGGTCGAGCCGAGGTTGACTGTGACAGCACTCGTCGCGCCATCATAGAGCACGGTGTCCGAGCCGGTGCTACCATCCAGCGTATCGTTGCCGGTACCGCCGTTAAGGTAGTCATTACCAGCGCCGCCAATCAGCCGGTCATTGCCGGCACCACCGCTGAGCGTGTCATTGCCCGCACCGGCGTTCAGGATGTTATTCCCTCCGCTGCCGGTCAGGCTGTCGTTGTAGCGTGAGCCACGAACATTCTCGATGCCGGTCAGCACGTCTGTGCCCTGACCGCCACCGATCGCCTGCGCACTGGCAGAACCCAAGTTGACCTTCACTCCGCCGGTCGCGCTGTCATAAAGCGCGGTATCCGTGCCGGCACCGCCTTCCAGCGTATCGTTGCCAGTGCCACCCTTAAGGTAGTCATTGCCGTCGCCACCGATCAACCGGTCATTGCCGGCACCACCGCTGAGCGTGTCATTGCCCGCACCGGCATTCAGAACGTTGCTGGCCCCGCTGCCGGTCAGGCTGTCGCTGTAGCGCGAGCCGCGGACATGCTCGATGCTGGTCAGCACGTCGGTGCCCTGACCGCCGCCAATGGCTTGTGCGCTGGTTGAGCCCAGATTGACCCTTACTCCACTTGTGGCCCCATCATAAAGAGCGGTGTCGGAGCCGGTACCGCCATCCAGAGTATCGTTACCAGTGCCGCCGATCAGCACATCATTGCCACTGCCGCCAATCAGCTGGTCGTTGCCGGCCTCGCCCCGCAGCGTATCGTTGCCAGCACCGCCATCGACTGCGTCATTGCCGGAATAGCCGATGAAACTGTCGTTGCCATCGTGCATGTAAAAGCGGTCGTAGCTGCTGGTATAGGTGATGCCGCTGATATTGAACGTATCGTTCGCGCCAGTGCCCTGAATGCTGTAGATCGAGAAATCCAGCGTCTCGGTGCTGATCACATTGGCGCTGGTCAATTGCAGATTCGAGACAGTCACATTGCTGGTCAGACGGATCCGGTCATCGCCGTCTCCGCCATTATAGATATCGTAGCCAATATCCGTGCCGCCGATCTGGAACGTGTCGTTGCCGCTGCCGCCGATCAGATGGTCGTTGCCGCCACCTCCGGTCAGGACGTCATTGCCGGCACCACCGTTGAGCGTATCGTTGCCAGCACCGCCATCGACCGAGTCGTTGCCGACATAGCCGACGAAACTGTCGTTGCCGTCATACAGGTAGAACCAGTCGTAGCTGCTGGTATAGGTGATGCCGCTGATGTTGAACGTATCGTTCGCGCCAGTGCCCTGAATGCTGTAGATCGAGAAATCCAGCGTCTCAGTGCTGATCACATTGGCGCTGGTCAACTGCAGGTTCGAGACAGTCACATTGCTGGTCAGACGGATCCGGTCATCGCCGTCTCCGCCATTATAGATATCGTAGCCAATATCCGTGCCGCCGATCTGGAACGTGTCGTTGCCGCTGCCGCCGATCAGATGGTCGTTGCCGCCACCTCCGGTCAGGACGTCATTGCCGGCACCACCGTTGAGCGTATCGTTGCCAGCACCGCCATCGACCGAGTCGTTGCCGACATAGCCGACGAAACTGTCGTTGCCGTCATACAGGTAGAACCAGTCGTAGCTGCTGGTATAGGTGATGCCGCTGATATTGAACGTATCGTTCGCGCCAGTGCCCTGAATGCTGTAGATCGAGAAATCCAGCGTCTCGGTGCTGATCACATTGGCGCTGGTCAACTGGAGGTTCGAGACGGTCAAATTGCCGTTCAGGCGGATCCGGTCAGCACCGTCGCCGCCGTCAAAAATGTCTGTCCCCGGGCTGGTACCGCCGATCAGGAATGTGTCGTCGCCAGAGCCGCCGCGCAGCGTATCGTTACCACTGCCGCCGGTGATGACATCATTGCCAGCAAGTCCGTTAATCACGTCGGCGTCTGGAGTACCCGTCAGGGTATCCGCACCATCGGTGCCGTTAATGGTCGCCATGGTAATATCTCTCAGTATAGATCATCAAATGACGTCTGACCAAAAACCACCGGCCAAGAGATGTCAAAAGAAATCAATTTTGCCGATTTTGTCTGACTCTCACCCCGAACGCATCCCCGCGCGACCTGGAAGCGAAACGGTGCGCGGCCGCACCACGATGACGCGACGGCAGGGGCTGGCTGCCAGCAGTTTTGTGATCGCAGCCTCAAGAGGTGTGATCACAAAAGGCGGAAAGCAGCTCATTTTATGCAACTCGGCCTGTATAGGGCTTTGGCGCCGACGCGGAATGTGGCACAAGCCCGGCCAACCGACAACTGCGGGGAAGCACGATGAACATCCATGAATACCAGGCCAAGGCGCTGCTGCGCCAGTACGGCGCGCCGGTTTCCGACGGGCGGGTGGTGATGAAGGCCGACGAGGCCAAGGCGGCGGCGGGGGAACTCGACGGCCCGCTCTGGGTCGTGAAGGCGCAGATTCATGCCGGCGGCCGTGGCAAGGGTCACTTCAAGGAAAAAGAGGCCGGTGAAAAGGGCGGCGTCCGTCTGGCGAAATCGGTCGAGGAGGCCGAAGAGCTGACCCGTCAGATGCTGGGCCGCACCCTCGTCACCCATCAGACGGGTGAGGCCGGTAAGCAGGTCAACCGCATCTATATCGAGGACGGCAGCGACATCGAGCGCGAGCTGTATCTCGCGCTTCTGGTTGATCGCGGCAGCTCGCGCATCAGCTTCGTCGCCTCGACCGAAGGCGGCATGGATATCGAAGAGGTCGCGGCCTCGACCCCCGAAAAGATCGTCAGCTTCAGCGTCGATCCGGCGACTGGCCTTTCGGATTTCCACGGCCGCCGCGTGGCCTTTGCCCTTGGCCTCAAGGGTGCGCAGGTCAAGCAATGCGTCCAGCTGGTCAAGAACCTGTATCGCCTGTTCCTTGAAAAGGACATGGAGATGCTGGAGATCAACCCGCTGATCGTGATGAAAGACGGCAATCTCAAGTGCCTCGACGCCAAGATGGGCTTTGACAACAACGCCCTCTACCGCCAGCCCGACGTCCTCGCGCTGCGCGACGAGACCGAAGAGGATCCCAAGGAACTCGCTGCATCCAAGTTCGACCTGAACTACATCGCGCTGGATGGCGAAATCGGCTGCATGGTGAATGGCGCCGGTCTGGCCATGGCCACCATGGACATCATCAAGCTGTTCGGCGCCGAGCCCGCGAACTTCCTCGACGTTGGTGGCGGCGCCACCAAAGAGAAAGTGACCGAGGCATTCAAGATCATCACCTCGGACCCGAACGTCAAAGGCATTCTGGTCAACATCTTTGGCGGCATCATGCGTTGCGACATCATCGCCGAAGGCATCATCGCCGCGGTGAAGGAAGTCGGGCTGCAAGTGCCTCTGGTCGTGCGGCTTGAAGGCACCAACGTCGAGCTGGGCAAGCAAATCATCCGCGACTCGGGCCTGAATGTGATCCCGGCCGACGACCTGTCGGATGCGGCTCAGAAGATCGTGAAAGCGGTGAAAGGATAAGAAGATGGCCGTTCTCGTCAACAAAGCCACCAAAGTCATCTGCCAGGGGATCACCGGTTCTCAGGGCACCTTCCACACCGAACAGGCGATCGCCTATGGCACGCAGATGGTCGGCGGCGTGACCCCGGGCAAGGGCGGCACCGAGCATCTGGGCCTGCCGGTCTTTGACTCGGTCCACGAAGCCGTGGCCAAAACCGGCGCCGATGCCACGGTGATTTATGTCCCGCCGCCCTTCGCGGCCGACTCGATCCTTGAAGCGATCGACGCCGAAATCCCGCTGATCGTCTGCATCACCGAGGGTATCCCGGTCCTCGACATGATGAAGGTCAAGCGCGCGCTGAGCGACAGCAAATCGCGCCTGATCGGCCCGAACTGCCCCGGCATCCTGACCCCCGGCGAATGCAAGATCGGCATTATGCCCGGCTCGATCTTCTCGCGCGGTTCGGTCGGCGTCGTGTCGCGCTCGGGCACGCTGACCTATGAGGCGGTCAAGCAGACCTCGGATGTCGGCCTTGGCCAGTCCACCGCTGTCGGCATCGGCGGCGACCCGATCAAGGGCCTGGACCATATCGACGTGCTGCAGATGTTCCTCGACGACCCTGAGACCGAGTCGATCATCATGATCGGTGAGATCGGTGGTTCGGCCGAAGAAGAGGCCGCCGAGTTCCTGGCCGAGCAAAAGCGCAAAGGCAAATGGAAGCCGACCGCTGGCTTTATTGCTGGCCGCACCGCTCCGAAGGGCCGCCGCATGGGTCATGCCGGCGCCATCGTCTCGGGCGGCAAGGGTGACGCGGAATCGAAGATCGAGGCCATGAAATCGGCCGGGATCATCGTTGCTGACAGCCCCGCCGGTCTGGGCGACGCCGTTCTGAAAGCGATCGGCCGCTGACCTGACCGCAAGGGCTTTTGACTTGGGCGTGGCCCCTGCCTACCTTTACTGGGGGCCGCGCCAGATCTTTTAACAGGTGCCAGATTGGACCGCCGTCGTTGCCAGATCGTCGCCAGAACCGCCGAAGCATCCCGCCTCGGTTACGGTCCCGCCGCCCTGCGCGTCGCCTGGCCCGGCACCTGCACCTTTGCCTGGGGTAAGACGCCATGACCGTCGAACCCCTTCAGGACCGTGCGCCCCTGCCCTCCCGCGCCAATGATTGGGCGCTTTGTGTTTCGACCTATAATCGCGGCAGCATCCTGTGCGATTGCGTCCGCGCGGCGCTGGCTTCGGATGAGCGCCCAGCCGAAATTATCATCGTCGATGCCAGTGCGGACTGGGCACAGAACCGCGACAATGTCGCGGCAGTGATCGCTGAAATGGGCGGCTGTCCGCTAAGCTATGAGCCCGCACAGCGCAAATCGCTGACCGTCCAGCGCAATCAGGCCGTTGCTCTGGCGCGGGCCGACATCCTGTTCATGATCGACGACGACGCGCTTTTGCACCCTGCCTGCGCAAGCCGGATCATGGCCCATTACCGCGCCGACACCCGGGGGCGGATCGCCGCCATTTCGGCCTGCAACACTTCCTGGGCGCATCAAGCAGCCAAGGCGGGCGAGCTTAAGCAGACCGGCCGCGTAAACCGGATGCTTTCCAGCCAAAGCGGACTGGCACGGCATGTGATCGACTTTGCCCTGCGCCATCTTCTGATGATCCCCGCAGACCAGCGCTTCCTGCCCTATGACCCGCCCGAGCGGCGCTGGCAGGGCGATACCAGCCTGCCACAAGGGCTGGTCCGGCTGGATTTCATCGTCGGCTTTGCCCTGACCCTGCGCCGGGCCGTAGCACTGCGCGAACCTTTTGACGAAGGGCTTGTCGGCAGTGCCATCGCCGAGGATCTGGATGCAAGCTATCGCCTTGGCCGCCACGGCATCCTTGCCATGGCCCCGGACGCGCCGATCCACCATCTTGAGGCTGCGGCAGGTCGGGACCGGCGGCGGGTGAATGCCGCGCTCGCCCTGCTCAACATCGCTTATTTCGTCCGCCGCAATTCGGCCCAGCCCGGGCGCGATCTGGCCCGCTATGCACTGTGGTATCTGCGCATGACGCTGGCCGAGCTGCCAAAAGACCTCGCCGGAGGTCGCTGGAACCTGCCACAGACGCGCGGGGCCCTTTTGGCCGGACGTAACCTGCCCGCCCTGTGGCGCCAGCCGCGTGAAAGGCTGCAGGCATGGTATCAGGATCTTCAGACACGGCTGATGACCGGGACTTTGCCCGGCCATGGCCAGAACAATGCGACCGCCCCCGACCCGGGCGTGAACGGATAAGGATTTCCCGGAGGCAAGCCAATGAACGATCAATCTCCCAATTCGGCCTTCCACGATTCAAGCTTCCTGCAAGGTCACAACGCGACCTATGTCGAGCAGCTTTATGGCCAGTGGGCCAAGAACCCCGAGGCGGTGGATCAGGCGTGGGACGCCTTCTTCCGCAGCCTTGGCGATGACGAGGCGACCGTCACGCGCGAGGCCAGGGGCGCAAGCTGGCAGCGTCCGGACTGGCCGCCGGTTCCGGCCGACGACACCACCGCCGCGCTGACCGGCGAATGGCCCATGCTGCCCAAGGCCGAGGCCAAGGCGGCGCTGGACAAGATCGCGACCAAGGCCGCCGAAAAGGGTGTCAGCCTGTCGGACGAGCAGCTTAAGCGTGCGGTTCTGGACAGCATTCGCGCGATCATGCTGATCCGCGCCTTCCGCATCCGGGGCCATCTGCACGCCGATCTGGATCCGCTTGGCATGCGCGAGATCCCCGATCACGGCGAGCTTGATCCCAAGACTTACGGGTTCACCGACGCCGATCTGGACAGGCCCATCTTTATCGACAACGTGCTGGGACTGCAGATCGCCACGATCCGTCAGATCGTTGACCTGATGAAGCGCACCTATTGCGGTACCTTCGCGCTGCAATACATGCATATCTCGGACCCCGAGCAGGCGGCATGGCTGAAAGAGCGTATCGAGGGTTATGGCAAAGAGATCGCCTTTACCCGCGAAGGCCGCCGCGCCATCCTCAACAAACTGGTCGAGGCCGAGGGCTTTGAAAAGTTCCTGCATGTCAAATACATGGGGACCAAGCGTTTCGGCCTTGACGGTGGCGAGGCGCTGATCCCGGCGATGGAGCAGATCATCAAGCGCGGAGGGGCGCTTGGCGTCAAGGACATCGTCATCGGCATGCCCCACCGCGGCCGCCTGTCGGTTCTGGCCAATGTGATGGGCAAACCCTATCGCGCCATCTTCCACGAATTCCAGGGCGGCAGCTACAAGCCCGATGACGTGGACGGCTCGGGCGACGTGAAATACCACCTCGGCGCCTCGTCGGACCGGACCTTCGACAGCAATACCGTGCACCTGTCGCTGACCGCCAACCCCTCGCACCTTGAGGCGGTGAACCCGGTCGTGCTGGGCAAGGCCCGCGCCAAGCAGGACCAACTGTCGGACCAGACCTATCGCACCGCCGTCCTGCCGATCCTGCTGCATGGCGACGCGGCATTTGCCGGACAGGGCATCGTGGCCGAATGCTTCCAGCTTTCGGGTATTCGCGGCCACCGCACTGGCGGCACCATCCATATCGTGGTGAACAACCAGATCGGCTTTACCACGGCGCCCCATTTCAGCCGTACCTCGCCCTATTGCACCGACATCGCATTGATGGTCGAGGCGCCGATCTTCCACGTGAACGGCGACGACCCCGAAGCGGTTGTTCATGCCGCCAAGGTCGCGACCGAGTTCCGTCAGAAATTCCACAAGGACGTGGTCATCGACATCTTCTGCTATCGCCGCTTCGGTCACAACGAAGGCGATGAGCCGATGTTCACCAACCCGGTGATGTACAAGAAGATCAAGGGCCACAAGACGACTCTGCAGCTTTACACCGAGCGTCTGGTCGCTGACGGTCTGGTCCCCGAGGGCGAGATCGAAGAGATGAAGGCCGCCTTCCAGTCCCATCTGAACGAAGAGTTCGAGATCGGTAAGAACTACAAGCCGAACAAGGCCGACTGGCTGGACGGCAAGTGGTCGGGGATCGAGGCCGAACATGCCGAAGACAACCTTGGCCAGACCGGTATCGCCCCCGAAACCATGGCCGAGATCGGCGCAGCCCTGACCCGCGTGCCGGAAGGGTTTGATCTGCACAAGACCGTGGGTCGCCTGCTGGAAGCCAAGAAACAGATGTTCGAGACCGGCACCGGTTTCGACTGGGCGACGGGCGAGGCCCTGGCCTTTGGCTCGCTGCTGACCGAGGGGCATCCGGTGCGTCTGGCAGGTCAGGACTCGACCCGCGGCACCTTCTCGCAGCGCCATTCGGCCTTTATCAACCAGACCACCGAGGAACGCTATTACCCGCTGAACCACATCCGCGGCGGGCAGGCGCGTTACGAGGTGATCGACTCGATGCTGTCGGAATACGCGGTGCTTGGCTTTGAATACGGCTATTCGCTGGCCGAGCCGAACAGCCTTGTCATGTGGGAAGCGCAGTTCGGCGACTTTGCCAACGGCGCGCAGATCATGTTCGACCAGTTCATCACCTCGGGTGAAAAGAAATGGCTGCGCATGTCAGGCCTCGTGATGCTGATGCCGCATGGCTACGAAGGTCAGGGCCCCGAGCACAGCTCGGCCCGGCTTGAGCGCTGGTTGCAGCTTTGCGCCGAGGACAACTGGATCGTCGCGAACTGCACCACACCGGCCAACTACTTCCACATCCTGCGCCGGCAGCTGAAGCGGCCCTTCCGCAAGCCGCTGGTGCTGATGACGCCGAAATCGCTGCTGCGTCACCCGCTGGCGGTCTCGTCGGCCGATGAGTTCATGACCGGCTCGACCTTCAACCGGGTGCTGCTGGACGACGCCGATCGCGGCAAGTCGGAATTCAAGCTTGCAGCCGATGACAAGATCCGCCGCGTGGTGATCTGTTCGGGCAAGGTCTATTACGATCTGGCTCAGGCGCGCGACGCCGCTGGTGCGGACGATGTCTATATCCTGCGGCTTGAGCAGTTCTATCCGTTCCCGGCCCAGACCATGTCCAAAGAGCTTGAGCGCTTTAAAAACGCCGAGATCGTCTGGTGTCAGGAAGAACCCAAGAACCAGGGTGGCTGGAGCTTTGTCGAACCCAATATCGAATGGGTTCTGTCGCGCATCGGCGCCAGGCACGCACGCGCGCGCTATGTCGGCCGTAACGCGGCCGCTTCTCCGGCAACCGGTCTGGCCTCGCGCCACAAGGCCGAGCAAGAGGCGCTGGTTCAAGAAGCCATCACCGTCGGGGCCTGATAATGGCAGTGGAACTACGCGTCCCCACCCTAGGGGAATCGGTATCCGAGGCGACCGTGGCCACCTGGTTCAAGAAACCGGGTGACCGCGTCGCGGTGGATGAAATGCTGTGTGAGCTGGAAACGGACAAGGTGACGGTCGAGGTTCCCTCGCCCGTGGCAGGCAAGCTGGCCGAGATCGTCGCGCCCGAAGGCGCGGTAGTCGCACCCAACGCCCTGCTCGCGCAGATCATGGAAGAGGGCGATGCGGGCCCCGAAGAAATGTTGCCCAAGGCTGATGCGGGCACCAAGGCTCAGGAAGGACAAAAGAAGATGAGCGGAAAATCCGTCGATGTGATGGTGCCCACCCTGGGCGAAAGCGTGACAGAAGCCACGGTTGCGACCTGGTTCAAAAAGGTCGGCGATGCCGTCGCGCAGGATGAGATGCTGTGCGAGCTCGAAACCGACAAGGTCTCGGTCGAGGTCCCGGCCCCCGCCGCTGGCGTTCTGGCTGAAATCCTTGCCCCCGAAGGGGCGACGGTTGATGCCAGCGCCCGTCTGGCGATCATCACCGAAGGTGCCGCCGGTGCCGCGACCGAAGCCAGCGCCCCTGCTGCTGCAGCCGCTGCAGCTCCGGCCCCCAGCGCCCCCAGCGCTGAGGCCCCGGCCGCCCGCAAGGATGTCGAGGACGCACCGTCGGCCAAAAAAGCCATGGCCGAAGCCGGTATCAACCGCGACGCCGTGACCGGCACCGGCCGCGATGGCCGCGTGATGAAAGAGGATGTGGCGCGCGCCGCTGCCGCGCCTGTTGCCTCGGCCGCTCCTGCCCCTGCGGCAGCTCCGCGTGCGCCCAGCTCGGCCGAGGACGCCGCCCGCGAAGAGCGCGTCAAGATGACCCGCCTGCGCGCCACCATCGCCCGTCGTCTGAAAGACGCACAGAACACCGCCGCGATGCTGACCACCTATAACGAGGTGGACATGAAAGGCATCATGGACCTGCGCAGCACCTACAAGGACCAGTTCGAGAAAAAGCACAAAGTCAAGCTGGGCTTCATGTCCTTCTTTGTGAAGGCCTGCTGCCACGCGCTGAAAGAAGTGCCCGAGGTCAACGCCGAAATCGACGGCGGCGACATCGTCTACAAGAACTTTGTCCATATGGGTGTTGCCGTCGGCACGCCGTCCGGCCTGGTTGTGCCGGTGGTACGTGACGCCGATCACAAGAGCTTTGCCCAGATCGAGAAGGAAATCGCCGAGCTTGGCACCCGCGCCCGCGACGGCAAGCTGACCATGGCCGAGATGCAGGGCGGCACCTTCACCATCTCGAACGGTGGCGTCTATGGCTCGCTCATGTCCTCGCCGATCCTGAACCCGCCGCAGTCGGGTATCCTCGGCATGCACAAGATCCAGGATCGCCCGGTGGTGGTCGATGGTCAGATCGTTATCCGTCCGATGATGTATCTGGCGCTGAGCTATGACCACCGCATCGTGGACGGCAAGGGCGCCGTGACCTTCCTCGTGCGCGTAAAAGAGGCGCTCGAAGATCCGCGCCGCCTGCTGATGGATCTCTGATCTCTGACGGGTCGGGGGCGGCGCGACTGCCCCCGGCCCGATCACCGCGCAACTCTTTCCGGCCTGTCCCGTTGACCTGTTGCAAGGCGCCGCGCCCCGGAAACCCGCAGGGCAGATGCGCCAAAAACAGAGGAGAGTCCCATGGCCCAGATGATCGCCCATTACCGCGTTGCCGATTACGCCCGTTTCCGCACCGCCTTTGACGCGGATGCCGAAGATCGGGGCGGTAACGGCCTGTCGCTGCTGCAGCTGTGGCGGGAAAACGATCAAAGCGCATGGGCGCTGTTTCAGGTCGGCGACGCCGGGAAAGCCAAAGCGTATCTTGAAGGGGCGGCCGGCGTCTTTAACAGCCAGGCCGGCGTTTCGGCCACCGAATTCCACTTTGTCGAGACCGCGTGATGGCAGCCGAAACCACCGCCCTTGCCCTCGCCGCGCTGCTGCAAGCTGTGCAGATCGGTCTGGCCGCAGCCTCGATGAACCGCGACGTGGGCGTGTCATGGAACGCCAGCCCGCGCGACACACAACCCGAATTCTCGGCCCTGACCGGACGGTTGCGCCGCGCGGTGAACAATCATTTCGAAGGGCTGATCCTGTTTACCATCGCCGTGGTGGTGGTGGTCCTGTCGGATGCCAGCTCACCCCTGACCGTGCTTTGCTCGTGGACCTATCTGCTGGCGCGGCTGCTTTACATTCCCGCCTATGCCTTTGGCTGGTCGCCGTGGCGATCGGTCATCTGGGCGGCTGGGTTCATCGCCACCCTGGTGATGATCGTAATCACCTTATTTACCTGAACCGAACAAGCGGCGCCGCACGCGGCCCGTGAACTGCAAGGAGAGCCCGAATGCCCACCTATGATCTGATCGTGATCGGCGCCGGTCCCGGCGGCTATGTCTGCGCGATCCGCGCCGCCCAGCTGGGGCTGAAGGTCGCCTGCGTCGAGGGGCGCGAAACCCTGGGCGGGACCTGCCTGAACGTGGGCTGCATTCCCTCAAAGGCGCTTCTCCATGCCAGCCACCTGCTGCATGAAACCCATGAGAATTTTGAGAAAATGGGCCTGATGGGTGCCAAGCCCAAGGTCGATTGGGAAAAGATGCAGGGCTATAAGGCCGAGACGGTCGGCGGGAACACCAAGGGCATCGAGTTCCTGTTCAAAAAGAACAAGATCGACTGGCTCAAGGGTTGGGCCAGCATCGAGGCCCCCGGCAAGGTCAAGGTCGGCGACACCGTTCACGAAACCAAGAACATCGTTATCGCCTCGGGCTCGGAACCGGCGAGCCTGAAAGGGGTCGAGGTCGATAACGCGGCTGGCATCGTCGTCGATTCCACCGGCGCGCTGTCCCTGCCCAAGATCCCGAAATCAATGGTGGTGATCGGTGCCGGCGTGATCGGCCTTGAGCTTGGTTCGGTCTATGCCCGTCTGGGCGCCGAGGTGACTGTTGTCGAATATCTCGACGCTATCACCCCCGGTATGGATGGCGAGGTGCAAAAGCAGTTCCAGCGCATCCTGGCCAAGCAGGGTCTGAAATTCGTTCTTGGCGCCGCCGTACAAGAGGTCGAGGTCGAAAAGGGCAAGGCCGAGGTCAAATACAAGCTGCGCAAGGACGACAGCGAGCATGAGATCAAGGCCGAATGCGTGCTGGTCGCCACCGGCCGCCGCCCCTATGTCACCGGCCTTGGCCTCGACAAGGTCGGGGTCGCGCTGACCGATCGCGGCTTTGTTCAGATCGACAAGCATTGGCAGACCAGCGTGCCGGGCATTTATGCCATCGGCGACGCGGTGCCCGGTCCGATGCTGGCCCACAAAGCCGAGGACGAAGGCATGGCAGTTGCCGAGGTCATCGCCGGCAAACATGGCCATGTGAATTACGACGTCATCCCCGGCGTGATCTATACCACGCCTGAGGTCGCCTCGGTCGGCCTGACCGAAGAGGCCGCCAAGGCCAACGGCCGCAAGATCAAGGTCGGCAAGTTTCCCTTTATGGGCAACGCACGCGCCAAGGCGCTGTTCCAGGCCGAAGGCTTCGTCAAGATGATCGCCGATGCCGACACCGACCGGGTGCTTGGCTGCCATATCATCGGCCCGAACGCTGGCGAGATGATTCACGAGGTCTGCGTTGCGATGGAATTCGGTGCCTCTGCTCAGGACATCGCGCTGACCTGTCACGCCCACCCGACCTGCTCGGAGGCGGTGCGTGAGGCGGCTCTGGCCTGCGGTGACGGTGCTATTCACGCCTGATCGGCGAAACTTCACCTAAACCCGCCGCAGCGTGTGGCGGGTTTCCGCCGATAGACCGCCCGCACCCCGGGCGGTCCATTCTTTTGATTACCATCCCGGACCCGGACCCGGCTAATCCCTTGGACAATCACCAAGACAAGGGGCAGTCATGAAATCCATGATCGGACTGTTGGTGCTGGGCAGCGTTCTGGCTCTCGGCGCCTGCGGCGACAACCGGGTGGATCCCGACCGCCGGTATCTGGTCGAACCGCGCGCCTCGGCCGCCGAGGTTGCGAACCTGCATCCCAACGAGACACCCGAGCTGCGTCGGCTGATCAACAAATACGCTGCGGAATACGACGTGCCGGTTGATCTGGTGCATCGCGTCATCATCCGCGAATCGCGCCACCGGCCCGGCGCCCGCAACGGTCCCTATTATGGGCTGATGCAAATCCTGCCCGCCACCGCGCGGGGCATGGGGTATCGCGGCTCTGCCGCTGGCCTGCTTGATGCCGAAACGAACCTGAAATACGGCGTCAAATATCTGCGCGGGGCCTATCTGGTCTCGGGCGGGAACAAGGATGCCGCGGTGAAATGGTATGCCCGCGGGTATTACTACGAAGCCAAGCGCAAGGGCCTGTTGAAAGAAACCGGCCTGCGCTAAGGCGAGGGACAGCAGATCTGGAAAGGGCGGTCTTACGGGACCGCCCTTTTCGTTTGGTCAAAGCTTGCGGTTGTAGCGGATAAAGGGCGATTTCGCCGCCACCCGATCATATAGCATCCGGGCCGGATAATTGTCCTCGGCCGTCAGCCAATAGACCGCAGGCACGCCGGCAGCATCCGCCGCCTCATAAACGGCCTCGATCAGCGCGCGGGCAACACCCCTGCCCCGTGCCTCGGACGAGGTGAACAGGTCCTGCAAATAGCAGACCCCCTCATCGCGCCACAGGTTGGGGTGAAAGACGTAATGGGTCAGCCCGACCAGCCGGCCATCGACCTCGGCCACCAGCCCGTGAAAGTCGCGCGCCTCACCCGAGGACAGTCTGGCAAAGGCGCGGTCATAGAATTCAGCCGGGCGGTCAGCAAAACCATAAAAGGCCTGATAGCCCTCGTAGAGACGCTGCCAACCCCTGCGATCCTGAGGGCGAAGGGGACGGATCACCTCTGTCTCCGCGCCATAAAGGCCAGCCGTTCGAACAGCGCCACATCCTGTTCGTTCTTAAGCAGCGCACCATGCAGCCGGGGCAGCATCTCTCCGGCCGGGCGGCGCAGGTCCTCGGGGGCAAGGTCTTCGGCAAGGATCAGCTTGAGCCAGTCCAGAAGCTCGCTGGTCGAGGGTTTTTTCTTAAGCCCCTGCACCTCGCGCAGTTCAAGGAACTGGCTCAGCGCCTCGTCAAGAATGCGGCGCTTGAGCCCGGGGTAATGCACCTCGACGATACGCTTCAGCGTCTCTGCATCAGGGAACCGGATGTAGTGGAAAAAACAGCGGCGCAGAAACGCGTCGGGCAGTTCCTTTTCATTGTTCGAGGTGATGATGACCACGGGCCGGTGGCGGGCGCGCACGGTCTCTCCGGTCTCGTAGACATGGAACTCCATGCGGTCGAGTTCCTGCAAGAGGTCATTGGGAAATTCGATATCGGCCTTATCGACCTCGTCGATCAGCAGCACGACCTTGCTTTCCGCATCGAAGGCCTGCCACAGCTTGCCCTTGCGGATATAGTTGGCGATGTCATGCACGCGCGGATCACCAAGCTGGCTGTCCCGCAGCCGCGACACGGCATCATATTCGTAAAGCCCCTGCTGGGCGCGCGTGGTCGATTTCACATGCCATTCAACGATGGGCAGATTCAGGCTTGCGGCAACCTGCCGCGCCAGCTCGGTCTTGCCCGTGCCCGGCTCTCCCTTGACCAGCAAGGGCCGCTCAAGCGTGATCGCCGCATTCACGGCCATGGCGAGATCGGGGGGAGCCACATAGGTTTCGGTCGAGGAAAACTGCATCCGCCTGTCCTTTGCGCAATCTGCGCGACCCTAGCCAGCAGAGACCCGCTCTGCAAGCTGGCGGGGCAAGGCGGAACGGAAAGGGCTAGTGACAATTCCCCTGCCATACTTTAAGGGGGCCGCAAGGTCCGGGCATACAAGCCGCCCGGATGCCGGAGGAACGATGAAAGCCCAGATCTTTCTGCCTGAAGATTATCGCCCCGCCGAAGACGAACCTTTCATGAACGAGCGGCAACTTGAATATTTCCGCCGCAAACTGATTGCATGGAAGCAGGAACTTCTGGATCAATCTGCCGAGACACTCGAAGGTCTGCAGGACAGCGCGCGCAATGTCCCCGATCTCGCCGACCGTGCGTCCGAAGAAACCGACCGCTCGCTTGAGCTGCGTACCCGCGACCGTCAGCGCAAGCTGGTCGCCAAGATCGACGCAGCACTGCGGAGAATCGAGACCGGCGAATACGGCTATTGCGAAATGACGGGTGAGCCGATCAGCCTTAAGCGGCTGGATGCGCGCCCGATCGCGACCATGACGCTGGAGGCGCAAGAGCGGCACGAGCGTCGCGAGCGTGTGCACCGCGACGACTAGGCCCTGGGACGCCCCGAACCGGGGAGAATGACATGCCGGACAAGTCCATGAAACCCGTGATGATCCTGTTGCTCGACAGGTTCGCCGATTGGGAGACAGCGCAGATCTCTGGTATCGGCGCAAGTTTCTACGGGCTCGACGTCCGCTATGTCACGCCCGGCGGCGGCAACCTGCGCTCGATGGGTGGGTTGTCGGTGACCGGGCTTGCCGACGCCACACCGCACGGGGATGAGGTGATCGTCCTTTGCGGCGGCGACAGCTGGCTGCGCGACGATGCCCCCGATCTGGGTGAAATGCTGCGTGCCGCCCATGACCGCGGTCAAACCATCGCTGGCATCTGCGGTGCCACGCTGGCACTTGGGCGCGCCGGACTGCTGGACGGGCGGGCACATACCTCGAACGGGCTGGAGTTTCTGCAAGGCCATCTGTCCGGCTATGCAGCCCAGGCGCATTACCGCGATGTCCCCCATGCTGTGGCCGATGGCGGCATCATCACCGCGCCCGGTTCCGCACCCGTGACCTTTGCCGCCGAGGTAATGCGTGCTGCCGGCTTGCCTGCCGATCAGGTCGAAGGCTTTATCGCCCTCGCCAGCGCCGAGGTGATGCGCTGAACCCCCGTTCCGTCACCATCATCGGGGCCGGAATCGCCGGTCTGACCGCTGCCTGTGCCTTGGCGCAACGCGGCTATCAGGTGACGGTGCTGGAACGTGCTGCCGCGTTGCGAGAGGTCGGCGCAGGATTGCAGATCTCACCCAATGCGGTGAGGGTGATCGAGGCGCTTGGGCTTTGGCCGCGATTCGAGGAAATTTCCGTACCTTCGCGTCGGGTCGAACTGCATGATTCCGTCGGGCGAACGGTCGCAGTACTTGATCTGGCCCGCCACCGCCCAGCCGACCACTTTCGCCTTGTCCACCGCGCCAAGCTGCTTGCAATACTCGAAACAGCCGCGCGCGAGGCGGGTGTACAGATCAAGACCGGGCATCAGGTCACCGACATACCCGATGTGCCGCTGCTCATCGGTGCGGACGGGGTGAAAAGCCGACTTCGGTCCGAACTTAACGGCATCGAAACCCCCTTCTTTACCGGCCAGACCGCATGGCGGACTCTGATCCCGGCAGAACCTGATGCAGCGCCGGTGGCACAGGTCTTCATGGGTCCGGGTCGGCATCTGGTCAGCTATCCGCTTGGTGCGGGTCTGCGCAATATCGTCGCCGTCGTCGAACGCCCGGACTGGAGAGAAGAAGGCTGGTCGATTGCCGGCGATCCGGTCGAGCTGCGCGCCGCCTTCGCCCGTTTTGGCGGTCCTGTGCCGGAATGGCTGGCCCGCGTCGATGAGGCCAGCATCTGGGGGCTGTTCCGCCACACCGTCGCCGCCCATTGGCAGGATGGTCGCCGCGCATTGATCGGAGACGCCGCGCATCCGACCCTGCCCTTTATGGCCCAAGGCGCGGTGATGGCGATTGAGGATGCCTGGGTACTGGCCGCCTGCCTTGCCGCCGATTCTGACCAACAGTCGGCACTGGCGCGGTTCCAGGCCCTGCGCCAGCCGCGCTGCCAGCGCATCGTCGAGGCCGCCAATGCCAATGCCCGCAATTACCATCTGCGCGGCCCGACCCGTGCCGTCGCCCATGCCGGGTTGCGCGCAGTTTCGCGGCTTGCGCCGGGCAGCATGATCCGGCGTTTTGCCTGGCTTTACGATTACGACCCGACCACCGTGGTCTGAGAGGGTCGGCAAGACGACCCCCTCAGCCCTATTCCGGCACCTGCGGACAGGTCAGGCGAATTGCTCGACCGCTGCGACGATGTTTTCCACGACTTCGCGCAGGACGGTTTCGTCCTCGGCCTCGGCCATGACCCGGATCAGCGGCTCCGTCCCGGATTTTCGGATCAGCACCCGTCCCTGACCGTTCAGCCGCTCTTCGGCCCGGGCGATTTCGGCCCGGACGCTGTCCTGCGACAACGGATCGGCCCCTGCGGCATAGCGCACGTTCTTTAGCAATTGCGGCACCGGCTCAAACTGCGCCACCAGTTCCGAGGCGCGTTTACCACTGTCAGCCAGCGCGGCAAGGAATTGCAGGCTGGCGATCAGCCCGTCGCCTGTGGTTGCATAATCGGTCATCACGATATGGCCCGACTGCTCACCCCCCAGGTTAAAGCCCGCGCCGCGCATCCGCTCGACCACATAGCGGTCACCGACGGCGGTACGCTCAAGCCGCAGCCCACGCCCTTGCAGGAACCGTTCAAGCCCCAGGTTCGACATCACCGTCGCCACCAGAGCGCCGCCGCGCAGCCGGCCCTGTGTGGCCCAGCGATCGGCAAGCAGCGCCATGATCTGGTCGCCGTCAGCCACCTTGCCCTTTTCATCAACGATCATCACCCGGTCGGCGTCGCCGTCCAGAGTGATCCCCAGATCAGCCCCATGTTCGACGACGGCGCGGGCGCAGGCTTCGGGGTGGGTCGAACCAACTTCGTCGTTGATGTTATAGCCGTTCGGGCTGACGCCCAGCGGGATCACTTCGGCGCCCAGTTCCCACAGCACATCGGGTGCGGCGCGATAGGCGGCGCCATTGGCGCAGTCGATCACGACCTTCAGCCCCTCCAGCCGCTGACCGGCCGGAAAGGTGGTCTTGGCGTATTCGACATAGCGCCCACGCCCATCGTCGATGCGCTTGGCGCGGCCGATGTTCTGGGGCTGGGCGGGTTCGATTTCGCCTGCGACAATCGACTCGATTTCGGCCTCGGCCTCGTCAGACAGTTTGAAACCGTCAGGACCAAAGAACTTGATGCCGTTGTCATGGGCCGGGTTGTGGCTGGCCGAGATCATGATGCCCACATCCGCCCGCATCGAGCGGGTCAGATAGCCCACCGCAGGCGTCGGCACCGGGCCGAGCAGCAGGACATTCATCCCGGTCGAGGTCAGCCCTGCCGTCAGGGCGTTTTCCAGCATATAACCCGACAGGCGGGTGTCCTTGCCAATGACGACGCGGTGGTGATCTTCGCCCTTGCGACGGAAATAGCGCCCGGCGGCGGCACCAAGCCGCAGCGCCATCTCGGCCGTCATGGGATGAGTATTTGCCCTGCCCCGGACACCATCGGTACCAAAAAGTTTCCTGCCCATCTTTACCTGCTCATCCTGTCTCTGTCGTCGCGGCCCGCCATAGGGCGATGCCCTGCCTTGTCTCCGCCACGTCATGGACGCGGTGGATCTGGATACCCTGCGCAATCCCGGCAAGCGTCAGCGCCAGTGTACCGGCCACCCGGTCGGCCGGACGTTCGACCCCACCGATACTGCCGATGAACCGCTTGCGCGACACACCCAAAAGCACCGCGCAGCCCAGCCCGTGGTAAAGCGAGATCCGGCGCAGGATAGCCAGATTATGCTCTTGCGTCTTGCCGAAACCAATGCCCGGATCGATCACGATCCTGTCGCGGGCGATACCCGCCGCTTCGGCCCGGGCGATGCGTTCGGCCAGCGCGTCATAGACGTCAAGCAGCACATCGCCATAGGTCGGGTTGTCCTGCATCGTTTCGGGGATGCCCTGAGCGTGCATCAGACAGACCGGCACACCCGAAGCGGCCACCATCCCCGCCATATCGGGGTCGAAGTCAAAGCCCGACACATCATTTACCATATGTGCCCCGGCATCGACGGCTGCACGGGCCACCTCGGCCTTGCGCGTATCGACCGAGATCACGGCGAGCCCCCGCGCCGCCTCGATAGCGGGGGTGACGCGGTCAATCTCTTCCGCGACAGGCACCTCGCGGGCGCCGGGTCGGGTCGATTCGCCGCCGATGTCCAGAATCTCGGCCCCCTGCCCGGCCAACAGCCGCACCTGCCCGGCCCCGTCATAGGTACCGCCATCCGAAAAGCTGTCGGGCGTCGTATTGACGATGCCCATGATGCGCGGCTGCTGCATCGAAAGGCCCAAAAGCGAGACACGCGGCGCGGTCAGCGCCTCAAGCACCGCATCCGGGGCGCTGTCCACGACACGCGGAGCCTCACCCCTGCGCAAAAGTTCGAATTGCGAAAAACGTACCCAGCCGCCGGCAAGCTGCCACCGGCCCGTCTCGCATGGAATAGGGCGGAAATAATCGGTCATATTTCCAAGTCTTTACGCCCCGTAGCGGGCGATTCAAGCCCGGCGATCAAAGATGACCCGTCGGAATGGGGAAATCCGCCGGCACCTCGGGCGCGGGCACACCCTGAGCCAACGCCCAGTCAAGCCGGCTTGCACCCAGCCGCTGCGCCAGCCACAGCGCCAGCGCCGTTGGCGTGGCAGGCAGGTCAGCCACGTCGCGGACCATGCGCGCAGGGGCCCAGACCACGGCGCGGCCCTCGGTCGCGGCCCAGTCCAGCTCGGTCCGGCTGTTGGCAACGGTCAGGCCCAGACGCCCCGCCAAGGCCCATGCAGCCTGATCCAGTGCCAAAAGCTCGATCTCGCGCAGGTTTCCACCCTGCGGCAGCGGCAGGCCCGGCGCGTCGGGTACCAGCGCCACCGCCCCTTCGGGCAGGGTCAGGTCGCGGCCATGCAGGATCACACGGATCGGCGCCTCGATCGGATCGGCAACGACACGGCCCTGACGGCGCACCAGCGTCACCCCCAGGGCACCAGGAATACGGTCCAGCTTTTCGATAGTGACCGAGACCTGTGCCGCGCGCGGATGGGCAAGGATCTGCGCCGCGATCTTTTCCGCCAGCGTCTCAAGCAGGTCATAGCGGCGGTCCGCCAGCCCCGCGGCGACAGCGCCGGTCAGAATGTCATAACTCAGGATCCGGTCCACCTCGTCATTGACGCCGACGACATGGGTGGCCAGTTCGACATCAATGTTAAAGCGCAGCCGCTGCTGTTGGCCCCGTTCGGTCTGGAACGCGCCAATCTCGGTCGAAAGGATATAGTCGCGCAGGTGGATACGATCAGGCTGGTCCATGCCGCCTGTGTTTTCAGGAAAACGGCCCCGCCGCAAGGGACAGGGCCGCTGCTTTGATGGCAAATTTGCGTCGCGGGCTCAGTTCGATGCCAGACGACGATCCGAGCGATAGAAGGTATGGCTGCCGATACGGATCGTGCGTTCGAACCGCTTGGTCCACGAGGGCTTGACGCCGCGAGCATGGAAATAGGTCGCGCCGTTGGTCAGCGTGCGTGGTGCGCCGGAAAGCGCGGCGACTGCGACCTTTTGCACGCGGGCAAAGGTGCCCTTTTCACGGATACGGGCGCCTTTGTTATAGGTGAACTGGCCGCGCTGGTTCACGACACCGCAAACGGTTTTTGGAAAGCGTGGATGGTCGACGCGGTTCAGGATTACTTCGGCCACGGCCTGCTGGCCGCGCAGACCTTCGCCGCGGGCCTCGAAATACAAGGCCTCTGACAGGCATTGCAGGTCATTGGGATCAATCTGGACGACCTGACGGCCACGCCCGGTCTTGATCTCGTACGCGACTTGGTGCTTTCCGTCAGCAAGCGCCGGAGTGGTGGCGACGGGCGAAAAAGCGACAACCATACACACAGAAACGCACGCCAGCCATGACTTGTATATCGACATGTTGGTCCTGTTTTCGGTCCGGGTCCGACCCGGTCGGTTTGAAACTGGGGTCCGCTACCTCAGCGGATATTCGGCGCTAGAGGCATGAAACAGGGCCATCCGATCCACCCCACATAGGCGTGAGCGGAGCGATTCAGTTGAATTTTAACGATTTTGGCGGAAACTCGCCGACGACAAATTAGGTTACGGGCAGATTCTGGCCAAAATCGGCCAGGCCGGGAACTAGGCCCCGACCGCCGAATCGGCCTCTTCGCGAGCCATGAGAATCGATTCTTGCGCCGCCGCCAGACGCGCCACCGGCACCCGGAAGGGCGAGCACGAGACGTAATTCACCCCCGCCCTGAGGCAGAAGGCAATGGATTCAGGGTTGCCACCATGTTCGCCGCAGACCGAGATGGTGATATCGGGCTTGGTGGCACGGGCGCGCTCGGCCCCGATGGCGACCAGTTCGCCAACACCGTCGCGGTCAAGAATGTGGAACGGGTCCTCGGAATAGACCCCCTGGCTGACATAAATGCCCATAAAACGGCCCGCGTCGTCGCGTGACAGCCCATAGGTCATTTGCGTCAGGTCATTGGTACCAAATGATAAGAATGCCGAATGTTCGGAAATTTCACCGGCACGCAGTGCTGCGCGCGGAGTTTCGACCATCACGCCAAGACGGTAGGTAAAGTCCTTGCGCGTCTCATTACGGACGGCGGCCGCGACAGCGTCGATCCGGGTCTTGACCAGCTCGACCTCACGCCTTGCGCTGACCAGCGGAATCATGATCTCGGGCACGACCGGATCGCCGTTATGGCTGGCCTCGATGGTCGCCTCAAAGATTGCGCGGGCCTGCATGTCATAAATTTCGGGCACGGTGATCCCCAGCCGCACCCCGCGCATCCCCAGCATCGGGTTGAATTCGCTAAGCGCCTCGACCCGGCGGGTCACGTCCGACAGGGGCAGGTCCAGTGATTCGGCCAGCTCGCGCATGCCCTCGCGGTCATGGGGCAGGAATTCGTGCAGCGGCGGGTCAAACAGGCGGATCGTAACCGGCAGGCCCGCCATGATTTCGAACAGCTTGGCGAAATCGCTGCGCTGCATGGGCAAAAGACGCTCAAGCGACAGGCGACGATCTTCAGGCCGTCCGGCAAAGATCATCTCACGCATGGCGGGCAGGCGCTCGTCATCAAAAAACATATGCTCGGTGCGGCACAGGCCGATGCCCTGAGCGTTGAACATGCGGGCGGTGCGGGCGTCCTCGGGCGTGTCGGCATTGGCGCGTACCCTGATGCGGCAATGCGCATCGGCCCATTCCAGCAGCTGGGCAAAGCTATCGTCCAGCGCCGGCTCAAGCATCTCGGCCGCACCGGCCAACACCTCACCCGAGGTGCCGTCGATGGTGATTTCTTCACCCTCATGAAACAACCGGCCGCCAACCATCATCGTGCGTGCACGCGCGTCGATCGAGATACCGCTGGCGCCGACGATGCAGGGCAGACCGATGCCGCGCGCGATCACCGCGGCGTGGCTGGTCATGCCGCCACGCTCCGTCAGAACAGCGACGGCGGCATGCATGCCGCGGATATCCTCGGGCACAGTCTCGCGGCGGACGAGGACGCAACGCTCACCCCGCGCCTCGGCAGCCTGAGCAGCGGCGGCGGTAAAGACGATGCGCCCGGTAGCCGCGCCCGGGCTGGCGTTGATGCCCCTGGTGATGACATCGCGGGGCGCGCGCGGGTCGACCTGATGGTGCAGCAGATCAGAGAGGGCGCGCGGCTCGACCCGCATCACCGCCTCTTCGGGCGTGATGATGCCATCGCGGGCCAGTGCCACGGCGATGCGGACGCTCGCGCGTGAGCTGCGGCCGACCCGTACCGCATCAATGATCGACAGCTTGCCATCCGAGACGACGAATTCGATCTGCATCTCTTCGCGCAGGCGTTCACGCGCGGCGACGCCAAAGCGGACAAGATCGGCGAACACCTGCGGTGCCGCCTCTTCCAGCGAGGGGCCGCGCGGGTCGCGCACGAGATAGAGCGTCTCGGCCCCCTCGCCTTTGGCACGGCCCTGGGTCTGACCCCGGAACCGGCCGGTGATACGCGGCATGCCGGTAACGCTGTCTATGAACTGGATGGTGCCAGAGCCGGTTACGCCCGGCCCGATCGCCAGTGCCATGTGCTGCACCACCAACCCAAGCGGCGCATTGGCCGGCGCACCCTTGGCCTGACGCAAAAGCCGGGCGGTCGGCCCGTCCCAGGCCCGCGCCATACTGCGCAGCACTTCGGCCAGCTGGCGGGCAGGGTCCTGGGGGAATTCTTCGTCCGTTTCGTCCTCATAGGCGCGCAGGGCAGCGGCAAGCCCGCCCTCGCTGTCCGAGAACATGTCGGGGTCCAGCCGCGCAACGTGGATGGCATAGGACTGCACAAAGCCCAGGTAGATCGCATCTGCCGCTGCCTTGCCCCGGCTTTGCACCAGAAGGGCGTGGCGTTCGTGGTTGATGCCGACATTCAGCACCGTTCCCGGTCCGCCCCACGCCGGATCTACTGCCGAGGGGCGCACGCTGACCAGCCCATCCGCACGATCAATGATCGCGGCAAGCCGGGCGCGGTCGGGCATCTGCCCGGCAGCAATGGCGCGTACTGCTTCGGCCGAGATGGCGAAGCTTGCCGGAACCGGCAGCTCCATCCGGATCAGACGCTGCAGGCATTTTGCCCGCCAGCCATGACGCGCGGTCTGAATCCCCGCCGAGGGGGTGATTTCGACGATGGCTCCTGGATCAGTCAGCGCGGTCATGATGCCGTCACATTAGGCATGGCAAGCGCATTGCTGCAAGTGCGAAGCGCAGGTCGGCAGCGCGGGGAGCGGGGGCTCTGCCCCCACGCTCCTGCGGCCCCTCAATGGGGCCCCAGGAGCGTTCCCCCGGGGATATTTGGGCACGAAAGAAAGGCTGGGATCAGCCCTCGATCCGGCCGAAATCAGCGATCAGCCGGCCTGCCTCGCGGATGCGGGAGAGCAGGTTCAGGCGGTTGCGGCGCACGATCTGATTGTCGGTATTGATCTGTACCGCCTCGAAAAAGGCGTCGATCGGCCCCCGCAGAGCGGCGATCGCCTGCATCGCAGCAGGGAAATCCTCGCCCGTGACAGCATTGCGGATCGCAGGTTCGGCCTGATCAAGTGCGGCGAACAGGGCGCGTTCCTCATCAGTTTCTGCGAATTTCGGATCAGCGCCGAAGCTGTATTCAACCCCGTCCTTATCCTCGGCCTGGGCGAGGATGTTGCCGGCGCGTTTCAGCCCTTGCAGCAGGTTGGTGCCGTCATCGGTCCGCAGCACGTCGTTCAGCGCCGTGGCACGGTTCACCAGCAGCACGAGATCGTCGCTGCCCGGCATGTTCAGCACGGCGTCGATGATGTCATGACGGATGCCCTGATCGCGCAAATGGACCTTGAGCCGGTCGTGGAAGAAAGCGAGGAGGTCGTTTTGCAGCGTCGCAATCTGCTGATCGCCCTGCCCAGGCGTGAGCGCGGCCAGATGCGCCTCGCCAAAGAGGCGGAAGAGTTCGGACAGGCCAAGGCGCGCACCGTTCACCAGCACCAGCCGGATCACGCCAAGTGCGGCGCGACGCAACGCGAAGGGATCCTTCGACCCGGTCGGCTTTTCGTCGATGGCCCAGAAGCCGGTCAGCGTATCCAGCTTGTCAGCCAGCGCCACCGCGACCGACACCGGCGCGGAAGGCACCGCATCCGAGGGACCGAGCGGCGAATAATGATCTCGCGCAGCATCGGCCACCGCGGCAGGCAGCCCGGCCTCAAGCGCGTAATAACGACCCATGATGCCTTGCAGTTCCGGGAATTCGCCGACCATGGCCGAGCGCAGGTCAAGCTTGGCCACCCTGGCCGCTTGCTCGGCCTGATCGGCATCGGCGCCGACCAGTGGGGCGATCTGACGCGCAAGGGCAGCGATGCGGGTAATGCGGTCGGCCTGAGAGCCAAGCCTGCTCTGGAAGGTCACCGCCTTGAGACCCTCGGCCCAGTCGGTCATGCCTGACCTGGCCTCGCGCAGATCGTTTTCCCAGAAGAAGGCCGCGTCCGAAAGGCGGGCGGCCAGGACGCGCTGGTTGCCCTTGAGGATCGTTTCGCCCTGATCCGAAGTCTCGATATTGGCGACGGTGACAAAGCCCTCGATCCGGCCCGACTTGGGGTTACGGGCCGAAAAGAACTTCTGATGCTCTTTCATCGAGGTTTGCAGCACTTCGGGCGGCAGCGACAGAAAGCGATCCTCGATCGCACCCATCAGCGGCACCGGCCATTCGACCAGACCGGCGACCTCGGTCAGCAGCCCTTCGTCCGGGACAATTTCCCAGCCGCGGGCAAAGGCCAGATTAGCGGCCTCTTGCCGGATCGCCGCCTCACGTTCGGCTGAATCCAGCATCACGCGCGCACGGCGCAGTTTCGCGGCATAATCGTCAAAGCCGGAAACGGTGAATTCCTCGGGTGCCATGAAGCGATGGCCGCGGGTGGTGTTGCTGGCGCGAATGCCTTCGATCTCAAGTGGCACCACACTTGCACCCGATTCGTCCGTGAGCAGGCACAGGATCGAGTGCAGAGGCCGCACCCAGCGCAGATTGCCCGCGCCCCAGCGCATCGATTTGGGCCAGGGAAAGTTACGGATCGCGGCCTCAAGCACCTCGGCCACAATATCGGCCGCCGGACGACCGGGGCGGGTGATGGTGGCGAACCAGACCTGCCCTTTCTTGTCATCGCGGGCCTCAAGCTGGTCACGGGTCAGGCCAGTTGAGCGCAAAAACCCCTCCAGCGCGGCCTCGGGCGCGTCGGTCCGCGGGCCCTTGCGCTCTTCACGGGTGGTGGGGCTATGGGCGCTGAGCCCTTCGATCGCCAGCGTCAACCGGCGCGGGGTGCTGAAAACACCGGCGGAACGGTAAGTCAGGCCGGCCTCGACCAACCCGTCGGTGACGAGTTTCTTGAGGTCCTCGCGCGCGCGGGCCTGCATCCGCGCCGGAATTTCCTCGGAGAACAGCTCGATCAGAAGGTCGGCCATCAGTCCATCACTCCGCGTTCGGGGGTCTTGTCATTGAATTGGTGCCAGCCAAAGGCGCGGCCGTCGGGATAGACCGCAATCACGCGGTCCACATCGGGGCGGACCTCGGCCTGGGAAAGATAGGCCCGGGCGGCCCCGGATTCGATATCAGCGCCAATCTGCCCGGCCTGAAAACAGGAAAACCAGCCCGGGCCGTTCAGCGGCTGCGCCTCGGGGAAGGGTTCGGCCCCTGCGGGCAAAGGCTCGGTCAGGCGAAAACAGGCCCGCCAGCGGATCGGAGAGCTGCTGGCGTCGATGACCTGCACCTCGCTGGCCGGCACAGGCACGCTTTCACCGTTCACAGTCGCGGTCAGCGTGACCGAGGCCGGGTCCAGCCGGTCGTAAAAAGCATATTGCTGCGCGTACCAGACCCCTGCCCCCGCAACGGCGGCAGTAACGATCAGCACAAGGGCGGGAAAGCGGCCGTCCATCCTAGGCCCCAGCCGGGAAGGCGGGCAGCGGCTCGCCCGTGGCGGCCGAGGTGGTCACAAACAGATCCGCACAACGTTTGGCCAGCGCCCGCACCCTGCCGATATAGGCCTGCCGCTCGGTGACCGAGATCACCCCGCGCGCATCAAGCAGGTTGAACAGGTGGCTGGCCTTGATCGCCTGATCATAGGCAGGATGCGCCATCGGGATCTGCCGCCCGGCGGCATCGGTCTCGGCCGCGGTCAGGATGCGCTCGCATTCGGCCTCGGCATCCTCAAAGTGGCGCAGCAGCATTTCCGTATCGGCCTGCTCAAAGTTCCAGCGCGAATATTCACGCTCGGCCTGACGGAAGATGTCGCCATAGGTCAGCGGGATCGGGCTGTCGGGATGGTTAAACGGCATGTCCATCACATGCTCGACCCCAAGGACATACATCGCCAGCCGCTCAAGCCCATAGGTCAGCTCGCCCGAGACCGGGCGGCAGTCATGCCCGCCGACCTGCTGGAAATAGGTGAACTGGCTGACCTCCATCCCGTCACACCAGACTTCCCAACCCAGGCCCCATGCGCCCAGGGTCGGGCTTTCCCAGTCATCCTCGACAAAGCGGACATCGTGGATCATCGGATCAAGGCCGATGGCGGCAAGGCTGCCCAGATACAGCTCTTGCAGGTTCGGCGGCGAGGGTTTGATGATAACCTGATATTGATAATAGTGCTGCAGGCGGTTCGGGTTCTCGCCATAGCGCCCATCGGTCGGGCGGCGCGAGGGCTGGACATAGGCCGCAGCCCAAGGCCGGGCACCCAGACTGCGCAGCGTGGTCGCCGGGTGGAAGGTGCCGGCACCGACCTCCATGTCATAGGGTTGCAGCACCGCGCAGCCCTGTGCGGCCCAATAGGATTGCAGGCGCAGGATCACGTCCTGAAAGCAGACGGGTTTGGCCGTCTGGTTGTCCTTTGGGCTGGTCATCGGGGCTTCCTTCGGCATAACTGGCAGGAAATGTCTGCCGCCTTCTAGGCAGAGGGCGGCGCAGGGTCAATGAGAGGGACATGCCCATGGGGCGCTTTGCATTCGTCTTTGGTGCGGCTTTGCCGCTGGCTCTCGGCTCGGCCGCGCTGGCCGAGGATGTGGTGATCCGCATCGAGGCCAAGCGCGGGGCCGAGGCCGCTCAGGCCAGCGCCGAAGCATGGGGTGCACAGTTTCCCGATGTCGTAACCTTTCCGTTAAGCGAAGGCTGGGTCGGAATCGCCCTTGGCCCCATGCCGCGCGAAGTTGCCGCAGCGCGGCTGGACGAGCTGAAACAACAGCGCAAAGTTCCGGGCGACAGCTTCATTGCCACCGCCGAGGGGCGCAGCTTTACCCCGCTGAACGTGACCGCCGCCGCCGAACCCGCAAACTCTGCCGGCAATGCCTCGACCTTCCCGCAGGACACGGCCGCAGCTGTGACCGGGGATCCGGCATCCCCGGCAGTCGCACCCGAACCGGTCGCCGAACCCGAGCCGGCGAAATTCTTCCTGCGCCTCGAATCAAGCCCCAATCGCGCCAAGGCCGAAGAGATGCTTGAAAAATGGCGCCAGACCCTGCCCGAATCCGGGCTCTGGACCCTGCCAAATGGCCGCTCGGCCATCGCCTTTGGCCCGATGGACGAGGCGACGGGCACCGCCTGGCTCAAGGCGTTCAAAAATGCAGGCGCGGTACCCAAGGACGCCTTCCTCTCACCCGCCGAGGACATGGGTGAGGTCGCCATTGCCGGCAAGACGCCCGAGCTTGGCGCCCCCCCGGCACCCGAGGCCGAGCCGGTTTCCATGCCTCCGCTTGAAGATATCCAGCGTGCCCTGCGTTGGGCCGGCCATTACGAAGGGTCCATCGACGGCAAGGACGGCCCGATGACCCGCGCCGCGATCGCGGCCGAGATCGTGCGCCTGCGGGCCTCTCCCGACACCGCCACCGCCATGGCCGAGCTGATCGCCCGCCGCGCTGCATGGCGGGCCGAAATGGGGCTGGCCGAGCTGCAGGACAGCCACACCGGCCTTACGCTGCCTGCCCCCATGGACAAGCTGCAATTCGAACGGGCAGAGCGTGCACTGTCGATCTATGGGCCCAAGGACGGCTCGGGTGCGGCGCTGATCCTCTTTTCACAGCCCGGCGGCCAACAGGAAATGCTGGACCTGGCAGGTCTTGTCACCGCCCTTGGCTGGGTACCGTCGCCTGAACGCAAGGTGACGCGTGGCGCAGTCACGCTTGATGGTCAGAACCAGACCCATATCGGCCATGCCGAAGCCAGGGTGATCGACGGCCGGGTACAGGGTTTTGTCCTGATCTGGCCGGTCTCGGACCCTGAAAACCAGCACCGCCTCGCGGCTGAAATTTCGGACAACCTGACCCGCTTTGCCCCCGGCGCAGGCGAAGCCCAGCCCGAGGTGCCGGCCATCGCCCCGGCAGACCCCCCCGAGACGCCCGCGCCGGAACCGGCCACCCCCGCGAACTAGCTGCGCCAGAACCGCGGCAGGAACAGGACAAGCACCGAGATCAGCTCAAGCCTGCCAAGGTACATGCCAAAGATCATCAGCCATTTCGACGCGGTGGGGAAATTCGTTACCCCACCGTTATCGGTCATCTCAGGCCCCCAGACAGTTCCAACGTTGGCAATCGCGGTCCAGGCCGCAGTCAGTGCGGTGCGCGGATGCAGCCCGGTCAGTGCCAACCCGATGATCAGCAGCCCAAAGGACAGGATGAACAGGGTAAAGAAGGACATGACCGAATCGATCACGTCCTCGTCCAGTGGGCGGCCATCGTAAAGCAGCGGGAACACCCGATGCGGCGACTGCATACGCCGCAGCTGCGCCTTGACCGCCTGAAACAGCACCAGATAGCGGAACACCTTGACTGAACATGAGGTCGAGCCGGTGCAACCTCCGATCAGCCCGACGACCAGCAGGATGACAAAGGGGAAATGCCCCCATTGCGTCACATCCGTTGTGGATAGTCCCGTCCCGGAAAAGGCCGAAACCACGTTGAAAGTAGTTTCCCGGATAACATCCAGAGGGTTTTTTGCCTCCAGCCACAGCAGCCGGTAAAGGACGATCACCGCCACCGCATAAAAGGTCCAGCGCAGATAGGCCCGGACCTGAATGTCGCGCCATAAGGGCTCTGCCGAGCCCCGGATCAGCTGCACCATGCGGATAAAGGGAATCGAGGCCATGATCATAAAGAACGCGGCCGCATATTCCGGCGCACCGATATAGGGGCCGAAACTCGAGTTATAATTGGAAAACCCGCCGGTCGAACAGGTGGACAGCGCAAACACCAGCGCGTCAAACCCCTTCATCCCCAGAAGGATATAGACCACCATGCTACAGGCGGTCATGGCAATATACACCCCGGTCATCTCGCGCGCGATGTCAAAGGCGCGGGGCAGGATCTTACCCAGAGTGTCAAAACCCTCCGAGCGAAAGAACTGCATCCCCCCGACCTTCATCACCGGCAGAAAGATCATGGCGACAACGATGATCCCAAGCCCGCCTGCCCAGTTCAGAAACGCCCGCCACAGATTCGTGCCCTTGGGCAAACTGTCCAGATCGGGAAAGACCGTGGTCCCTGTTGTGGTCATCCCCGACATGGCCTCGAAATAGGCGTCGGTGAAACTGGCCTGCGGCTCGCCCAGCATAAAGGGCAGCGCCCCGGCAACCGGCACGACAAGCCACAGCATCGCGGTCAGCAGGAACACCTGCTGAATCGCAAGCGACTTGTCGGACTGCCGGGTGGACAAGGCGACAAGGCCACCTGCAAGCATGGTCAGAAAGCTGCTTTCCAGAAAGCTCATCCAATGAGCATCGCCATGCCACCAGTCCACCAGCATGGGCAGCGTCATCGCCGCCCCCAGCGTGACCACAACCTTGCCTACGATATTGGCGACGGGACGGATATCGATCATGCCGCCTGCTTGCCCCGCCGCCATGCAACCGTCAAGCGCGTGACGCTTGCGCAAGAACACGTCTGCCCCTATAGAAAAGCCCGATGCGGGTGTAGCTCAATGGTAGAGCAGCAGCCTTCCAAGCTGAATACGTGGGTTCGATTCCCATCACCCGCTCCATCCCCCACCTTCTTTCGTGCTGAAATATCCCGGGGGAGCGCCGCAGGCGCGGGGGCAGAGCCCCCATCCATCCAGCCAGTCACACCGCACAAGCCTTCGCCCTTCCGTTCGGGCCGGGGGCGCCCTATATCCTGCGGGCAACCCGCGGAAATGCGCCGAAAGGAAGCCGATGTCCCAGAAAGCCATGCAGCGCCTGTCCTTCTTTCTGTTGATGGGTCTGACGCTCTATGCTTCCTTTGTAGGCGCTGGCTAAGGGGGCAATGATGGCAAAGCGTTTCGGCGGCCGCTTTTCGCCGCAGCCCCGGCTGGACGGAACCGACCTGCGCGCCCCCGCGCGGCCAGCACCGGGCGAGTTCCGCCACCCGCTCGAATCGCGCACCCGCTGGGTGACGATCATGGCGATCCCCTTTCTCATCAGCGCCTTCTGGCAGGACCCGAACGGACTCGCGCTGCACCTGATCGCCTTTGGCGCTGTTGCCTCGGGCATGTGGATGACCCGCGAGGGACTGCAGGCCGAGGCTGCATATGACGCACGCCGCGTCGCACGCCGACCGGCGATCCCGCGCAAGCTCTTTGGGGGCATCCTGACTGGCCTTGGCCTTGCCATCGGCTCTTATGTGCCGGGGGCAGAGGCAGGCGCAGGCGTGATCGGCTTTGCCGGGGCCATGCTGCACTGGCTGGCATTCGGCACCGACCCGATGCGTGACAAGGGGATGGAGGGCATCGACGGTTACCAACAGGACCGCGCCCAACGCATCGTGGCCGAGGGCGAAGCCCATCTGAAGGCCATGCAGGACGCGATTCTGCGGACCGGCGATCGCCGGCTTGAGGCCCGTGTCGGCATGTTCGCTGCCACCGCCCGCGAACTTTTCAGCCATGTCGAGGAAAACCCCGACACCATCTCCGCCGTGCGCCGCTATCTCAGCGTCTATCTGCAAGGGGCGCGCGATGCGACAGTGAAATTCGCCGATCTCTATGTCCAGACCCGCGACCAGCGCGCCCGGCAGGATTATGAAACGCTGCTTACCGATCTGGAAACCGAATTCGCCGCCCGCAGCGCCCGCCTGCTCGAAGGGGGGCGCACCGATCTCGACATTGAAATCAGCGTGCTGCGCGACCGGCTGGTTCGCGAAGGGGTTCGCCCCGCGCCCACCCCACCGGCCGAGCCGGCAGAGCTGCAGCGCCCGATGACACTGGACGATCTGCTGATTCCCCGCGAATCGGAAAAGTCGCGCCGTTAGACCATGCCTCGTTTCGCGCTGCTGATCGAATATGACGGCGGTCCCTTCGCCGGCTGGCAGGCGCAGGCCGACCGCCCCAGCGTGCAAGGCGCGGTCGAGGCCGCATTGGCCCGTCTTGACCCTGGCTTTGCCCAGGGCGCCCGCATCGCTGCCGCCGGTCGCACCGATGCCGGTGTACATGCGACTGGTCAGGTCGCCCATGCCGATCTGATTCGTGACTGGGACCCGTTCCGCCTCTCTGAGGCATTGAACTGGCACCTGAAACCTGCGCCCGTCGCCATCCTTGCCGTGGCAAGGGTCGATGATGAGTTTCATGCCCGCTTCTCAGCCTTTGAGCGGCGCTACCTGTTCCGCCTGATTTCGCGCCGCGCGCCGCTGACGCATGATCGTGGCCGCGCCTGGCAGGTCTCACACCCGCTGGATCTGGCCGCCATGCGCGAGGGCGCAGCGCATCTGCTGGGGCGGCACGACTTTACCACCTTCCGTTCGACCATGTGTCAGGCGAAAAGCCCGGTGAAAACGCTGGATGAGTTGACGATCACCGAGGCCGAGATCCCGCAAGGGCGCGAATACCGCTTTACCCTGCGCGCACGCTCATTTCTGCATAATCAGGTGCGCTCGATCGTCGGAACGCTTGAGCGGGTTGGCGCGGGCTCATGGCCCCCCGACCGCGTCGCCAAGGCATTGGAGGCGCGCGACCGCGCCGCCTGTGGCCCGGTTTGCCCGCCGCAGGGGCTGTACCTGACAGGGGTCAGCTATCCGCAAGACCCCTTCGCCACAAGCTAGCAGCAGCCGATCATTCGGCCGGAACACCGGGCCGGGTCTGAGAGGGTTGGATCTGGGAAAGCGCCGGCGTCGAAGCCCGCGCGGATTGCAGGCGCGGCCCGCCAGAGACAGCGACTTTCTGCGCTGTGTTCTCGGAGACGGGTTTGCCTGCCTCCAGCTTTTGTCCGCTGGGCACCCGGCGGGCGCGGCGGCCCTGCCAGTTCGGGATCAGCACGGTCATCACCGTATGCCAGATGATCCACAGATCCATGCGCAAGCTGCGGCGGCGCTGATAGATCAGGTCCAGACGCAATTTGGTCGGCAGGCAGCGACGGTAATAGGCGGCCTCGGTCGCCTCTGCCGTCTGGCAGCGCGCCATGATCCGGTCCTCATGCGCATGATAGATCATCGTCGCAAGCCCGGTGACACCTGGCCGGTTCTTCAGCACCTGTGAATAAAGCGCAGGGAAACGTTCGACATATTCGCGCAGCGGCGGACGCGGGCCGACAAAGCTCATATCGCCGCGCAGGATGTTGAAAAGCTGCGGCAGCTCGTCGATGCGGGTACGGCGCAGGATGCGGCCGACACGGGTGATGCGCCAATGTTTATGCCCGCCGGTCGCACCGAAATCCCCTTCGTCCCGCAGCATGGTGCGGAACTTCAGCAGGTTGAACGGCTCACCCGGCGCGCGCATGCGGGGCGCGACGTACAGCAGGGGCCGCCCTTGAGTGACCAGCAAAACCACCGCAACCACGGCCATGACGACCGACAGGGGGACAAGCAGAACAAGTGCCAGGAAAATGTCAAAAAGGCGCTTGCCCAAGGTCATGCCGACCCGGGTCTGCGCCTCTTCACGTGCGATCCAGCCCAGATCGACATTTGTTATCGAGGCCAGATCGCGACGGTCGGCTTTGTCCCAATCGTGGTGAATCGTCACAATACCGTCCCGCGTTTGGCACCTTGGAGAACTTTTCTCGCCTAACATAGCGACTTGCAATTTGAAACTCCTGCAAGCGCGAAACAGAGCGAGACTTGCAGAACCGTGTCCTTTCGGCCAGTCTTTGCTTATTCTGGGCAGCCAAGGCAGGGTACATGCGGAAATTTCTGGTGGTTCTGGATGACACGCGAGAATGTCTGAATGCTATCCGCTACGCCGCTCTACGCGCAGCCAAGACTGGCGGCGGTGTCCAGGTTCTCGGGGTGATTCCGGCCACAGCTATCCAGCATGGCATGGGCGTCGCCGAGGTTATGCGCGCCGAGGCATATGAGCGGATCGAGGCGCATTACGAAGTCTTTGCCAAATGGATGCGCGACCGCCCCGGCATCGAGCCCGAACTGGTGGTCCGCGAAGGAGAGCCCGCGACCGAGCTATTGGCCCAGATCCATACCGATCCCGAAATCGGCGTGGTGGTGCTGGCGGCCGCGACCGAAAACGCCGGTCCCGGACCTCTGGTCACAAGACTGATGCGAGAGGTCGCCAGCCTGCCCTGCACCATCACCATCGTGCCCGGCGACATCTCGCGCGAACGGCTGGAACAGATCACCTGATGAACCGTGGGCTGGCCTTGGCCACGCTTGCGGCGATTCCAGTGCTTGCATGGATATTTCATCAACTTGGCCACCTTGAGGGGCTGCGCCCGCTGACGGCCATTGCAATCGGGCTTGGGCTTTACTGGACACTTATCGTCGGCGCGCTCTGGCATTGCGACGGATGGTCGCTACGCCCTTACCTGCCCCCGGGCCTGACGCTGCTGGCCCTGACAGCATTCGTCGCTGCCTGCGCCCTTTGGGCCGGAACCGCACCGCTGCAACTGTCGGCACATGTGTCTGGCGCGGTCGCTTTGGCCGCGCTGATCAACGGCACCCTGGAAGAGGCTTTCTGGCGTGGCGCACTGATTCCCCGCCCCGGCCCAAGCGCGCAGGCTGTGGCCACAGGGCTATTCATCCTGTGGCATCTGGCCCCTGCCCTTGCCATGGCACGGCTTGATGCGCCGGGCGGCGGGGTTGGCACCATCCTTGGGGCAACAGTGATTGCGCCGTTTCTGATGGCGGCACGGCTGTCCTCGGGGACGGCGGGGGCCGGGGCGATTGCGCATGTGCTGGTCAATTTCCTTGTCTTTGCAAGGCTCGCCGCGGCGAATGGAATACCGGTCTGACTTGACTTGTTCCCCCTTCGATCCCCATATCCGAGGGCAAAGGAGCCCGCGCCATGTTCATCCAGACCGAAACCACCCCCAACCCCGCGACGCTGAAGTTTCTGCCGGGTGAAACCGTGCTCGGCGACGGCACCGCTGATTTCCCCGCGCCCGAGGCTGCGGCCACCAGCCCGCTGGCCCGCCGCATCTTTGCCGTTCCGGGCGTGACCGGAGTGTTTCTCGGTTCGGATTTCGTGACGGTGACCAAGGCCGATGATGCGGTCTGGGACCATCTGAAACCCTCGGTCCTTGGCGCGATCATGGAGCATTACCAGTCCGGCGCTCCGGCCATCGAAGGCGCGACCGGCAGCGCCCATAACGATCAGACCGGCCCCGATGCCGAAATCGTCAACCAGATCAAGGAACTGCTGGACACCCGCGTCCGCCCCGCCGTGGCGCAGGACGGCGGCGACATCACCTTCCACGGCTTTGATCGCGGCGTCGTCTATCTGCATATGCAGGGCGCTTGCGCCGGCTGCCCTTCGTCCACGCTGACCCTGAAAATGGGCATCGAGAACCTGCTGCGCCATTACATCCCGGAAGTGACCGAGGTGCGGCCCGTTGGCTGAGACGTTTTCGCTGGGTTTCGACACATCGGCCGCGCATTGCGCGGCCGCTTTGCTGCAAGGCGACAAGCTGCTGGCCCACCGCCACGAGGAAATGGCCCGCGGCCAGGCCGAGCGTCTGTTTCCTCTGCTTGAAGAGGTGCTGACCGGGGCTGGCGTCGTCTGGAGCCAGCTTTCGGTTCTTGGCTGCGGTATCGGGCCGGGAAATTTTACCGGTATCCGCATCTCGGTTGCGGCGGCGCGGGGGCTCGCCTTGTCGCTTGGCATCCCCGCAGTAGGCGTCGGCGTAACCGAGGCTGCCGCGCATGGCCTGCCTCGCCCCTGTCGTGTCGCTGTCCCCGCCCGTAATGGCGAGGTGATCTGGCAGGATTTCGGCCCCGGCCTTACCTCGATGCCCGAACAGGGAACGTTGCACGATCTGCCTGCGGGGCCACCGTTATTGTCCCCCGTGATGCCACTGGCCGAGGCAATTGCCCGCATTGCGGCCGAACGGCGTGACCATCCGGATCTGCCGTGCCCGGCCCCGATCTATCTGCGCCCGGCCGATGCAGCCCCGGCGCGTGACCATGCGCCGCCCATCCTGCCCTGACGCCGCCATGACCCCCCAAACGCTGGCCGCACTGCATCGCAGCGCCTTTACCACCCATCCCCGCCCATGGTCCGAGCCTGAGTTTAAGGGCCTGTTGACCAGCCCGGCGAATTTCCTGCTGACCCGCCCACCCCACGGCTTTCTGCTGGGTCGTTGCATCGTGGATGAGGCCGAGTTGCTGACGCTGGCCATCGCACCCGAGGCAAGGCGTCAGGGTCTGGCCTCTGCCCTGCTTGACGAATTCGCCGCCACGTCATGCCAGCGGGGCGCGGTCCGGGCATTTCTTGAGGTCGCCTCGGACAATGTTCCCGCCTTGGCACTTTACGCAGGTGCTGGCTGGGAAACCGTTGGAAAGCGACGTGATTATTACGCCTCTGGCGTCGATGCAGTACTGATGCAGCGAACGCTTTGATCCCGGATAAGCCTGTTGACGGATTCGGGCCCATGCGCCCTAATTCGTAAATCCTGGGCTGACTCGCCCGTAACCCGTTTTGAGGCTCGATATGTCCCTGATGAAATCTCTGCTTGCCGGTGCCTGCCTGACTTTCATGCCGCTGGCGGCTCTGGCCGATCCGGCACTGATCTTCGATCTGGGCGGGAAGTTCGACAAATCCTTCAACGAAGCCGCCTATGAAGGCGCCGAGCGCTGGAAGGCCGAGACCGGGGGCAGCTACAAAGAGCTGGAAATGCAGTCCGAGGCGATGCGCGAACAGGCGCTGCGTCGGCTGGCGCAATCGGGGGCCAATCCCATCGTGATGACCGGCTTTGCCTTTGGCGAGGTGCTGAACAAAATCGCCCCGGACTATCCCGACACGAAATTCGTCATCATTGACACGACCGTCGAACAGCCGAACGTACAATCCGTGGTCTTTACCGAGGAACAGGGCTCGTATCTCGCCGGGATCGCGGCAGCCAAGGCCTCGAAATCCGGCACGGTCGGCTTTATCGGCGGCATGGATATCCCGCTGATCCACAAGTTCGAATGCGGCTATGCCCAAGGGTTCAAGGCCGCCCGCCCCGATGGCAAGGTCATCATCAACTATACCGGCACCACCCCCGCAGCATGGAACGACCCGGTGAAGGGGGGCGAGCTGCTCAAGGCGCAAGTCTCGCAACAGGCAGACGTGGTCTATGCGGCGGCTGGCGGTACCGGCATTGGCGTGCTGCAGGCGGCGGCAGATGCCGGAGTGCTGTCGATTGGTGTCGACAGCAACCAGAACCACCTGCATCCGGGCAAGGTGCTGACTTCGGTCGTCAAGGGCGTCGACGTCTCGGTTTATGAGGCGTTCAAGGCCGGGGCCGAGGTCCAGCCGGGCATCAAGGTCATGGATCTTGCCTCGGGTGGGGTATCGCTGGCGATGGACGACAATAACAAGCCGCTCATTACCGACGAGATTACGGCCGCCGTCGATGCCGCCGCCAAGGCGATCACCGCAGGCGAAATCAAGGTGCATGACTACATGACCGACAACACCTGCCCGGTTCAGTAACATGGCGCTTGCTGGCGCGACAGGCACGGCCCCCGCAATCGAATTGCGGGGGATTTCCAAGGCCTTCGGGCCGGTGCAGGCAAACCGGAACATCGACCTGGTCGTGCCCCGCGGCACGATCCACGGCATCATCGGCGAAAATGGGGCCGGGAAATCGACGCTGATGTCGATCCTCTACGGCTTTTACCGTCCCGATGCCGGCGAGATCCTGATCGGCGGCCAGCCGGTCACGATCAGCGACAGCCAGGCGGCGATCCGCGCCGGCATCGGCATGGTGTTCCAGCATTTCAAGCTGGTGCCGAATTTCACCGTGCTGGAAAACATTATCCTTGGGGCCGAGGACCGAGGGCTGCTGCGCCATTCGCTGTCCCGCGCGCGAGGCGAGTTAAAGCGCCTGGCCGAGGAATATGGGCTGCAGGTCGACCCCGACGCGGCAGTCGAGGAATTGTCTGTCGGCCATCAGCAACGGGTCGAGATCCTCAAGGCGCTTTATCGTCAGGCCGATATCCTGATTCTGGACGAACCGACCGGCGTTCTGACCCCGGCCGAGGCAGACCACCTGTTCCGCATCCTGCGTGGCCTCAAGGATGAGGGCAAAACCATCATCCTGATCACCCACAAGCTGCGCGAGATCATGGAGATCACGGACAACGTCTCGGTCATGCGGCGAGGTGAGATGGTGGCCTCGGTCCGCACCGCCGGGACGAACCCGACAGAGCTGGCCGAACTGATGGTGGGACGCAAGGTTCTGCTGCGGGTCGAAAAGACCCCCGCCCAGCCCGGCGCACCGGTGCTTGAGGTTCGGGGCCTTGGCATGGTCGATGCGGACGGGGTCGAGCGGCTGCGCGGCATCGACCTTGAAGTCCGCGCGGGCGAAATCGTCGGCATCGCAGGCGTGGCAGGAAACGGCCAGACGCAACTTCTTGAAATTCTGGGTGGTTTTCCCGAACCCGGTGCAAGGTTGCAGGGCGAAATCCGGCTGAACGGCACGCCCCTGCCCCTTAGCGGCACTGGCGCAGACGGCCGCGCCCGGCGCGCAGCGGGAATAGGCCATGTCCCCGAGGACCGGCAGGTCGAGGGGCTGATCATGGATTTCTCGGCCTGGGAAAACAGCGCCTTTGGCTATCATGACGCGCCGCAATTCCAGAACGGGCTGCTGATGGACAATGCCGCGATCCGCGCCGACGCGGCCGACAAGATGCAGCGTTTCGACGTCCGCCCCCCGAACCCCGACCTTGCGGCCAAGAATTTCTCCGGCGGCAATCAGCAGAAAATCGTGGTCGCGCGCGAGATCGAGCGCAACCCCGATCTGCTGCTGATCGGCCAGCCAACACGCGGGGTGGATATTGGCGCGATCGAGTTCATTCACAAACGCATCGTAGCCCTGCGCGATGCGGGCAAAGCGGTGTTGCTTGTCTCGGTCGAACTGGATGAAATCATGGCGCTATCTGACCGCATCGCGGTGATGTTTGACGGCCGGATCATGGGTGAGCGTCTGCCGGCCAGCACCACGGCCGGAGAGCTGGGCTGCCTGATGGCCGGGGTCGAACCCGCCGCGGCACCGGCGACCAGCGGAGGCACCGAATGACGCGCTGCATGTCCCGGCCCAGAGGGCCCCAGAATATGAATATGCCGGGAGGGGCAGGTTAATGGAGCGAATGCCGAAATGGGCGGATGTGATCGTGACGCCGCTGATCTCGCTGGCTCTGGCCTTTGCCATCTCGGCGCTGGTGATCCTTGCCATCGGGGAAAGCCCGGTCGAGGCGCTGAAGGTCATGGTCGAAGGGGCGCTCGGCTCTAGCTACGGCTGGGGATTCACCCTCTATTACACGACGAATTTCGTCTTTACCGGCCTTGCCGTCATGGTCGCCTATCACGCTGGCCTCTTCAACATCGGGGGCGAGGGGCAGGCCGCGATGGGTGGGCTGGGCGTGACACTGGTGGTGCTGGCTCTGCCCTGGCCGCATTGGGCGCTGGCGCTGCCCGCCGCCGTGGTGGGCGCTGCGCTGTTTGGCGCGCTCTGGGCGCTGATCCCGGCCTGGCTGCAGGCCAAGCGTGGCAGCCATGTCGTCATCACCACGATCATGTTCAACTTTATCGCCGCGGCGCTGCTGAACTATGTGCTTGTGAACCTGCTGCGCCCGGTGGGCAGCATGGACCCTGCCTCGGCGAATTTTCCGCCGGCGACCCATCTGCCCAAACTTTCCGATATGGCGCTGGCATTCGGGATCGACTGGGGCAGGAACACCCCGGCCAATATCGCCTTTTTCATCGCCATCATCGCCTGCCTGCTGGTCTGGTTGCTGATCTGGCGCACGCGGCTGGGTTATGAGATCCGCGCTTTCGGCAAGTCCGAGCCAGCCGCGCTTTACGCCGGTATCTCTCCGGTAAGGATCACCGTGGTCGCCATGCTGATATCCGGCGCGCTGGCAGGTCTGATGGCGGTCAACAACGTCATGGGCGAGGCCGAGAGGCTGGTCCTGAATGCCGTCGAGGGCGCAGGCTTCATCGGCATCGCCGTCGCGCTGATGGGACGCAACCATCCGCTTGGCGTATTCCTTGCCGCGCTGCTTTTTGGTTTTCTTTATCAGGGCGGAGGAGAGCTTGCCCTCTGGACCTCGATTCCGCGCGAACTGATCGTCATCATTCAGGCATTGGTGATCCTGTTCACCGGGGCGCTCGACAACATGGTGCGCATGCCGCTTGAGCGGCTGTTCCTGACCCTGAACCGCAAGAGAGGCTGAGATGGATTTCGCAACCATCCTGCAAATCCTTGATTCCGCCATGCGGCTGATGACGCCCCTGCTGCTCGCCTGCCTCGCCGGGCTTTACTCGGAACGTGCCGGCGTCTTTGACATCGGACTTGAGGGCAAGATGCTGATGGCGGCCTTTGCCTCGGCCTCGGTCGCCTATGCGACAGGCAGCGCCTGGGCCGGGCTTCTGGCAGGGATCACAGGCGCAGTGGCGCTGGCGCTGCTGCACGGGCTCGCCTCGATCACCTTCCGGGGCAATCAGCTTATCTCGGGCGTGGCGATCAACTTTCTCGCATCGGGGCTGACCGTTCTGCTAGGGCAAAAGATCTTTGAGCTCGGCGGCCGAACCCCCTCGCTATCCGGCGCGGCGCGGTTTGACGCGATCACCCTGCCCTTTGCCGACAGCCTGCGCCCGGTGCCGGTGATCGGCCCGATCTATGCCGAGCTGATCTCGGGCCACACGATCCTTGTCTATGTCGCCTTCGCCATCGTACCGCTGACCTGGTGGGTGCTTTACCGCACCCGCTTTGGCCTGCGGCTGCGCGCGGTGGGCGAGAACCCGGCCTCGGTCGATACCGCCGGGGTCTCGGTCACGCGGCTGCGTTATGCCGCAGTGCTGATCTGTGGCCTGCTTTGCGGGCTTGCCGGAGCCTATCTCGCCACTGGCATTTCCGCTGGTTTCGTCAAAGAAATGACCGCCGGACGCGGCTTTATCGCACTGGCGGCACTCATCTTCGCCAAATGGCGACCATGGAGCGCATTGGGCGCAACCTTCCTCTTTGGTCTGCTCGAGGCAGTGGCGAACCGCTTTCCCAATCTGGACCTCGGCTTTGTCACCGTGCCGTCGATGTTCATGAACGCGCTGCCTTATATCCTGACCGTCATCATCCTGGCCGGCTTTGTCGGCCGCGCCATACCGCCCCGCGCGGGAGGAGAGCCCTATGTCAAAGAGCGCTGAGCTTGCCCGCCTGATCCAGGGCCGTGCCGGAAACGCCGCACCCGAATACGGGCTGATCCTCGGCTCTGGCCTCGGGCATCTCGCCAGCGCGGTAGAAGGCACCGCAATCCCCTATTCCGACCTGCCCGGCTTTCCCCATGCCGGGGTTTCGGGCCATGTGCCGCAGCTCGTGATCGGCCAGTTCGAAGGCCGCCGCGTCGCGGTCTTCGGCGGCAGGGCGCATTATTACGAAGCGGGCCGCGCGGATGTGATGCGCCTGCCGCTTGAGGTGCTCAAGGCGCTTGGCTGCGAACGGCTCTTGCTGACAAATGCCGCCGGCAGCCTGCGCCCCGAGATGCCGCCCGGCTCACTCATGCTGCTTTCGGACCATATCGCTTTCGCGGGCACCAACCCGCTGATCGGCGAACCTTCCGAGGCCCGCTTCGTACCCATGACCAAAGCCCATGACCCGCAAATCCGCGCCGCCCTGAAAGCCGCTGCCAAGGCCGAGGACATCCCCCTGCCCGAAGGCGTCTATTGCTGGTTTTCAGGTCCCTCGTTCGAAACCCCGGCCGAAATCCGCGCCGCCCGCACCCTCGGCGCTGACGCGGTCGGTATGTCCACCGTGCCCGAGGTGATCCTCGCACGCTTTCTCGGCCTCAAATGTGCAGCCGTCTCGGTCATCACCAATATGGGCGCGGGGCTTTCGGATGAATCGATCAGCCACGAACATACCAAGGCGATGGCCCCGCTCGGTGCCGCCAAGCTGGAACGCATCCTGCGCCGCTTTCTGACCCAGAGCAGCTGACAGCGTTTCTTTCGTGTTCAAATATCCCCGCCGGAGGCACGCAACCTGACCACCGGCGCTACCCCGCCAGATTCATCCCGGCCAGCACCGCCTCGACCCGATCAGCTGCGCCCTCGGGGTCCTCAAGGCTTTCCAGCGCCACTACGGGCCCCCGCCCGTCATCATGGCGTGCCCGGTGCTTGTCATAGCGCGGGTCGTAATGATGACGCATCAGACCCTCGGCAAGCCCAGCCCAATCGGCGACGTCAATCAGGCGCAACCAATCCTCTATCCGCTCGGCCGGATGCAGCGGTCGCAGCAGGTCCACGATGCGCGCCACAGCTGCGGGGTCGGCGCTGGTGTCGGCATAGACCCGGGCAGTATAGGCGGCGCGAGCTTCGACCGGAACGGCCAGCCGGATACGCGGCGCGGCAATGATCGCCTGCCAGATACCGCGTGGCAGGTTCACGTCACCGATGCGCGAACTCTCGGCCTCGACAAGCAGCGGCCGGCTTGAATCCAAAGCCTCCAGCGCCACGGCAAGTCGACCCTCGAAACATTTCTGGCTGGGCTGACCATCGGGCATCGCGCCAAACAGGCTGCCACGATGATTGGCAAGCCCCTCAAGGTCGATGACCTGATGACCACGTGCGGCAAGGCGCTGCAGGATCTCGGTCTTGGCACTGCCGGTATTGCCGTCCAGCACCACGACAGGTGCGGTGACCAACTGCTGCACCCGCTCAACCACCAGCGCACGCCATGCCTTGTAACCTCCCCCGACGCGCCCGACGCGCCAGCCGATCTGGGCAAGAATGGTCGCAAAGGCACCCGACCTCTGACCGCCCCGCCAGCAATAGACCAAGGGCCGCCAGCCGCCGCCATGCCCGGCCAGCGACCCGGCAATGTGGCGCGCGGCATTGGCGGCGACCATGGCACCACCCAGCTTGCGGGCATCAAAGGGGGAAACCTGTTTGTAGATCGTGCCGACCTGGGCACGTTCCTCGTCCGACAGCACCGGCAGGTTGACCGCGCCGGGCAGATGATCCTCGGCATATTCCGACGGAGATCGGACGTCGATAATGGTGTCGAACCCGGCAAGCGCCGGATCCGACAGCGATTTCAGGCGGATATCCACTTAGTAGACGTAGACCGGAGTCCCGATCGGAACCTGCTCATACAGGTCCATCACTGCCTCGTTACGCATACGGATACAGCCGTTCGAGACAGCCCGGCCGATCGAATTCGGCTCGGTCGTGCCGTGAATGCGGATCGCGGTGTCGTTGCCCTTGGCGTCATAGAGATACAGCGCGCGCGCACCCAGCGGGTTGGTCGGACCACCCGGCATGCCATCAGCCCATTTGGCATATTGTGCGGGCTTGCGCTTGATCATCGCAGGGGTCGGCGTCCAGCTTGGCCATTCGGTCTTGCGACCGACCGTAGCGCGACCTTTCCAGACCAGCTCATCCTTGCCCACGGCAACGCCATAGCGGATCGCCCGGCCCGGAGCGATGACGTGGTACAGGAAAAAGTCCTTGGAAACCACGACGATGCTGCCGACCTCGAAATCGCTGCGGATTGCAACCTCGGTCGGGGCATAGGGGTCGCGCTTGGGCTCGGCACGTTTCGTCTGCGCCGCTGGCTGAGCCCGCTCCTGGGTCAGAGCCAGCGTAGGCACGGCCACCAAAGGCAACGCGGCCATCAGCATCTGTCTGCGATTCATCTGTTTGTCCCAAATTCTTCGATGTTCCTTGATCCAGCGCCTAACCTCTTGAACCGCCCGGATCAACTCAAAGCGCCGTGACGCGGTTGAAACGCGCAAGGAACGTGCCCAGGTTACATCAGGAAAGGACCGTCTGCCATGATCCGTGCAACCTGCGCCCCGACTGAACGCCTGCCGCGCCGCGCGGCCACACGTGTCCCGCATCTGTGCCAGGATCGGAGTGGGCGTGGTTGTCGCTGTCATGTCTCTGCCCGGCTGCGGCAGGCCCGACCGGCACTTGCCGGCAATGGCCACGCGCTGCGCTGGCGCCCCGACCCCGGTAAAGGGGTGCCGCGCCATCAGGTCCTGCATCACCAGCCCCAGCGCCAGCAGGCTCCGCCGTTTCCTGTCTGAATAGCGCCCTTCCCGCATTCTGACAGGGTAAGCCAATGAAAAATCATCATAACGATGCCGAGCTGACTATCGCCGGCATGAGCTGTGCCTCTTGTGTAGGCCGCGTCGAAAAGGCGCTGGCCGCTGTACCGGGGATCGAAAACCCGCAGGTCAACCTTGCGACCGGACGCGCACGCTTTGTCGTGAACTCTGCCGATGCCCTGCCCCGCGCAATCGAGGCGCTGGCCGGTGCCGGTTATCCGGCCGAACCGCTGGAGACCCGGCTGAACATCGACGGGATGACCTGCGCCTCTTGCGTCGGTCGCGTCGAAAAGGCGCTCTCGGCCATGCCGGGCGTGACTTCTGCGCAGGTCAATCTGGCCACCGGCAGCGCCACAATCCACCATTCCCCCGCCGTAACGCCCCAGACGCTGGCCGAGACGGTCACCGCCAAGGGTTATCCCGCGCAGGTGCAGGCCGAGGCAGGCCACCACATGCACGACCACTCGGCCGATGCCGCCACGCTTCGGCGCAATTTCCTGATCGCGCTGGTTCTTACCCTGCCGATCTTTGTGGCCGAAATGGGTGGCCATATCTTTCCGGCCTTCCATCACTGGCTTTCCATGGCGCTGGACCAGCGCCTGCTGTGGATTGGCGAATTCGTGCTGACGACGGCGGTGCTGGCGGGACCGGGGCGGATGTTCTTTCGCATCGGCTTTCCCGCCCTGATGCGCCGCGCACCCGAGATGAACAGCCTGGTCGCGCTTGGTGCCTCGGCGGCGTGGCTCTATTCGACCGTGGCAACCTTTGCGCCGGGCCTGCTGCCGTCTGAATCAGTGCATGTCTATTACGAGGCCGCCGCCGTCATCGTCACGCTGATTCTGCTGGGCCGCTGGCTTGAGGCGCGGGCCAAAGGACAGGCGGGCGACGCCATCCGCCGCCTGATCGAGCTTACCCCAGACACCGCCCGGGTCGAACGGAACGGCAGCATCCGCGACATTCCGGTGGCCGAACTGCGCACCGGTGACATCGTCCACCTGCGCCCGGGCGAGCGGGTGGCCGTCGACGGTGTGCTGACCGAGGGCAGCGGCGCCATCGACGAATCCATGCTGACGGGCGAGCCGGTTCCGGTCAGCAAAACGACCGGAGACCCCGTGACCGGCGGCACGGTCAACGGCACCTCGGCCCTTGCCTATCGCGTCACCGCCACGGGTGGCGACACGGTTCTTGCGCGCATCATCCGCATGGTCGAGGATGCACAGGCAACCAAACTTCCGGTTCAGGCACTGGTGGACCGCATCACCGCGGTCTTTGTTCCGGTCGTGATCGGGCTTGCGATTCTGTCCTTTGCGCTGTGGCTGATCTTTACCGGCTCGCTCGGGCAAGCGATGGTTGCGGCGATATCGGTCCTGATCATCGCCTGCCCCTGTGCAATGGGGCTGGCGGTGCCGGTCTCGATCATGGTCGGCACCGGGCGGGGTGCCGAACTGGGCGTGCTGTTCCGGCGCGGCAATGCGCTGCAACGGCTGGCCGATGCCCGCATCGTCGCCTTTGACAAGACCGGAACGCTGACCCAGGGCGCGCCCGCCCTGACCGCGATCAAGGCCGAGGGCATGACGCCCGAAGATGCGCTGCGCCTTGCCGCGTCTGCCGAAGCACGTTCCGAGCATCCTCTTGCCGCCGCCATCACTGCTGCCGCCCGTGACAAAGGGCTGGAGCTGCCCCCGGCCGAGGACGTCCAGGCCACGGTGGGACGCGGCCTGTCAGCCCGGGTCGAGGGACGCGCACTGCTGATCGGCAATGCCGCCGCACTGACCGAAAGCGGGATCGCCACCTCGCCCACGCTGATCGCGGCTGCCCGGGGATGGGCTGCGAATGGCGCAACCCCCGTGCATCTGGCCGTCGACGGCCAGCATGTAGCAGCCATGGCGCTGGCCGACCCGATCCGCCCCGAGGCTGCAGAAACGGTGGCAAAGCTGCACGAACTGGACCTGCAGACTGCGATGATCTCGGGTGATGTGCAGGCCACGGCCGAGGCGGTTGGCCGCCAGCTTGGCATCGACCGCGTGACCGCCGGCGTCCTGCCCGAGGGCAAGCTGGCCGCAATCCGCGATATGGGCGCAGGCACGGTCTTTGTCGGTGACGGGATCAACGACGCCCCGGCGCTTGCCGCGGCCGAGACCGGCATCGCCATCGGCACCGGCACCGATGTCGCCATCGAATCGGCCGAGGTGGTTCTGATCGGCGGCGACCCGTTGGGCGTGGTGCGTGCCATCCGCCTGTCGCGCAGCGTCATGCGCAACATCCGGCAGAACCTGTTCTGGGCCTTTGGCTATAATGCCGCGCTGATTCCGGTGGCCATGGGGGCGCTGGTGCCCTTTGGCGGGCCACAGCTTTCGCCCATGCTGGGGGCGGGTGCGATGGCACTGTCATCGGTCTTTGTGGTCAGCAACGCATTGCGCCTGAAACGAGCCGGATAATGCTGAGAATCCTTGTCCTGATCATGACCCTGGCCGCCGCGCAGATGGCGGCGGCCGCCCCGCTGCGCATTCTCGCCTTTGGCGACAGCCTGACCGAAGGTTATGGTCTGCCGCGCCATCACGGGCTGGTGCCACAGCTGCAGAGCTGGCTAAAGGCGCGTGGCCATGACGTGGTTGTGCTGAACGGAGGCCTTTCGGGCGACACCACCGCCGGCGGGCGGGTACGGATCGGCTATTCGCTGGCCCGCCATAAACCCGATGCGGTGATCGTCGAGCTGGGCGGCAACGACCTGCTGATGGGTTTCGGTCCGGCCATGGTCGAGGACAATCTGGATTCGATTCTGAAACAGGCCGGCAAGGGCGGAAAGCCGCTCTTGCTGGTCGGCATCGCCTTGCCGGACGAGAACGATCCGCTGCGCGAGGACTGGGCCACGATCTGGCCCCGCCTGGCCCAAAAACACGGCACCTTGCTGATGGAAAACCTCTACCAGCCGCTTTTTGACCTGCCGGGCGAAGATTACAAAACCATGCTGCAATCCGACAAGCTGCATGCCTCGGCTGAGGGGGTCAGACTGATCATCGAATCGCTGGGCCCCAAGGTCGAGGAACTGATCGCCGCTGCCAGCATCCCGCGCTGATCACCAGAGGTAGGCGGTTAGCGCCCGTTCCGAACCGGTAAGCGCGCCCCGACCTTGCCGCAGGTTCCGAAATCCAGCACCAGATCGACCTCCTCCCCCTCGGCCAGCGGGTGATTCAGCCCCATCAGCATCAGATGTTCGCCCCCGCGGACGAGTTCGTGGCGCCCCCCGGCAGGGATCGCGACCGGGTCCATCTTGACCATGCGCATCATCCCGCCCTCTTCGCGGTTGCCGTGCAGCTCAACCCGCTGAGCGGCCTCAGAGGCAGCGGCAGAAAGTGTACAGGCCGCCTGCCCCTGATTCTCGATCACCATGAAAGCCGCGCCGGACCGGGGATTGGTCGAGCGGACATAGCCATCGCGCAGCACCAGATCCTGTCCCAGCACGGCGCAGGGCAGCAAGGTCAGACAGAAAGCGGCAGAAAGGAATTTCATGGCAGGCCTCATTCCGGTCGCAGCGGGTTAAGCCAAGGATGCCAGAGAGCATTCACGCGAAAAAGCCCCGCCGGGAACGGCAGGGCGCACGCATCCTCAACGGGGCCAAATCGGAACCCCTGTCAGGAAATCGCGAATCAGGCTTTCGCCAGATCGCGCTTGATTTTCAGAGCACGCTCGGACAGCTCAGAGTCCTTGGCCTTGGCCAGGAAAGCGTCCAGACCGCCACGGTGATCAACCGAACGCAGCGCCGCGGCCGAGATGCGCAGCTGGAAGCTGCGGCCCAGTTTCTCCGACAGCAGCGAAACTTCGTTCAGGTTCGGCAGAAACCGGCGGCGGGTCTTGTTGTTGGCGTGGGACACGTTGTTGCCGCTCATCGGGCCCTTGCCGGTCAGTTCGCAAACGCGCGACATGATCTTGTTCCTTCGCTTCGATCCTGCACGGGCGTCTGCCCGCAATATGAAAGGGCGCCGCGTGGCAGCGCCCGGAAATCCGTTTGCGGGGGATAAAGGCAGACGGCCAGCGCGTCAAGCCTTTTCGCCGGGTTTTCGCGGCCCGTCGCCCCGGATTACGGCGGAATATGCCCGGTTTTCATGATCAAGCAAAGCCCGTTTGCGCCACAGCCCGCCACCATAGCCGGTCAGCTGCCCGTCCAAACCGGTTACGCGATGGCAGGGAATCACTATGGCAAGCTGGTTCGCGCCATTTGCCCCTGCTGCAGCCCGCACTGCCAAAGGCCGCCCGACGCGCCGCGCAAGCTCGCTGTAACTGATGGTGATGCCCGGAGGGATCTGCTGCAGCGCCTGCCAGACCTCTTGCTGAAAAGGCGTGCCATACAGCGCCAGAGGCAGGTCGAACCCGGCAAGCGTTCCGGCAAAATAGCCGGCGATCTGGCCCTCGGTCCGGTCGATGACGGCATTCCGTCCGGCGCTGATGCCTCCCCCGGCAATCCGGTGCAGGCGCGTCAGCTCGGCGGGCAGTTCCTTGCGCTCAACAAACTCCAGCAGATGCAGCCGGGCGTCATCTGCAACCGCGATCATCCCGCCAAGGGGGGTGCTGAACCCCGCCGCCACAAGAGCCATCTGCCCGCCCGAAACCGGCGCAAGCAGCTCTGCAAGCGCCGGGCCGGGATCAGGCCGCAGGTCAGGCCCTGCGCTCATGCGCCTGCAGCCCGGCGTCAGAAGCGTCCAGCCAATCGAGCATCTGCGCCGCCGCCGAATCAGGGTCGCCTTCCCCCCGCGCCACGGCATCCCCAACCTCGCGCAGTCGGGCGCGCACCTCGGGCCGCTCAAGCCGTGCCAGCAGACCCGCGCGCAGCTCGGACAGGAACCAATGGCGCGCCTGCTCGGCCCGCCGGGCCACAAAATGACCGTGATCGCGCCGCCAATCGGCAAGCCAGGTCATATTATCCCAAGCCTTTTCCAGCCCCTCGCCGGTATAGGCAGAGACGGGCAGCGCCTTGGGGAACCCCTCGGGGTCATAGGGGCGCTTGCGCAAAAGCCGCAGCGCACCCGCGTAATCGGCAACCGTGCGCAGGGCAGTTTCACGCAGATCGCCGTCTGCCTTGTTCACCAGGATCAGGTCCGCGATCTCCATGATGCCGCGCTTGACCCCCTGCAGCTCATCGCCGCCAGCAGGGGCCAGCAGCAGGATAAAGAGGTCCGACATCTCGGCAACCAGCGTTTCGGACTGACCAACACCCACCGTCTCGATCAGGACGACGTCAAAGCCCGCCGCCTCGCACAACCGCACCGTTTCGCGGGTACGGCGCGCCACCCCGCCCAGCTCGGCCCGCGAGGGTGAGGGGCGGATAAAGGCGTTCGGATCGCGGCTGAGCTCTTCCATCCGGGTCTTGTCGCCCAGAATCGAGCCGCCCGAACGTGCCGAGCTGGGATCAACCGCCAGCACAGCGACCTTAAGCCCCTGCGCAGTCAGCATCTTGCCAAAAGCCTCGATAAAGGTCGATTTGCCGACGCCCGGCGTGCCCGACAGGCCGATGCGCAGCGCCTGCCGCCGGGGCAGCTCGGCCATCAGCGCCACGGCACGGGCGCGATGGTCAGGACGGGTGCTTTCGATCAGCGTAATCGCGCGGGACAGCGCGCGGCGATTGCCCTGCGTCAGGGGTTCGGTCAGTTCATCCATGGCCACTCCCGGCGGCGTCCTAGCAAGGCGGGGGTCGACTGCCCCGCCCCTTGTGGATATTTCCACCGAGGGGACATGTAAACGCCGGGCGGTTGTGACGGATCGGCGCGGGGTGATGTCCGGACGCAGAAAACGGGGCGGATCATGCCGACACGGCGGGCAATATTGGCGGCAATGGCAGCGGCTCTGGCTGGACCTGCCATGGCCGCGCCGCGCCTGCAGCTGATGATGGTGCGGCGTCGGGGCTGCGTCTATTGCGCACAATGGGACCGCGAGATTGCCCCCGTCTATGCCAGCCACCCCGAGGGCCGCGCTGCGCCCTTGCTGACGGTCGATCTGGACGGTCCCTATCCCGACGGGCTGGCGCTGGCGCGGCGACCATGGCTGACCCCGACATTCATCCTGCTGCAGGACGGGGTCGAGATGGTCCGCTTTGAAGGCTACCCCGGCCGCGACCGTTTCTTTGACGTTCTGCGCGATATGCTGGCCCAGGCGGCGGGCTGAGGCTTTCACCCCGGTCCGCTTTGGTTTATCCCATCGCAAGTAAGTACTTACCTAGACACGGGTCAGCCATGCACGACATCCGCGCAATCCGCGAGAATCCCGCCGCTTTCGACGCCGCACTTGGCTTGCGCAACCTGCCGCCGGCTTCTCCCGAAATTCTGTCGCTGGATGCCGACCGCCGTTCCCGCATCGCCGCGGCCGAGGCCGCGCAGGCCGAACAGAACAAGGCCAGCAAAGAGGCCGGCGCCGCCAGGGGTCGCGGCGACGAGGCGGAATTCCAGCGCCTGCGCAACCTCGTCACCGCCAAGAAGGACGAAACCGCCCGCCTGCAAGCCGAGGCCTCGGCGCTGGATGCCAAGCTGCGCGAGCTGCTGCTGACCATCCCCAACCTGCCACTCGACAGCGTGCCGCCCGGCAAAGATGAGGATGACAACGTCGAGATCCGCCGCTGGGGCGAGCCGCGCACCCTGGATTTCACCCCCCGCGAACATTTCGAGATCGAAGGCGTCAAGCCCGGCATGGATTTTGAAACTGCTGCGAAACTGGCAGGCTCACGCTTTGTCGTGCTGTCGGGCGGCGTCGCCCGCATCCATCGCGCGCTTGCCCAGTTCATGCTTGACCTGCACGGCAACGAGCACGGGCTGACCGAGACCTGGACCCCGGTGCTGGTCCTGTCCGAAATGATGGAGGGTACGGGCCAGTTGCCGAAATTCGGCGAGGACAGCTATCAGACCCGCGAAGGCTGGTGGCTGATCCCGACCGCCGAGGTGACGCTGACCAATATCGTCAATAACGAGGTCATCGACCACTCCAGCCTGCCGCGCCGCTATGTGGCGCACAGCCAGTGCTTCCGCTCTGAGGCAGGCAGCGCCGGGCGCGACACCGCAGGTATGCTGCGTCAGCACCAGTTCGAAAAGGTCGAGATGGTGTCGATCACCGATGCCGGATCGGGACCGGCCGAGCACGCCCGCATGACCCGCTGTGCCGAGGCGGTGCTGGAGCGGCTGGGTCTGCCCTATCGCACCATCGTACTTTGCGGTGGCGATATGGGCTTTGGCGCGCGCATCACCCATGACCTCGAAGTCTGGCTGCCCGGGCAGAACCGCTACCGCGAGATTTCCTCGATCAGCTATTGCGGTGATTTTCAGGCGCGGCGCATGAATGCGCGCTATCGCCCGGCGAATGGCGGCAAGCCCGAGTTCGTCCATACCCTGAACGGCTCGGGTCTGGCGGTCGGCCGGACGCTGATCGCGGTGCTGGAAAACGGCCAGCAAGCCGACGGTTCGGTCGTCCTGCCCGAGGTGCTGCATCCCTATCTGGGCGGAAAGACGCGGCTAGGGGCTGACGGCCAGCTGATCTGAGTCAAGAAAAGGCGGTCCGGCGCGCAACTTCATGCGCGTTGGCGGCGTTTCCTGCTCATGTCGCGCGTGGGTACCTTGTTGCTGGTTCTGGCTGCGCTGGTCTTTATGGCCAGCACGGTCTTTCACGCCATGACGCCCGCGCAAGAAGGCGTGACACTGGCCGAGCGGGGCATTGCGCTGGCGGGCCTTCAGCGCCTCACCGAGCAGCCACAGCAAATGGATCTGCCGGGGCTGTTCCTGCAACCCGGGGGCCCTGGCATGGCCGGGCTGATGGTCGTGACCATGGTGGCGCTGGTCTATCACCTTGCCCGCTGTTTCGTTCTGCCGGGCCCGTGGCGGCAGGCCAGACGCAACGATGGCGGGGCCGTGCAGGGGCCACTGATCCTTGGGCTGGTCCTGGGGGCGATCTGGCCCTGGCTTTTGCCCGGACAGCCGGTGGTGGCGCTGGTACTGGCTGCCGCAATGCTGACGGCATTTCTTGCCGCGGCCATGCGCGGCGTCCGCAGCGAGGATGAGGTGCTGCACAGCTCGACCCTTGGCTTTATCGCGGGCTGGGGGATGCTGATCAGCTTTGCCGTTCTGGCGGGACTTTTGCGAGACGAGCTTGGCATCCCGCAAGAGATTGCCGCCGTAATCACCATGCTCATCGGCTCGGTCGCGGCGGTCAGCGTGCAACTGCGGCTGGGGCGCAGGACGGGTTTCAGCCTGGCGCTGCTCTGGGGGCTGATCTGCCTTGCCGGGGCGACGGTCACCACCGACGCGGTGATCGCCACCATGGCGGTGATCTCGATCGCCATCATCGCCGTGGCTATGGTGCGGGTGCTGACCTAAGCGCCCTTGGGCTTTTGCCGGTGCTTGTGTTTGGAAAGCGCGCCGGACTGATTGATCTTGTTCGCCTTGTCCTTGTAGGGGTTCTTGGACCCCTGATCGCGGAAGGTCAGCCGGATCGGTGTACCCGGCATGTCGAAATCCTGCCGCAGCCCGTTGACCAGATAGCGCGCGTAACTGTCGGGCAGTTTGTCGGTATGGGTCGCCATGATGACAAAGGCTGGCGGACGCGTCTTGACCTGAGTGATATAGCGCAGCCGAATGCGCCGCCCCCCCGGAGCAGGGGTCGGATGCGCCTCGGTCATCGCCGACAGCCACTGGTTCAGACGCGCGGTCGACACACGCCGGTTCCAGACCTCATGCGCGCGCAGGATCGCTGCATGCAGCCGGTCCAGCCCCTTGCCCGTGCGGGCCGAGACGGTGACCAAAGGCGCGCCCTTGAGCTGCGGCAGCAGCCGCTCGAACGCCTCGCGCAGCTCTTTGAGCTTTTCGGGCTTGTCCTCTTCGAGGTCCCATTTATTCGCGGCGACGACCACGGCGCGGCCCTCGCTTTCCGCGAAATCGGCAATGCGCAGGTCCTGCTGCTCGAACGGGATACCCACGTCCAGCAGAACGACCACCACCTCGGCAAAGCGCACGGCGCGCAGGCCATCGGCGACCGACAGCTTTTCGACCTTGTCGGTGACGCGCGCCTTTTTACGCATCCCCGCCGTGTCAAAGATGCGGACCGGCGTCCCCATGAACGTGGTACCGACGCTGATCGAATCGCGGGTGATCCCGGCCTCGGGCCCGGTCAGCAGGCGATCTTCGCCCAGAATACGGTTGATAAGCGTCGATTTCCCCGCGTTCGGCCGACCGATCACAGCGATCTGCAAAGGCTTGCGCTCTGAGGGACGCCAATCCTCGGCCTCTTCGTCACCATCCTCGACAGCGACATCGGTTTCGGGCGCCTGCTGGACGTTCTGGGCCTCAAACCCCTCGGCCAGCGGGACAAGGGCGCGGTATAGATCGTCCATCCCCTCACCATGCTCGGCCGAGATGCGCAGGGGTTCGCCCAGACCAAGGGCATAGGCCTCGATCGCGCCCGCCTCTCCGGCACGGCCCTCGGCCTTGTTCGCGGCCAGAATGACGTGTTTGGCGCGCTTGCGCAGGATATCGGCGAAATACTCATCCGCCGCAGTCACCCCGACACGGGCGTCGATGATGAACAGGCAGACGTCCGCCTCATCGACCGCGCGTTCGGTGAGGCGGCGCATGCGGCCTTGCAGGCTGTCATCTTCGGCCATTTCAAGTCCGGCCGAATCAACGACGATAAAGCGCAGATCGCCCAGACGCCCCTGCCCCTCGCGCAGGTCGCGGGTCACGCCGGGCTGGTCGTCAACCAGTGCCAGCCGCTTGCCGACAAGGCGGTTGAACAGCGTGGACTTGCCGACATTGGGACGCCCGACAATGGCGAGGGTAAAGGTCATCTGTATGCAATCAACTGGCCGCCATGGGTGACGACATAAAGGGTCTGGCCCGCCACAGCCGGCGCCGCCGCGGCCCCGCCCGGGATCTGGGCCGTGCCGATCAGCGCGCCCGAAGCGGGATCGAAGACGCGCAGATAACCGTCAGATGAGGCAAGGTAAAGCCTGGATCCTGCCAGCACCGGACCATAGTGGTTCCAGATCTTGTCCTGCTTGCGAACGATCTGTTCGGTAAAATAGGGCAGTTTCTGCGCCCAGACCCGGCCACCATTGGCCGCGTCCAGCCGGATCAGCTGCGCCTGATCGTTGACGAGAAAGACCGAATTGCCCGCTGCCAGAACAGGGCTCGCCGCGCCTTCGCGGGCGTGCCATTTCATCATGCCGGTGCCAAGGTCAAAGGCCCCGACCCCGCCCGCGCTGGTGCCAGCGTAGACAGTGTTGCCGACGATGACCGGATCGCCCGTCATGTCGCGGAAATACGAGACCGCACGGCCAAGCCGGGTTCCCCCGACGTTCGAGACCCAGCGCTGGCTGCCATTGCCGGTGTCGACGCCGATCAGGCCGCCGGTATTCGACGGGAACACCGCCGTATCACCCGCAACCGCCGGGGCCGATGCCCCCATGACGCCCGCCATGTCCTTGTTGTCAAAGCTGCGCCACAGCACCTTGCCGTCGCTGGCGCGCACCGCCCAGCCGGTCTGGTCGCGGCCGACGACATAAACGACGCCATTCGCCACAGTGGGCGCGCCGCTGATCGGCGCATCGACCCGCTGGCGCCACGCGACGCCGCCATTGCGGGTGTCCAGCGCAACCAGCTCACCATAACCGGTGGTCGCAAAGACCCGGCTGCCCTCGACGGCAAGACCGCCGCCCGAGACGCTGCGGTCGCTTTCGCCAGCAGGGCGCAGATCGACGCTCCACACCCGGCCCCCGCCGGTGGTTGTTGCAGTGACGGTGGACTGGCTGTCCAGCGTAAAGATCAGGCCGCCCCCCACAACCGGATCGGCGGTGATGCGGTGGCGCTTGCCCGACGGAGAGCCGATGGCGGCCGCCCAGACCCGTTGCGTCCCCGCCCCCAGCGCGACGTTGCCCGGCGCATGCGCAGCATTGCCAGCACGCTGGGTCCAGTCAGAGTTACCGCGCACCGGCGGCAGAGACAGGGCGGCTGTGGCCGGCGCCTGAGCTCCGTCAGCCACCGGTCCTTCGGGCGACAGCACCGCGCGCGGGTCCAGCCGTTCTCCGGGCAGGATGACCTCACGCTGCTGGCAGGCCGAAAGGACGGTCAGTCCGGCCAGGGCGGCGATCAGGGGCAGCCTCGTCATCGCGTTCTCCTTTATCCTGGCCGGGTGTCGAATCAGACCCGGCCGCGGGCACGGTGTTTCAGTTCGCCGGCAGGACCGGTCATTAATTTGCGGCGGGGGCCGGCACGGTTTGCGGCCCGGGACCCGCGTCGCGCTTGGGCTCGACGCCCAGGGTGATCATCATCTCGGACAGGCGGCGACGCAAGGGCTCGGACAGGCCATCCTTTTGCTGGATCTGGCCGATCAGGGTGATTGCGTCCTCTTTGCGGTCCGCGCCCATCAGCGCCACGACCTTTTGCTCAAGCGCCAGAAGCTCAAAGGGCGCGCCGGGCTTGGACAGATCGGCCAGCAGCCGGTCACGTTCGGCCGCGTCCATCGAGGGACCGGCGACCATCACGGCCTTGAGCAGCGCCAGATCATGCAGCACGGGATCGCCTGCCAGATCAGCCGCAACGGCCTTGAGACGCTCGGCAGCTTTTTGCGGCAGCCCGGCCTCGGCCTCGGCTCCGGCGGCCAGCATCTCGGACAGGGCCTTGCGGCCGGCCGAGCCTGCGGGATCAATGGCGGAAAGCGCCGTGATCGGGTCCTCGCCCTGACGGGCGGCAAGAACGGCATCGCCCCAGACCTGAGCCCTGGTTTCGGCCTGACGGCTGGAATATTCGTGCCAGGCTGCACCGCCGACGATCCCCAGAATCACCACCAGCGCAACCCAGCCATAGCGGCGGAAAAATGCGAACAGCCGGTCTCGGCGCAGGTCCTCGGTGACTTCGTCGATGAAGCTGTCGTTCTGATTGGCCATGTCGTCCCCGGATATATCCTGCGCGCTGTTCTATACGCGGTTTCACCCGTTTGCCAATGGCGGGACGCGACGCGACTGACGGAAGGCTGACAGGCTGTAGATCGCCAGCGCCACCCAGATGATCGCGAACGCAACCATGTGCCAGCGGGTGAACGGCTCACCAAACAGCAGCACCGCACACAGAAACTGCAACGTCGGGTTCAGATAGAACATCAACCCCAGCGTCGCCATCCCGACCCGCCGTGCGGCATAGCTGAACAGGATCAGCGGCACGGCCGTCACCGCACCCGAGCTGATCAGCAGCAATGAGGTCCACAGATCGGCCCCGAATGCCAGCGGCTGCGCCAGCGCCTCCGGCATCAGCCCGAACCCCTGTCCCAGCAGCCACAAAAGCGCAAGCGGCGTCAGCAGCGCCACTTCGGCTGCGACCGACAGCACCGGACCCAGCGGCAGAGCCTTCTTGATCGCGCCATAGGCGACAAAAGTCAGCGCCAGCCCAAGGCTGATCCACGGCGCGACCCCCAGTCCCCAGGTCAGCAGCACCACCGCCGTCACCGCAAGCAGCACCGCCACCGCCTGCGCCGCACTGAGCTTTTCGCCGAAAAGCAGCATCCCGACCACCACCGCCATCAGCGGAAAGATGTAATAGCCAAGCGAGCTTTGAACGACATGACCGGCCTGGATCGCCCAGATGAACAGGCCCCAGTTCGTGGAAACCATCAGTGCTGCCAGCGTGATGCGCCCAACCCAGCGCCCGGTCAGCGCCTCGCGCAGCGCCCCCAGCCTTCCCTGAACGGCAAGCACGATCAGAAACAGGACCAAAGACCAAAGGGTGCGATGCGCCAGCACCTCAACAGTCGGCACTCCCGAGAGCGCACGATAATAGATCGGCGACAGACCCCAGGTCACACAGACCGCGATCATCGCCCAAAAGCCCTTGGTCCAATCACTCATGCAGGAATCCTTTCGGTCGCCAAGCCATGCCGCCGATTCGCAACCGGGGCAAGGGGCCGCCGGATAACGTGTGGCAAGACAGCCAGGGAATCCGGTTCGTGACCTGGCCAAACCAGGTGCGTTGTACATGGCGGCCGGTTCAGGACGCCCTTACAATCCGGGTCTGAAAGCAATTGTTGCGCGCGGACCGGACATCAACAAAGCTGATGTCATCGCAGGCAAGCAGCTCTGCGGCATAGGAACTGATTTCGTCTTTGGCGACGATTTTTCCGGTCCCGTATCGGATTCGCTGATCGGCCGTATATCCTTTCAGCAGATAGTCCGGGCTTTCCAGCATCGGCGGCAGGCCGTCGCCAGCCCACGGCTGACACTCATCAGCGCATAGAAAGATCGGGCCTGTTTCGGCATAGGGCTGTAGTTCATCAAATGGTCGACAGGCCAAGATCAGCATCCCGGCGCCCTTGGGAATAAGCCCCGGACAATGTCGGCATGGATTGCCCTTACCGTCAGAGATCGTCCGCTCGGGCAGGCAACCATATGCATCGCGTCCCCCTGACCTCAGGGCCTTCACGTGATCGCTTGGCAAAGGAAGAAACGTTACCTTTTTCATTACAGCCTCCTGGAAGCAGACGTTAATCTTGCCCTTCAGCAGGCGTAAGGCACCCGGTTTCCTGCTTTTGAATGCTGACACCGACCGCATCGCGGTCAGCCAGAACATCAGAAACTTGCAACCGTGCTGCGCGATGGAAAAAGGCCCGCCAGATGGCGGGCCCTGATCCAATGTGGCGAGAGGTTCAGAGGCGCGAGGCCACGTTTTCCCAGTTCACCAGCTTGTCGAGGAAGTTCTCGAGATACTTCGGCCGGGCGTTGCGGAAGTCGATGTAGTAGCTGTGCTCCCACACGTCGCAACCCAAAAGCGCGGTCTGACCAAAGCACAGCGGGTTCACGCCGTTTTCGGTTTTGGTGATCTTCAGGCTGCCGTCGGCGTCTTTGACCAGCCAGGCCCAGCCCGAACCGAACTGGCCGACGCCGGCTTCGGTGAATTTCTTCTTGAAGTCCGCAACCGAGCCAAAGGATTCGGTCAGGGCTTTTTCAAGCTCGCCGGGGATCGCGCCGGGGTTCGGGCCCATCATTTCCCAGAACTGGCTGTGGTTCCAGTGCTGGCTGGCGTTGTTGAAAATGCCGTTCTGCGCCACAGCGCCCGACTGGTAGGTGCCCTTGACGATGTCCTCAAGGCTTTTGCCTTCCCACTCGGTACCCGCGATCAGCTCGTTGAGCTTGTCAACATAGGCCTTGTGGTGCTTGTCGTGGTGAAACTCGAGCGTTTCCTTGGACATACCGCCCGCGGCCAGCGCGTCGTGAGCATAAGGAAGGTCGGGAAGCGTAAAGGCCATTTCTGTATCCTTTCCAACGGGTTTGGAGTGATGTTCTGGCACGGATGGGAAACGGGGAAAAGCCCCTGCTGCCAGCTTAACGCCTGGCAGGCAGGCAAGTTCCTGCCTCATTCCGCGCCGGGAAAACCGCAAAATCCGGTTCCGGTCATGACGTTATCATAGCCCAGGGCCGTCGCCGTCACCATAGCCGTACCATCCGCCTTGCGAAGGTTCAACCTATAGTCCAGCCGCTCGGTCCGCTGACCCGAGGCGTTGCGCACCCCGGCAAGCGCCCAGCCATAGGTGCGGCTCTGCCGGTCGTCACCGGTAATGCGCGCCTCGGTCGGGCGGCCGACAAGACGCTTAAGGATCGGGTCAAAGACCTCGATCCGGCCCTCTTTCGGGCCAGAGGTCTGGCGGGTCAGCATGATGAACTCGGGCACCCAGCCGGTGCCGCTTTGATCGACGATCTGGCACATCATCACGATAGGTGCCTCTTGCGCGCGGTCCTGCGCGCTGGAGGCAGAGACCGGCATCATCAGACCGGCAAAAGCAAGGGCAGGCAGGAACGGGACGGAACGCATGGAATCAACCGGATGGCATCAGCCCACCATCCATACGCCGCCCCGCCGCGACCACAAGCCCTAGCGAGGGTCCAGCTGCGTGCCCGGCGCCGCCGCAGTCGTCAGAAGGTTGCGCAGATAATCGGCAACCGAGCGGAAGCCGATCAGCACATAGCCCTCGGGCTCACGCCAGATGCCGCAGGCGACCTGCGCGGCACGGGTACGGCGCAGCCCGTCCTCGGGCATCGAGGACAGATCCGTCGGGCACAGTTTCATCAGCACCTGACGGGCCCTGGCGCCATGGATGCGGAACACCGCGCGCATATCGCTGACGTCCAGAACCAGCGCGTGTTCGGTCGACAGCGCATCCCGCAGGGCGGCCAGCGTCCCGGCCACCTCTGAAAGCGGCAGGACCAGCAGCAGCTCATCCGGGGACATCCAGCCCAGCTTGCGGCTGCCGTCCGAGGTGACGCGGCCGCGCCCGGGCACGGCGAGCCCGGCTGCGCCGGCAATCGCATCGCCCGCGCGCTCCAGATCGGCGCGGATCTGGATCATGCCCCAGTCCTGGACCTGCGAAATCCTTGCCAATGCCTCAGCCATTCGCCCGGCTCCCTTCCTTGTCGTAGAACACCGGATCGACGATCCGCGCCTTGTAGCTTTCCTGACCCGCAACGGGGAATTCCAGCACCTCACCCATGCGGTCAGGTCCATGCCTGACCAGACCCATGGCAATCGGCCGGTTCAGCGTCGGAGACATATAGGTCGAGGTCACCCTGCCCTGCGTCTTGCGCTGACCATTCGCATTCACGCCCTCATCGACAGCATAGACGCCGTCGGGCAGCACCCGCCCGTCAACGCTTTCCAGGCCGACGAGCTTCCAGCGTTCGGGATCGGTCATGTGGCTGCGCTCTTGTGCACGCTTGCCGATGAAATCGGCCTTTTTCTTGCTGACCGCCCAGCCAAGGCCCAGATCCTGCGGGATCACCGTGCCGTCGGTTTCGTCGCCGATCATGATAAAGCCTTTTTCGGCCCGCATGATATGCATGGCCTCGGTACCATAGGGCGTAACGCTCAGGTCCTTGCCAGCCTCATGCAGCTTTTCCCAAAGCTCAAGCCCGCGGTTGGCAGGAACGGCCACCTCAAAGGACAGCTCACCCGAGAAGCTGATGCGATAGACGCGGGCCGGAATACCAGCAATCTCGCCCTCGGCCCAGCCCATAAAGGGCAGCGCCTCGGCAGACAGATCCATGCCGCCCAGCCGCTCAAGCAGAACGCGCGCCTTGGGGCCGACCACAGCGATCTGCGCCCATTGCTCGGTCACGTTGGCAGTCCAGACCTTCCAGTCCCACCATTCGCATTGCAGCCAGTCCTCCATGTGACCATGGATGCGCTCGGCCCCGCCAGTGGTGGTGTGGACCAGCCAGGTGTCCTCGCTAAGCCGCGCGGCGACGCCGTCGTCGATCAGAAAGCCGTTCTCGTTACAGATCAGGCCATAGCGGCATTTGCCGACCGGCAGTGTGGACATCATGCCGGTGTAGATCATGTCGAGGAACTTGCCCGCATCGGGACCCTTGACGATGATCTTGCCCAGCGTCGAGGCGTCCAGGGTCCCGACGCTGGCCCGCACCGCCCGCACCTCACGCGCCACCGCATCGGCATGGCTTTCGCCCGCCTTGGGATAGCAATAGGGGCGGCGCCAGTGACCGACCGGCTCAAAGAAGGCGCTGCGCGCCTCGTGCCAGCCATGCATCGGGGTTTTGCGCAGGGGCTGGAACAGCTCACCCCGCGCCTCAGCAGCGATGGTGCCAAGCGTCAGGGGCGTATAGGGCGGGCGGAAAGTCGTGGTGCCGGTCGCCGGGATCGGCTGGTTCAGCGCGTTCGACAGAACAGCAAGGCCGTTGATATTGCTGACCTTGCCCTGATCGGTCGCCATGCCAAGCGTGGTGTACCGCTTGGTATGTTCGACGCTGTGATAGCCCTCTTGCGCAGCAAGTTCGACATCCGAGACCTTCACGTCGTTCTGAAAGTCGAGCCACATCTTGAACTTCATCTTGCGCGTGGCCTGCTGCGGCATGACCCAGACCGGCATGATCGCCGCCTCGGCCTGCGCGCCGGTCAGCCCGGCGACCAGCAGATCGCCCGCAGCGGCACCGGCACAGCTTGCCATTGCCTTGCCGTCTGCCCCGGTCGGGGGACGGTTCGGGTCGGGGGCGAACATCGCCTGCGCGTCATTCCAGTTCAGCTTGCCGCCGCAATGGCTCCACAGGTGAACCACCGGGGACCAGCCGCCGGACATTGCCACGCAATCGGCGTCCACCGTCTCGGTCACATCGCCCGAGCCGGAATGGGCGCAGATCTTGACCGCCTCGACCGAATGGCCACCCTTGATCCCGGCGATGGCGCTGCCGGTCAGGACGCGCACGCCCCGGGCACGCACCGCCGCGGGCAAAGCACCCTCGACCGAGTTGCGCGCGTCGATCACCGCCGGCACCTCAAGCCCGGCCTCAAGAGCCACCAGCGCGGTGCGATAAGCGTCGTCATTATTGGCAACGACAACGATCCTGCGCCCCGGCGCGACGCCATAATCGTTGATGTAATCGCGCACGGCCGAGGCCAGCATCACACCCGGCACATCGTTGCCGGCAAAGCTTAGCGGCCGTTCAAGCGCGCCGGTCGCGACGATCACATGACCTGCACGGATGCGCCACAGGCGCTGGCGGGGGATGCCTGCGTTCGGGTCGTGATCGGCCAGCGATTCGCGCGCCAGCAGATAGCCATGGTCGTAAAGCCCGGTCGCCTGGGTCGAGCGGCGCAGGGTTACGTTCTGCATCCCCTGCAGCTCGGCTACCAGAGCGTCGACGTGGGACTGACCATCAGCGTGGTCGGTGGGGGTGCGGCCGCCGAAATGGGGCGTCTGCTCGACCAGCCAGACCGATTTGCCCTCGCGCGCCGCGTCGCGGGCAGCGGCCAGACCAGCAATGCCGCCACCGACAACAACGACATCCACATGGGCATAGGCCTGTTCGTATTTGTCGGGGTCGGCTTCGGTCGGGGCCTTGCCCAGACCGGCCGACCGGCGGATCACCGGCTCAAACACATGTTTCCAGAACGCGCGGGGATGGATGAAGGTCTTGTAATAGAACCCCGCCGGGAAAAAGCGATACAGCCAGTTGTTTACCGCGCCGATATCAGCGTTCAGGCTGGGCCAGCAGTTCTGGCTGGTCGTGACCATGCCGCCGATCAGCGGCGTGGTGGTCGCACGCTGGTTCGGCTCGAACCGGCCCGCCTGACCAAGGCCCAAAAGCGCGTTCGGCTCTTCCACGCCCGAGGCGATCGGGCCGCGCGGGCGGTGATACTTGAAGCTGCGGCCCATCATCAGCTGGCCATTCGCCAACAGGGCCGAGGCAATGGTGTCGCCCGCAACCCCACGCATCTGGCGCCCGTCAAAGCGGAAGGGCAACGGATATGCGCGATCAATCAGGCGGCCGCCGCGCGGCAGTCGGAAGGGTCCGGTCTCGGTCATGCTTTCGGGCTTTCGGCAGAGGTTTCGCCAGAGATGGCGGCAGGGTTGGAAGCAGAGCTTGCGGCAGCCGGTGCGCTATCCCAGTCGGGTTGCCAATCAGGGCGATGCACCCGGATGGCGGCAACGATTTCGTCCGTCGGATGCGGGGTCTGGGCACTGTAGGTGCCAAAGACCTGCAACGTTGCGGTGTCGCGGGCGGCAAGGAACCACTTGCCGCAGCCATAGGCGTGACGCCAACGCTCAAAATGCACGCCCTTGGGGTTCTTGCGGGCGAACAGATAGCTTTCAAATTCGGTGTCCGAGGACCCGGGGCCGACGCGCTTCAGATGCGCTTCGCCGCCCGGCTGCAACTCGGTTTCCTCGGCCGAAATGCCGCAATAGGGACAGGTCAGGATCAGCATGGGTCACTCCTTGGGCGGCAGGTCGCGCAGACAGGCCCGCGTCCCGGCAAAGGGCCGGACGCGGGTCATCTGTGTAATGGGCTGGGGGTTGCTGAAGCTTCCGCAGCCGACTGCGGGCGCGTGGCGCACCGGCAGGGCTTGCAGAAGGAAAGCAGGTTTGGTCAGCGCCGGCCCGGCGGCAAGGGTCGCAGCAGGACCCGGCCAGAACGCGCAGCAGGAAACCGAGGGACGAACCGCCCCCCGGCCAATGCAGGAAAAGGCGCCCCCTGGCGCCGGATCAGGCGCCTTAGTTCGTAGAAGGCGTCGCGGGTTCAGCCGGAGCCGCAGGCTCAGCCGGAGGTTCGACCGAAACAGCGCCGTCATCTGCGGGCGCGCTTTCGGACGAGGCTGCCGGTGCGGCAGGCGGTTCAGTCGCGGCCGGTTCGGTTCCCGAGGACACGAACCAGTAAATGACGACCAGCACGACGACGACAACGCCGCCGATGAGCCAGAGGTTGCTCTTGTTCTGTTCGGCCATGAAGAAAACTCCTTGGTCATGGTGACGTACTGAGACAATTCACCAGACAACGAAGAGTTTCCCAAGGCTTGGACGAAATTTTCTGCGCCGGCGCGGAATTTGGCAAGAATTGGCCCAAATTCCGCGGACCCCGGCAGGATCGCGCCCGGCATGAGCATTAGTGCGCCACCCCCGCGGCGACGCTTTCGTCGATGAAGCGGCCTTCGGCAAAGCGGTTCAGGCCAAAATCAGCAGCCAAAGGACCAGGCTGGCCCTTGGCGACCAGTTCGGCCATGGCCCAGCCCGAGCCGGGGATGGCCTTGAAACCACCCGTACCCCAACCGCAGTTGACGAAAATATTGCCCACCGGCGTCGTCGACAGGATCGGAGAGCGATCGCCGGTCATATCGACGATCCCTCCCCATTGCCGCAGCATCTTGAGCCGCGAGAGCATGGGGAAGGTCTCGATCAGCGCGCGCACGGTTTCTTCGACATGATGCCACGAGCCGCGCTGGGTGTAGTTGTTGAACCCGTCGGTCCCGCCCCCGATCACCATTTCACCCTTGTCGGATTGCGACAGATAGCCGTGAACGGTGTTGGCCATGATGACCAGATCACAGCAGGGCTTGATCGGCTCGGACACCAGCGCCTGAAGGGCAAGCGATTCGATGGGCAGGCGGAAGCCCGCCATCTCTGCCAGAACCGAACTGTGGCCCGCCGCGATCAGCGCCAGCTTGTCGCATTCGATCCGGCCTTTGCCGGTGTTCACCGCGACAACCTTGCCGCCGGCGGTCTCAACACCGGTCACCTCGCAGTTCTGGATGATATGCATGCCCATGGCCGAACAGGCGCGGGCATAGCCCCAGGCGACGGCATCGTGCCGGGCGGTACCGCCGCGTTCCTGATACAGACCACCCAGAACCGGATAGCGCGGTCCGTCGATATTGATGATCGGCAGCATCTCTTTGATGCGCTTGGGGGTGATCCACTCGGTCGCCACGCCTTGCAACTGGTTGGCATAGGCGGTGCGCTTGTAGCCGCGCACCTCGTGTTCGGTCTGCGCCAGCATCAGCAGGCCGCGCGGGCTGAACATGATGTTGTAGTTCAGATCCTGCGACAGATTTTCGTAAAGCTTCAGCGCCTTGTCATAGATCGCCGCAGAGGGGTCCTGCAGATAGTTCGACCGGATGATCGTGGTGTTGCGACCGGTGTTGCCGCCGCCCAGCCAGCCTTTTTCCAGAACTGCAACATCGGTGATGCCAAAATTCTTGCCAAGGTAATAGGCGGTGGCAAGGCCGTGGCCGCCAGCACCCACGATGATGACCTGATATTTCTTGCGCGGCTCGGGGCTGGCCCAGGCGCGCTTCCAGCCGGTGTGAAGCCGCATCGCCTCTCGCGCGATGGCAAAGACCGAATAGCGGCCGGTGCTGGAACTTGCGGGGGCAGCAGGCATGACAGAACCTCTTTCGACTCAATGACAGCAGAGTGAAACGGCAGCCGTTTTCGGGCAAGCCGGGTTGCGACGCGGCGGTTGTCAAAATGCGTCAGGGCGGGGCGCAGATCTCCCGTCGGGGCGCTGTATTTTTGTCGCAGTGCTTTGACTTTTTCCGCCCGGCGAAAACGGCTATCACCGGAACCAGCCACAAGGGGAAGCCGATGTTCTGGATTATCTGTGCCGCGCTGGCAGGGATGGTGACCGTCGCCATCGCAGCACCGCTTCTGCGACGGCAGGGCGACGAGGCCGAGCCCGCCGCCGCCTATGACCTGCGGGTCTATCGAGACCAGCTGCGCGAGGTCGGCAGGGATCTGGAACGCGGGGTGATAGATCAGACCGATGCCGAGCGTTTGCGTGTCGAAATCGGCCGCAAGGTTCTGGCCGCCGACCGTGCGCTGCAACGTGCCGTCAGCGGCCAACGCTCGCCTGGGGGGTGGGTGGCGCTGGTCGCACTGGCACTGCTGCTTGTCGGGGCGTTCTTTCTTTATCAGCGGCTGGGTCAGCCTGATCGCCCCGATGCCCCCATCGCGCAGCGCATCGCCGATGCACAGGCCCTTTACGACAGCCGCCCCACTCAGACCGAGGCCGAGGCCAGGGCCCCCCACCCCGAACGGCCCGAGCCCGATGCCGAATATACCGCGCTGATCGACCAGCTGCGCGAAGTGGTTCAAAAGAATCCCAACGATCCGCGCGGGCTGGAACTGCTGGCCGAGCATGAAGAGCGGCTGGGCAATCTGGTCGCGGCCAAGGATGCTCAGCGCCGTCTGGTCGCACTACGCGGCGATCAGGCCAGCGCCGAGGATCTGGCGCGTCTTGCCGGGCTGACAATCGAGGCGGCAGGCGGGCTTATCACCAGCGATGGTGAAAAGGCGGTTGCCGAGGCGCTGGCGCGCGACCCGCGCAACCCGCAGGCGCGTTTCATGGTCGGGCTGCTGCACTTGCAGAACGGCCGTCCCGACCGCGCCTTTCCCATCTGGGCGGGCCTTTTGGCCGAAGGGCCGGAAAGCGCGCCGTGGATTGCCCCCATCCGCGCCGCGATCAGCGATCTGGCGTGGCTTGCCGGGCAGCCGGACTATACCCCGCCCGAGCCCTCGACCCTGCCCGGCCCCGACGCGGATGCGATAGCAGCCGCGCAGGACCTGCCACCCGAAGAGCGCCAGAAGATGATCGAAGGGATGGTCAAGGGGCTGGAATCCCGGCTGGCAACCCAGGGCGGTACTCCCGAGGAATGGGCGCGGCTGATCTCTTCGCTGCCTGTGATCGGGCAGCAGGACCATGCGAAAGCCGTGCTTGGCGAGGCGCGGCAGCGGTTTTCAGGCAATCAACCGGCGCTGGATCTGATCGAGGCGGCCGCAAAGCAGGCGGGGCTGGAATGATCTGCGAGACCGTCGAGGCTTTTGCCGAAGCTCTGCCCCGCAGCGGCGCAATCGTCGGGCTGGATCTTGGCACCAAAACCATCGGCGTTGCGGTCAGCGACGGGCTGCGCGGTGTCGCATCCCCGCTTACCGTGATCCGGCGGACGAAATTCACGCTGGATGCACAGGCGCTGTTGAAGATCGTCGATGAGCGTGCGCTGGTCGGGCTGGTGCTGGGCCTGCCTCGCAATATGGACGGCAGCGAGGGGCCGCGCGCCCAGTCGACCCGCGCCTTTGCCCGCAATCTTGAACGGCTGACGCCGCTGCCGATCACCTTTTGGGATGAGCGACTGTCCACCGTCGCGGCCGAGCGGGCGCTGCTTGAGGGCGATACCTCGCGCAAACGCCGGGCAGAGGTGATAGATCAGGTTGCGGCAGGCTATATCCTGCAAGGGGCGCTCGACCGGCTGCGCTTTATCGGATGAAACCGTCCAGCCCCTGCATCCAGATCTGCCAGATCTATGCAGACAGCGGCCTTTGCCGCGGCTGCCTGCGCAGTCTTGATGAGATCGCACGTTGGGCCAGCATGACCGAGGCCGAGCGGCTGGCAATCATGGCCCAGCTGCCTGACCGCCAGCTGACAGGGCGAAGGGCGGATTAACGCGTCACCACACGCACTTCGCGGATCGCCGTCTTGAGCCGCAGCCGGGTTTCAGCCGGCTCGCGCGCCACGGCATCCAGAATCGCCCGCATGTCGCCACGCAGTCCGTGAAGCTGGTCTATCAGCGACAGAACCAGCGCCAGAGCCTCATCATCCAGATGATAGCCTTCGGCCAGGTCAACCACGAGATTCAGCCGCGCAAGGTCGATTTCACGAAACAACGGCCCCTGCTCGGACTGAACCGGCACGACGACACCGGAACTGACGTAACGCTCCAGCTGCTCGGCCGTCAGGTCGCTGACGGCCTCCAACGTTTCGGACAGGGTGTAATGCCGCTGGGTCATCTTCTCCCCCTTGGATCATAGGCATGGTCGCGGCGCCATTGTTCCATGAAATGTTCCAGTTCTGCGTCGATGCGCGACGGCATGACGATTTTCAGGATCACATGCTGATCGCCGCGCCGGCCGCCCTCGCCCCGCAGGCCGCGGCCTTTCAGCCGCAGCTTTTGACCGGAACTTGCGCCGCGAGGGATGGTCAGCATGACAGGGCCGTCGATGGTTTCGGCCTCGACCTTGCCACCTAGCACGGCCTCATCAATGGTGATGGGCAAAATGGTTTCGACATCGTCGCCGTCGCGCCTCCAATCCGGGTCCTCGGCAACGATCAGGGTCAGCAGTGCGTCGCCCGGGGGACCGTCGCCCATGCCCGCCCCGCCCCTGCCGCGCAGGCGCACCACCTGACCGTCGTGCGCGCCTTCGGGGATTTTCACATCCAGCACGCTGCCATCAGGCATGGTGATCCGGGTCGATCCGCCCCGCGCGGCGGTCATAAAGTCGATTTCCAGCGTAAAGCGCTGATCGGGACCGCGCATATCAAAGCTTTTCGCACCGCCGCGCCAGCTGCCCCCTCCGCCCCCGCCGCCACGGCCAAAAAGATCCGAGAACACATCCGACAGATCGTCAAAGCCCTGATGTTGCCGATAGGGATTGTCGTCCGATTCGGCATATTCGCGGTAGTAATGCCGCTGCTGACGTTCTTGCCCCGAGGCGTCGATTTCACCCCGGTCAAAGCGCGCGCGCTGTTCGGGGTCCCTGAGCAGTTCATAAGCGGCGGCGGCCGCCTTGAAGCGATCATGCGCGACGGGATCAGAGTTCAGGTCCGGGTGGTCAGTCTTGGCGATCCGTCGATAGGCCCGCTTGATGTCGTCCTGACTGGCGTTCTTGTTCAGCCCCAGCGCCTTGTATGGATCGTCGGCCATGGCCGGGTCATCCTTTCTTCACCTGTCATCGGGGGAACGCAAAGGCGCCCCCTGGGTTTCCTGCCCGATCCGGCCCGGACGGGGGGCAGAGAAGGTGCCGCCCGGCATGAACCCCGCCCCCAGCGGCAAAGCAGCAGCGCCCAATGCACGGGCACTGCGGCCTAGGGTTCCGGCGCGTACCTCGGGCAAGGTCACGCCGTGGTGACGCATCCGGGCCAGACTGGCGGAGGTCGCCTCGACCAGCGCAGCGCGCAATTTGTCCGGCATTGCACCGTCGATCACCACCAGCGGAAAGTCCAGAGCGGCCACCGCTCCTAAGGCTGCATGGGACAGCACCTGTGCCGATTTGTCCAGCCATTCACACAGGATATCAGGCGGCAGGTCCCATGCCGTGTCATCCAGCGGCAGGTCATGGCCCAGCGCCGCCTCAAGCACTGAAACCGAGGCCACATCCAGCACCTGGCGCCCGCCCGGTACCGGAAATGAACCCATTGCCCCTGCATTGCGCGACGGCCCAAGCCGCAAGCGCCCGTCCAGCACGACGCCGCCCCCGGCAAAATGGGCAATGTAGAAATACAGGAAATTTTCGGGCAGCTCGGCCGTCCCGAACATCATCTCGGCCCCGCAGGCACAGGAGCCGTCGTTTTCCAGCCAGACCGGCATGTCCAGCACTTCGGCCAGCTCGGCGCGCAGGTCGCGGCCGCGCCAGGGCTCCATCTCTCTCGCCCAATCCCACAGATAAAAGGGGCTTGCGATGCCCATGCCCGACAGACGCGCACGCTGCGCCTCGGTTAGCCCGGCAAGAATCTCGTCCGCGCTGGCGATGGCAAAGTCGCGGATCGCGTCAGGATGGGGAAAGGCATGAGGCAGCACCCGCATCTGTCTGATCTGCCCTGCAAAATCGACCAGCACCAGCTCGGCCAGCCTGCGCCCGACCTTGAGACCCAGAAACAGCGCCCCCTCGGGCGCAAGTGCCAGCGGCAACAGCGGCTGACCGACCTTGCCGCGCCGCCGCTCGCCCCCTGCGTCCAAGAGACCCGCAGCGATCAACTCACGCGTGATGTTTGAGACGGCCTGTGCCGACAGGCCCATTGCCTGCGCAAGCGCGGCGCGCGGCATCGGGCCATTGCGGCGGATCAACCACAGAATCAGGCGCTCATTCTGGCCCCGCACCCCTTGGGGGGTCGATCCGGCTGGCATGGTCGTGGGCATGGCTTTTCTCCTCTCACCCTATAAATCAACGAAATTGATTTATTGACAAGCCACCTTTTGTTCGGCAGCCTTCCGCAGGCAATGGCGGCCCCTTTGGCCGAGAGGAGGAAAACCACATGACCAAGACTGGATTGCTGCGTGCAGCGCTGGCGGGCACGGCACTGACCCTGCTGGCGGGTATGGCGCAGGCGGAAAGCGCCTGCCTGATCACCAAGACCGACACCAACCCCTTCTTCGTCAAAATGAAAGAGGGTGCCCAAGCCAAGGCGGCCGAACTTGGGATCGAGCTGAAATCCTATGCCGGACGCATTGACGGCGACCACGAAAGCCAGGTCGCGGCGGTCGAAGCCTGTATCGCCGACGGCGCCAGGGGCATCCTGATCACCGCTTCGGACACCAAGGCAATCGTCGATTCCGTCAAGGCGGCGCGGGATGCGGGCCTGTTGGTCATCGCACTGGACACACCGCTCGACCCGATCGACGCGGCGGATGCGACCTTTGCCACCGACAACTTCAAGGCGGGTGAGCTGATCGGCCAGTGGGCAAAGGCAACGCTGGGCGACAAGGCCGCCGAGGCCAGGATCGCCATGCTGGATCTGGGCATCTCGCAGCCCTCGGTCGATGTGCTGCGCGACCAGGGCTTCCTGCAAGGTTTTGGCATTGAACTGGGCGACCCGAACAAATGGGGCGATGAGACCGATCCGCGCATCGTCGGTCATGAGGTCACTTCGGGCAACGAAGAAGGCGGGCTGAAGGCAATGGAGACCTTGCTGGCCAAGGATCCCGACATCAATCTGGTCTATACCATCAACGAACCGGCCGCCGCCGGGGCCTATGAGGCGCTGAAGGCCATTGGTCGCGAAAAGGATGTGCTGATCGTATCTGTCGATGGCGGCTGCCCCGGCGTGCAGAACGTCAAAGACGGGGTAATCGGCGCCACGTCGCAGCAATATCCGCTGGATATGGCGTCGAAAGGGATCGAGGCAATTGCCGCCTTTGCGAAAGATGGCACCCGCCCCGCACCGACCGAAGGCAAGGATTTCGTCGATACCGGCGTGCAGCTTGTCACCGACAAGCCGGCCGAGGGCATCGAATCCATCGACAGCACCAAGGGCACCGAGCTTTGCTGGGGCTGATGCCCGGCTGAACCGCGGGGCGGGGCGCGAAGGCGCGCCCTGCCCGATCACAGGCAGCGGGCGCCGCGGGGGGTGGCGTCCTTCAAGGGAGAAGACCGTCCATGTCATCCGACACCAAGACGGCCGCCAGCTACGAGGAGGGCCTGCGCGGCGCCTCGGACAAGGTTGCCGAATTTCACGAACCAAAATCCGCCCTGAAGCGCCTGCAGCACTGGCTGCATATGACACCCTCGGCTGTGCCGATGATCGTGCTGATCGCGGCGATCATCATCTTTGGCCTGAAGGAGGAAAACTTCTTCAGGGCCGTCACACTGTCCACGATCCTGCAGCAACTTGTCATCGTCGGTATTCTGGGCTGCGCCCAGTCACTGGTGGTACTGACTGCCGGGATTGACCTGTCGGTCGGGGCGATCGCCGTCTTTTCATCGGTGCTGATGGGACAGTTCACCTTTCGCTATGGCATCCCAGCGCCACTTTCGATCGCACTGGGGCTTGCAGCGGGGACGGCGATGGGCTTTGCCAACGGCTGGCTGGTCGCACGGGTCAAGCTGCCGCCCTTTATCGTGACACTCGGCACCTGGCAGATCATTCTGGCGGCGAACTATATCTATTCTGCCAATGAGACGATCCGTTCATCGGAAATCGCGGCCGAGGCACCGGCCCTGCAATTCTGGGGCTATTCGATCCAACCCGGCGGGGTGAAGATCCTCTACGCCGTCTTTCTGATGATCGCGCTGGTCGCGCTACTTGCCTATGTGCTGCGCCACACAGCCTGGGGCCGACATGTCTATGCCGTGGGAGATGATCCCGAAGCGGCCGAGCTGGCCGGCGTACGAACCCGTCGCGTGCTTATTCAGGTCTATGCGCTGGCCGGACTGTTCTGCGCCATCGCCGGCTGGGTAATGATCGGCCGGTTCGGCTCGGTCTCACCCTCGGCCTCGACCGGGCAGTTAGGCAATATCCAGTCGATTACTGCCGTGGTGATCGGCGGGATCAGCCTCTTTGGCGGGCGCGGTTCGATCGTCGGCATGTTCTTTGGCGCGCTGATCGTCGGCGTCTTTGAGATGGGGCTGAAGATGGTCGGCACTGACCCGCAATGGACCTTTTTCCTTATCGGCATGCTCATCATCATCGCCGTGGCGGTGGATCAATGGATCAGAAAGGCATCGGCATGACCCGGGAACCGCTTTTGAAGGCGCGCGGCCTCGTCAAGCGCTATGGCAAAGTCACTGCGCTGGACCACTGCGACTTTGACCTGATGCCGGGCGAGATTCTGGCTGTCATCGGCGATAACGGCGCGGGCAAATCCTCACTCATCAAGGCCCTGTCAGGGGCGATCCAGCCCGATGAAGGCGAGATCATGCTGGAGGGACAGCAGGTCCGGTTCGCAAGCCCGCTGGATGCGCGGGCGTCAGGGATCGAATGCGTCTATCAGACGTTGGCCATGTCCCCTGCCCTGTCCATCGCAGACAACATGTTCATGGGGCGTGAACTGCGCAAACCCGGCATCATGGGCAAGTGGTTTCGCAAGCTGGACCGTCCGGCCATGGAAAAATTCGCCCGCGAAAAGTTGAATGAACTGGGGTTGATGACCATCCAGAACATCAATCAGGCGGTCGAGACGTTGTCGGGGGGCCAGCGTCAGGGCGTCGCGGTGGCCCGGGCCGCGGCGTTTGGTTCGAAAGTGGTGATCCTTGACGAACCGACAGCAGCGCTGGGGGTCAAGGAAAGCCGCCGCGTGCTGGAGCTGATCCGCGACGTGCGCGCGCGCGGCATCCCGATCATCCTGATCAGCCACAATATGCCGCATGTCTTTGAGGTCGCGGACCGCATCCACATTCACCGGCTGGGCCGACGGCTGTGCGTGATCCGGCCGCAGGATTATTCGATGTCGGATGCGGTTGCCTTTATGACCGGCGCCAAGGTACCGGACGAGGCGGCAACGGCAGCCTGAGTTGCGTGGTCGCGGGGGGCTCTGCCCCCCGTCCTTTGGACTCCCCCCGGGATATTTTTGCATGGAAGAAATACTGGATCGGATTGCACAGCTGGGCCCCGGTCGGCGGGTGGTCGCGATTGCAGGCGCGCCGGGTTCGGGGAAGTCGACACTGGCCGCGCAGCTGGTTGCGAGACTATCCGGCGCGGTTCTGGTTCCGATGGACGGGTTTCACCTGGACAATCGGCTGTTGGACCGGGATGGCTTACGCAGCTGCAAGGGCGCGCCCGAGACATTTGACGCCGCCGGTTTCGTCAAGCTGATCGAGCGCCTGAAAACCGGGGGCGAGGTGATCTACCCGCTTTTCGACCGCGAGCGGGATCTGGCCATTGCCGGTGCCGGGCGGGTCGAAGCGGAAACCCGGCTGATCGTGGTCGAGGGCAATTACCTGCTGCTTGATCGCGTGCCATGGCGACAGCTGGCCGGACTTTGGGATCTGTCGGTGATGCTGGATGTGCCCCAGGACGAGTTGCGCCGCCGCCTGACCGCGCGCTGGCAGGGGCTGAGTCGTTCGCCGGCCGAAGTGATGGCGCATCTGGAAAACGACCTGGGCAATGCCGAGGTGGTGCTGCGCGAATCTATGACGGCCGATCTGGTTGTGCAGCCAGAGTCTATTTCTTTGGCCGAAACGCCTTGATGTACGCCGGGTCGGTTTCGATCCAGGCAGCGCCGATCAGGTCAAGGCAATAGGGCACTGCTGCGAAAACCGCATCGAGGCAGGTGGCGATGGCTGAGGGTTTGCCCGGTAGCGTTATAAGCAACGAAGCCCCCCGGATGCCGGCAGTCTGGCGCGACAGGATGGCGGTCGGAACCTCGCGCAGGCTGGCGCGGCGCATCTCTTCGCCAAAACCCGGCAGCTCCTTTTCAATCACATCTGCGACAGCCTCGGGCGTCTGGTCGCGCGGGGCGGGGCCGGTGCCGCCGGTGATCAGAATGAGATCGGCGCCCTGATGATCGGCAAGGTCACGCAAACAGTCGGCGACCGTTTCGCGCCCGTCGGGGATGATGCGGCGGCTGACGATCATGGGCGAGGTGATGGTCGCGCGCAGCCAATCCTCGGCCCCAGGCCCGCCTTTGTCCTCATATTCCCCGCGAGAGGCGCGGTCCGAGACGGTGACAATGGCAATATGGGCGGGGCGGATGGCGGAACTTTGGGTCATGGCGATATCTTGGCCCAGCCCGCGTCCGAAGAAAAGCGGATCTCAGCTGCGCCGCGCCGCCTCGATGCCCGCGACGTCGATGCGGGTCATCTGCATCATCGCCTGGAATGCGCGCTTCGCCTCATCCCCTCCGACGGCAAGTGCCTCGGTCAGCACTCGGGGAGTAATCTGCCACGAGATGCCCCATTTGTCCTTGCACCAGCCACGGGCGCTTTCCTGGCCGCCGTTGCCGACGATCGCGTCCCAGTAACGGTCGGTTTCCGCCTGATCCTCGGTTGCGATCTGGAACGAGAATGCCTCACTATGCTGAAAGACCGGACCGCCATTCAGCCCGATACAGGGAATGCCCGCGACGGTGAATTCCACTACCAGCACATCGCCTGCCTTGCCTGAGGGGTAGTCACTTGGCGCCCGTCGAATTGCGGTGACAGCGCTGTCGGGAAAGGTTTCGGCGTAAAAGCGGGCGGCCTCTTCTGCGTCCTTGTCATACCAGATGCAGACGGTGTTCTTGGGTACGGTCATCGCAAGCTCCTCCCTGAACCGTTGGCTGGGGGCAAACGTTTCAGGAGTGGCGAGGTTCCAGCATATGAAAGGCCGCGGGTTTGTCCGCGGCCTTTGAGGTAAGGATCTGGCTGCGGCTACTTGAACCGCGCGTTCCGGTTCGCGACCAGCTTGAGCCGCAGCGCGTTCAACCGGATAAAGCCCGCCGCATCTTTCTGATCGTATGCGCCGGCGTCATCCTCGAAGGTGACGTGACGTTCGCTATAAAGCGAGTGATCCGACCAGCGGCCAACCGTATGAACGCTGCCCTTATAGAGTTTGAGCCGCACGGTGCCGGTCACATGTTCCTGACTTTTGTCGATCAGCGCCTGCAGCATCTCACGCTCGGGGCTGAACCAGAAACCGTTATAGATCAGCTCGGCATAGCGCGGCATGATCGAGTCCTTGAGGTGGCCCGCGCCGCTGTCCAGCGTGATCTGTTCGATACCGCGATGGGCCTCTAGCAGGATCGTGCCGCCGGGGGTTTCGTAAATGCCACGCGACTTCATCCCGACAAAGCGGTTCTCGACAAAGTCGAGCCGGCCGATACCATGCGTGCGGCCGTATTCGTTCAGCCGGGTCAGCAGGGTGGCGGGCGACAGTGCCTCGCCATTGATCGACACGGCATCGCCACGCTCAAAGCCGATCTCGATATATTCGGGCTGGTCGGGTGCGTCCTCGGGGCTGACCGTGCGCTGATAGACGTAATCGGGCGCCTCCTCGGCCGGGTTTTCAAGCGCTTTGCCCTCGCTGCTGGTGTGCAGCAGGTTGGCATCGACGCTGAACGGGGCCTCGCCGCGTTTGTCCTTGGCAATCGGGATCTGGTTCGCCTCGGCGAATTCGATCAGCTTGGTACGCGAGGTCAGGTCCCATTCCCGCCACGGCGCGATCACCTTGATCGAGGGGTCAAGCGCATAGGCGGACAGTTCGAACCGCACCTGGTCGTTGCCTTTACCTGTCGCGCCATGGGCGACGGCATCTGCACCGTGACGGTGCGCGATATCGACCAGATGTTTCGAAATCAGCGGGCGCGCAATCGAGGTGCCCAGCAGATACAGCCCCTCGTAGACCGCGTTGGCGCGGAACATCGGGAAAACAAAGTCGCGCACGAATTCTTCGCGCACATCGACAATATGGATGTTTTCCGGCTTGATGCCCAGCAACTCGGCCTTTTGGCGCGCCGGCTCCAGCTCTTCGCCCTGGCCAAGGTCGGCGGTAAAAGTGATGACCTCGCAGCCGTATTCGGTCTGCAGCCATTTCAGGATGATCGAGGTGTCGAGCCCACCCGAATAGGCAAGGACGACTTTCTTCGGCGCGTCGGACATGCAGATAACCCCCAATGGAATTTCGGCAGGGAATAGGATCATTCGCGGTGTGTCACAAGAGGAGCACGACAAAACGCCCCTTCCCCGTGCCATCGTACCCGTTTTGATAGGGCTATCAGCCCCTGTTCTCTCTTGCCAATCGGGAAAAATCGGGTCATTCGCGAATTCATGGAAAACTTTGCCGCCTCTGTCCGCCAGGCAGAGATCGCGCTGCGCGACCTCTTCGAGCCGACGCCCCTGCAAAAGAACGACCACCTTTCGGCCAAATACGGGGCCGAAATCTGGCTGAAGCGTGAAGACCTGACACCCGTGCGCAGCTACAAACTGCGCGGCGCCTTCAACGCCATGCACAAGATCAGCGGCGGGGCAAAGGGGCATTTCGTCTGTGCCAGCGCCGGCAACCATGCCCAGGGCATGGCCTATGCCTGCCGCCATTTCGGCACCAAGGGCACGATTTTCATGCCGGTCACCACGCCGAAGCAAAAGATCGACAAGACCCGCATCTTTGGCGGCGATGCGATCGAGATCGTGCTTGCAGGCGACTATTTCGACCAGACGCTGGCCGCTGCGCAGGACTTTGCCCGCGCCCAACGCGCGACCTTTCTTTCGCCCTTTGACGATGCAGACATCATCGAGGGCCAGGCCACAGTCGGGTTGGAGCTTCTGGACCAGCTTGGCGGGGCGCCGGATCTGATCATCCTGCCGGTCGGCGGCGGCGGGCTTGCCGCAGGCGTCACCCGGCTGTTTGGCGAGCTGGCCCCCCGGACCCGCGCCGAATTCGCCGAGCCAGAAGGGGGCGCGAGCCTGCGCGAGGCCTTGCAATCGGGCGCGCCCGTCACCCTGCCCTCGGTCGATAATTTCGTCGATGGCGCCGCCGTGGCGCGAATCGGTGATTTGCCCTTCCGCGCCCTGTCGCACTTTACGGCGAACGATGTCCATACCGCGCCCGAAGACCGCATCTGCGCCACTATGCTGGAAATGCTGAACATCGAAGGGATCGTCCTGGAACCTGCTGGGGCGCTTGCCATCGACGTGCTGCGCGACATGCCCGATCTGGCAGGCAAACGCGTGGTCTGCCTGTGCTCGGGCGGGAATTTCGATTTCGAGCGCCTGCCCGAGGTCAAAGAGCGCGCCCAGAGATTTTCGGGACTCAAGCAGTATTTCATTCTGCGTATGCCCCAGCGCCCCGGCGCGCTGCGTGATTTCCTGCAGTTGCTCGGCCCCGAGGACGATATCGCCCGTTTTGAATATCTTAAGAAATCGGCCCGCAACTTTGGCTCGGTCCTGATCGGTATCGAGACTACGGCCCCCGAAAACCTCGACCGGCTGCGCGAGCGGCTGGAGGCTGCGGGGATCGGCTATCGCGACATCACCCGTGATCCGGTACTGGCGGAATTCCTGATCTAATCGCATCTCAGACACGGCCGCCTTGCTGACAGGTCCGCCGTGTCCCGCCAAACCGGCCCATCAGCGCCTGTTTTGATTCCGAGTAACAGGCAAGCAAGGCCTCAACATCGACCTTTTCCGGGTGCCCTTCGGCCGCCTGACGCTCACCCGCGTCACAAAGACAGCCGAAAACCGCAAAGCCCAGGCTCCAGGCGCAGCCTTTGAGGAAATGCAGATCGGTTTCCAGGCGCAGCGCATCCAGAGGCGACAAGCGCATAATGACCCCTTTCGACCTCGTCCAGAAACAGCTCCAGAATCAACTGAAACTCGTCATCACCGACTTCGTCACGCAGTTCGTTGATACGGTTCCAGTCCAGCACGGACACCCTCCGACAGAATCACGCGACCTTCGTAACAGCGAACCCGTCTACATCCGGTTAATACTGAAAATGGTATAGATTAACCGAACATTCAGCCCGGTGGAGCTAAACCCGTCAGCATGATGATCGCTGATAGCCATGCACCGAATCCTGCGCCCCAGACCCAAAGGCTGGTGCTGATTGTCGATGACAGCCGGGCACAGCGGCGGACACTGGCGGTCCAGATGACCCGCGCAGGCTATCAGGTGGCAGAGGCCGCAAACAGCCGTGAAGCGATGCGCCTCTGCCTTGAGCGACGGCCGGACATCGTGATTTCGGACTGGATGATCCCCGGGCATAGCGGGCTTGAATTCTGCCGCCGTTTCCGTGCCATGCAATCGGACCGGTACGGCTATTTCATCCTGCTGACCTCGCGCAACGACAAGAAGGACATTGCCGAAGGTCTGCGCGCCGGTGCCGACGAATTCCTGACCAAGCCGGTCTCGGGGGCCGAGCTGCTGGCGCGGCTTGCAGCCAGCGAGCGCATCCTGCGCATGGAGGAAAAGCTGCGCAGCGCCAACACCCGCCTTACCGCTGCACTGACCAAGCTGCGTGAGACCCAGACGGCAATCGAACGCGACCTGCGTGAGGCACAACGCCTGCAACAGGGGCTGGTTCGCGAATGCCACGGCAGTTTTGGGGATTTCGACCTGTCGCTGCTGATGCGGCCCGCCGGCCATGTTGGTGGCGATCTTGTCGGCTTTTTTCCAATCAACGCGGGACGGGTCGGGCTGTTTGCACTGGACGTGGCGGGACACGGGGTCGCCTCGGCCCTGCTTTGCGCCCGTCTGGCGGCGCTGCTTTCGGGGACAAACCATCAGAACGTCGCAATACGCGCCTCTGACAGCGGGGGCTGCGATCCCAAGCCCCCGGTCGAGGTCATGCGCCTGCTGAACTCGCTGATGCTCGATGAACTGCGCATCGAATCGTATTTCACCATGATCTATGCCGATCTGAACCTGTGGACCGGGCATTTGCGGCTGGTGCAGGCGGGCCATCCCCATCCGATGGTGCAGCGCGCTGACGGGCGGATCGAATCCATCGGGCAAGGGGGCCTGCCTATCGGGGTCTTTTCGCAGGCCGATTATGAGGAATTGCAAGTCACACTCGCCCCTGGGGACAGGCTGTTCATCTATTCGGACGGGCTGACCGAATGCGAAAACGCCCGCGGCGACCCTTTGGGAGAAGAGGGTTTGCACGCCATCCTGCGCACCAATGCGACGCTGCATGGCGACGCGCTGTTGGAATCAATCTGTTGGTCAGCAACACATTACAGCAGTGGCCAGCGAAGTGACGACATCTCGGCCGTGCTGGTCGAACGGCGAAGCGAGGGCGCGTCTTGCAGCTAGCCCGCGACCCCGAACCTGCGCAATGCCGCCCGAACCATGGCCCGCGACCCAGGGTCGGGCAACAGGCCTGTGACTTGGGCCAAGGGCACCCAATGCGCCTCATGGCCCGGCTCCGAAGGTGCGCCGAGCCGGGCAACGGGACGGGCCAGCCAGATGCTGCACAGCTTTTCGGCCCAGAAACCGTAATCCGGCAGGTAACAAAAACGCCGATAGGCCCCAAAGCGGCGCGGATACCCGATACGCCAGCCGGTCTCTTCCCGCACCTCACGATGCAGCGCAGCCAATGCCGACTCGCCGGGGTCTATGCCGCCGCCCGGCAGCTGAAACTCTGGCTCGGGTGCGTGCTGAAAGGTCAGCAAGGCCGCGCCATCCCGGATCAGCAGAGCATAGGCGCCCGGACGCAGGCGATAGGCGCGGCGACCGGGCGGCGTTCCATAACGCGGTATCATCGGGCGTTCTTCCCCATTCTTCTCGGCGTAACGCATCGCAGTCGCAGCAACGCACCTTTTTCGGATCCAAGGCGAAGGCACGCTAAGCGTGGGCCGCGCATGGGCACAAAAGGTATGGCAGTCTGGCCTGAAACGCAAAAGCCGCGCAAACCCAAAGGCTTGCGCGGCTTTTGTTATGGTGCCCAGGAGAGGACTCGAACCTCCACGCCTTGCGGCACACGGACCTGAACCGTGCGCGTCTACCAATTCCGCCACCTGGGCAGGTCGCGTGAGCCGGGTGATTAAGGCCAGCCGCGGGAGGTGTCAACGGGGGTGACGAAGAATCTTCGCACTGCCATCATCTTTTTTCGCCCCGGCCGTGATGCGGATGCTGCGCAGGTCATGCTGCAGCTGCGAAATCGCGCAGGGACAGCCGGAAATCCTGTCCATTCGGCCAGCTTGCTGAGGCAAATCGCACGAGGCTACAAAACCTCGACCAAGGGGCATGGCCCGCGATCTCCGCCGCCTGATGGAACTTTCATGGACGAACTGACGCGCCAAGAATGGGATGTCATCGTGATCGGCACGGGAATCGGCGGAGGCACCGCAGGCCGCCATCTGGCAGAAGCGGGCTTGTCGGTGCTGTTCGTCGAAAAGGGCCCCGATCTGGGCGATGCCCCCCTGCCAGCACTTGGCATCGACACTCATGATCCCGAAAAACGTCTGGCAAACGGAGCGTGGCCGCGGTTGCTTGAGGCGCAGCTTGACGGCAACTGGTGCGAACTTGACGGCATGATCGGCGCCGGGGTCGGCGGCACCTCGGCCTATTACGCCGCGACGCTGGAACGCCCCGAGCGGCACGATCTCGATTCCTCCCAGACGCTGCCCCACCCAACCGGTGGCTGGCCCGTCAGTTATGACGAGATGCTGCCCTGGTTCGCTCTGGCCGAAAAATATTTTCACGTCAGCGGCGAAAGCGATCCCCTTGCGCAAGAGAAATCCGACCTGCTGCCACCGGGCCTGCCGCTGCCACCGTCGGACGCGGCGCTGATCGAGGCGCTGAATCGCGCCGGAATGCACCCCTATCGCACCCATATGGCAGCGCGCTTTCTGCCGGGATGTGAAAGCTGCTTTGGCCGCCGTTGTCCGCGTCGCTGCAAGATGGATGGCCGTACCGCAGGGGTTCTGCCGGCGATCGAGACTGGTCGCGCCACGCTGATCGACCGTTGCACCGTCATGCGGATCAAGGCCGGTCACCACAACGTCCAAGGGCTGGTTTGCCGCCGGGACGGACAGGAATTCACCCTGCGGGCGCGAACCTATGTGTTAGCAGCGGGGGGGCTTGGCTCACCGTCACTTCTGCTGCGCTCGGGCAGCGAGATTTGGCCGCAAGGGCTTGGCAATGGTAACGGCATGGTCGGCTGTAACCTGATGTTTCACCTTAGCGAGATCATCGCCATCTGGGCCGCTCCTGGCCGCGACGAAAACGGAGAGGCTCGCTCGGTCAGCATACGCGACCTCTATTTCATGGATGGTCAGCGCTTTGGCACGGTGCAATCCATGGGCCTTACTGCCGGATATGGCGAGATTTTACATGCGCTGAACGGACGTTTCGACCAGTCGGCGCTGCGCCGGTTGCGCGCGTTGCGCCACGGGTTGCGCCTGCCCGCGATGATCGCAGCGCGGATTCTGGGACGCGCCAAGCTGTTTGTCGGCGTCCTTGAGGACCTGCCTTATGCGCATAACCGCGTGCTGCCTGATCCGCAGGACCCCGACCGCCTGCGCTTTCGCTATGACATCTCGGACGAGCTGCGGGCGCGACGGGCCGCATTCCGCAAGGCGATGCGGGCCGCATTTCGCCCACATCGCGCGATGTTCATGGGCACGACGCCCCAGCTTAACTTTGCCCATCCCTGCGGGACACTGCGATTTGGCGACAATCCGGCGACCAGCGTGCTGGACCGTGATTGCCGCGTGCACGGGATAGACAACCTTTATGTCAGCGATTCGTCATTCATGCCGACCTCGAACGGGGTCAATCCCAGCCTGACCATCGCGGCAAATGCGCTGCGGGTCGCGGACGCTATCGTCGCAGGGCTGCGGCCACGGCTTGCCGCTGGCGACAGGCTTGGCTATTGAACGGGCAAGCACGCCACGAAGGGAGCGACGCATGTCCACAGCCAAGCTTGTCACCATCTATGGCGGCTCTGGATTCCTGGGCCGGCAGATCGCCCGGATCATGGCCGCCGAGGGCTGGCGCATCCGTGTCGCCGTCCGCCGCCCCTATGAAGCCGGAGTCGTCCGCACCTATGGTGCCCCCGGTCAGGTCGAACCCGTACCCTGCAACGTCCGCGACGACATGTCCGTCGCCGCCTGCATGGCGGATGCGGACGCGGTGATCAACTGCGTCGGCATTATGGTCCGCGAGGGCAAGAACACGTTCGACGCCGTTCACGAAGAGGCGGCGGGCCGTGTCGCCCGCATCGCTGCCGAGACCGGGGTGAAACATTTCGTCCATGTCTCGGCCCTGGGCGCCGATCCCGACGCCGCCAGCAATTACGCAGCCTCGAAAGGCCGGGGTGAAGCCAAGGTGCTGACCCATCGCCCCGATGCGGTGATCCTGCGCCCCTCGATCATCTTTGGGACCGATGACCGCTTTTATAACCGCATTGCCTCGCTGACCCGTCTGGGGCCGTTTCTGTTCGTGCCGGGCGCGGGGACCGAGGTACAGCCGGTCCATGTTCTGGACGTGGCCCGCGCCGCCGTCATGGCCGCCTCGGGCGAGGCCGGATCGGGCATCTATGAACTTGGCGGCCCCGATGTTCTGACCATGCGAGATGTCGCCCGGCAGGTGCTGACCGCCACTGCACGCCGCCGCGCAATCATCGGCGTGCCGCATTGGCTGGCCGGACTGATGGGCTTTGCGCTGGACACTGTCCAGGTCGTCAGCGGCGGGTTGCTGACAAACCGGGTGCTGACCCGCGATCAGGCGCGGCAGCTGCGTCAGCCGAACCGTGTCTCGGGCAAGGTCAGGACTTTTGCCGATCTGGGCATCGAACCGACCGCCGCGCCCCCGATCATCGAGGGCTATCTTTGGCGCTTCCGCCCGACCGGCCAATATGAGGCGATCACGGCCTCGGCGAAAAACCTGCGCAACAGCTGATGGATCATAACACTCTTGTCGCTGCCGCACTCGGTCTGCTGGAAGGGCTGACCGAGTTCATTCCCGTGTCCTCGACTGGTCATGTCCTGCTTGCCGGGCATTTTCTGGGCTTTGATTCGCCCGGCCGCGCATTCGAAGTGCTGATCCAGCTGGGCGCGATTCTTGCCATCCTTGGCGTCTATGCCGGGCGGTTGTGGCGGATTTTCTCTGCCGCCCCGCATGACCCGCAGGCACGCCGCTTTATCCTTGCGGTGCTGCTGGCGTTCCTGCCCGCCGCGGTGATCGGGGTCCTGACCCACAAGATCATCAAGGAGGTCCTGTTCGAGACCCCAACCCTTATCGCCACGATGCTGATCGTCGGGGGCGTGGTGCTGTTGTTCGTGGACCGGCTGGCCTCGCGCCCGCGCTATTTCGCAGCCGAAGATTTTCCGCTGCCAATGGCGCTAAAGATCGGCTTTATCCAGTGCCTGGCGATGATCCCCGGCGTCTCACGTTCGGGCGCGACCATCGTCGGGGCGCTGCTCCTGGGGGCGGACAAACGCTCTGCGGCCGAGTTCAGCTTTTTCCTGTCCATGCCGACGATGCTGGGCGCCTTTGTCTTTGACCTCTACAAAAACCGCGATGTTCTGGACGCCGCTGCGACCGGAAACATCGTCATCGGCTTTGTTTGCGCCTTTCTGGCCGCCATCGTCGTGGTCCGCGGGCTGCTGAATTATGTCTCGGCCCATGGCTATGGCTTCTTTGCCTGGTGGCGAATCGTGGTCGGAGTCGTGGTTTTGCTGGCTTTACAGGCTGGATGGTAAGCAATGTTGACCTATTTTCCTGCCGCTCAGCGATAAAAAATCGCGCTCAGACCGAAAAATCGTTAAATGAGTCAGTATTGCTGACTTTTATTTGACTGCAGGCTGCCGTATCAGGCGGGGAATTCCCTCGCCATCCAAGGACGCGCAGCCATGGCCACGCAGAAGATGCTTAAATTCGTCACCATTGGGCGCGAGATGCCCGAAAAACGTGACGCGGCATCCCGCTCGGGAGATTTCCACGAAATCTATCGCGAATTCGCCGATGCCAAGGCCAAGGAGCAGTCCAGCCGGTGCAGCCAATGCGGCGTGCCTTATTGCCAAAGCCACTGCCCGCTGCACAACAACATCCCGGACTGGCTGCGCCTGACCGCCGAGGGGCGCACCCGGGAAGCGTACCTGCGCAGCCAGGAGACGAACACCTTCCCCGAAATCTGCGGCCGCATCTGCCCGCAGGACCGGCTGTGCGAAGGCAATTGCGTCATCGAACAATCGGGCCATGGCACCGTCACCATCGGCGCGATCGAGAAATACATCACCGACACCGCATGGGAAGAGGGCTGGGTCGCACCGATCACCCCGGCTCAGGAGCGTTCGGAGTCGATCGGCATCATTGGCGCCGGCCCGGGTGGCCTTGCCGCAGCGGACCGCCTGCGCCGCATGGGCTTTCAGGTCACGGTCTATGACCGCCACGACCGCGCCGGCGGGCTGCTGATCTATGGCATCCCCGGCTTTAAGCTGGAAAAGCACGTGGTCGAGCGTCGCACCCGGCAACTGGCCGAAGGCGGGGTCGAATTCGTTCTGAACGTCGATGTCGGCACCGATATCAGCTTTGACGCGATCCGCGGCAAACATGACGCGGTGCTGATCGCGACCGGCGTTTACAAGACCCGCGATCTGGACATCGACAATGCCGCCGCGCGGGGCGTGGTGCGGGCGCTGGACTATCTGACCGCCTCGAACCGGGTCGATCTGGGTGACGAGATCCCCGATTACGAGGACGGAGAGCTGAACGCCAAGGGCAAGCGCGTCATCGTCATCGGCGGCGGCGACACCGCCATGGATTGCGTGCGCACCGCCATCCGTCAGGGCGCGCAATCGGTGAAATGCCTCTATCGCCGCGACCGGGCCAATATGCCGGGCAGCCAGCGCGAAGTGCAGAACGCCGAAGAGGAAGGCGTCGAATTCGTCTGGCTTTCGGCCCCCGGCGCCTTCTCCGGCCATGTCACGGGCGAGGCGATGGTTGCGCAGGAACGCGATGTTGACGACACGGGCGAGGTTCCGACCATCAGCGCCGTTCGCGTGCAGCGGATGCGGCTGGGCGCGCCCGATGTCTCGGGCCGGCAAAGTCCCGAACTGATCGAGGGTGCCGATTACGACGAACCCGCCGAACTGGTCATCAAGGCCCTGGGCTTTGAGCCCGAGGAGCTGCCGCGTCTTTGGGGCGTGGACGGGCTTGAGGTGACGCGCTGGGGCACGATCAAGGCCGATTACCAGACCCATCAGACCAGCTTGCCCGGCGTCTTTGCCGTGGGCGATATCGTACGCGGCGCCTCACTGGTCGTCTGGGCAATCCGCGACGGGCGCGAGGCCGCCGACAGCATCGTCAGCTATCTCTCGGGCGCTGCCCGGGTCGCTGCGGAATAAGGGGGCGGACCATGCGGATATATTCCTTCAGGACACAGGCGCAGCGCCCCTGCCCCATCCGGCCGGCCGGCGCCATGGCGCTGGCGGCAGGTATGGCGATCTGGCTGTTGCTGCCCGCAGGACCGGCGGCGGCGGCGAATTTCACCCCGCCTTCGGGCTGCAAGCTTGAGGTCACGGTGCAAAACCGCGGCTGTACCGTCTCGCAGCATTATCGTTGCGACTCGGACGCGCCAGGCGACCAGCGCGTGACCTATTTCACCCAGGAAGGGGCGACCTTTCAGTCGCGCATCGACCGCGAGACGCGCTGGATGGAAAGCACCGACCTGCGTACCGGCCTGACCGATGTGCTTGAGGACGAGGCCGAGGATCATGCCTCGTTCAGCACGCTTTTGCGCAGCGGCCAGGACGATTTCGACTTCTGGACCCGCTCAAACAGCGGCGAGCGGCTGCACCACGTCGGTCAGGACGAGCTGACGGGCGAAAAGGTGCAGATCGACGGCATGGCGCTGGATGTCACCCGGTTCGAGCTGACCACCTACAGCGAATCCGGGCAGGTGCTGATCCGGCGCCGTGGCCAGCAATTCATCAGCCGCACGCAAGGGCGGTTCTACGGGGGCGTTGAGACCTCGGAGGACTGGACCGGCGCAGTGCAGCAGACCAACGACAGTCCGGTAACCTTCGCGTTCCCGGGACACCCCGGCTTTGGTTCGACCACACCGGAATATGATTGCGACCTGCAGATGGTGGGCGGCGAGGGGGCCGACATCCTGAGGCAGCTTTTGAAGGAGGCACGGACGTGAAGGACTGTGACATGACGAGCTGGGAACAGCAGGAACAGGCCCGCCGCGACTGGATGGCGGAACACTCCCTCTACCGTGCCGAGGATGAACATTCGTCCTGCGGCGTCGGGCTGGTGGTCAGCATCGACGGCAAGGCCAGCCGCAAGGTCGTCGAAAGCGGCATCAATGCGCTGAAGGCAATCTGGCATCGCGGCGCGGTGGACGCGGATGGCAAGACCGGCGATGGCGCGGGCATCCATGTGCAGATCCCGGTGCCCTTCTTTTACGATCAGGTGCGCCGCACGGGGCATGAGCCCGACAATGACAAGCTGATCGCCGTCGGCCAGGTCTTTCTGCCACGCACCGATTTCGCCGCACAAGAACGCTGCCGGACCATCGTGGAATCCGAAGTGCTGCGCATGGGCCATTACATCTATGGCTGGCGGCATGTGCCGGTGAACACCTCGGTTCTGGGGGAAAAGGCCAACGCCACCCGCCCCGAGATCGAACAGATCCTGATCCGCTGCGAAAAGGACATCGACGACGAGCAGTTCGAGCGCGAACTGTACATCATCCGCCGCCGGATCGAGAAAGCGGCGGTGGCGGCTCAGATCGCGGGCATGTATATCTGCACGCTGTCGTGCCGCAGCATCATCTACAAAGGCATGATGCTGGCCGAGCAGGTGGCCGAGTTCTATCCCGACCTCAAGGATGAGCGGTTCGAAAGCGCCTTTGCGATCTATCACCAGCGGTATTCGACCAACACCTTCCCGCAATGGTGGCTGGCCCAGCCCTTCCGCATGTTGGCCCATAACGGCGAAATCAACACGCTGAAAGGCAACGTCAACTGGATGCGCAGCCATGAAATCCGCATGGCCAGCCGCACCTTTGGCGACATGGCCGAGGATATCAAGCCGATCATCCCCGGCGGCTCTTCGGACTCGGCGGCGCTTGATGCGGTGTTCGAGGTGCTGGTCCGCTCGGGCCGCAATGCGCCGATGACCAAGACCATCCTTGTCCCCGAGGCCTGGTCCAAAGCGACGACCGACATGCCCAAGGCATGGGCGGATATGTACGCCTATTGCAACTCGATCATGGAGCCATGGGACGGTCCCGCGGCGCTGGCCATGACCGACGGGCGCTGGGTCTGCGGCGGTCTGGACCGTAACGGGCTGCGGCCGCTGCGCTATGTCGTGACCGCCGATAACCTGCTGATCGCGGGGTCAGAGGCTGGCATGGTCCCGGTCAATGAAACCACTGTGCGCGAAAAGGGCGCGCTTGGTCCGGGTCAGATGATCGCCGTCGATATGGCCGAGGGCAAGCTTTACCACGACCGCGAGATCAAGGACCATCTGGCCGCCAGCCAGCCCTTTGGCGACTGGGTGGAAAAAGTCGTCCAGCCGTCCGAGCTGATGGCGACACTGCCCGAAACCGCCCTGCACGAAGATGAAGACCTGCGCCGTCGCCAGATCGCCGTTGGCTACAACATCGAGCTGATCGAACAGGTGCTGGTGCCGATGGCCGAGGACGCCAAAGAGGCGCTTGCCTCGATGGGTGACGACACGCCACCTGCGGTGCTGTCGCGCCAGTTCCGGCCGCTGTCGCACTATTTCCGCCAGAACTTCAGCCAGGTGACCAACCCGCCGATCGACTCGCTGCGGGAAAGCCGGGTGATGAGCCTGCGCACGCGGTTCGGCAACCTCAAGAACGTGCTTGAGGAAAGCTCGACCCATGCCGAGATCACCATGCTGGAAAGCCCCTTCCTCGCCAATGGCGAGTTCGAAGAGCTGACCCGCATGTTCCAGGATCAGGCAACGCAGATCGACTGTACCTTCCCGGTCAATGGCGGGCAGGACGCGCTGGCCGATGCGCTGGCCCGCATCCGCGCCGAGGCCGAGGATGCCGTCCGCTCGGGTCACGGTCACATCATCCTGACCGACGAAGGTATCTCGGCCAGCCGCGTCGGCGTACCGACGATCCTTGCGACCAGCGCCGTGCATAGCTGGCTGACCAGCAAGGGGCTGCGGACCTTCTGTTCGCTGAACGTCCGGTCCTCGGAATGCGTGGACCCGCATGACTTTGCGGTGCTGATCGGCTGCGGCGCGACCACAGTGAACCCCTATCTGGCCCAGGACACGCTGGCCGACCGGATCGGGCGCGGCCTGCTGGAAGGCAACCTGATCGACGTCATGACCCGCTACCGCGAGGCGATCAACGCCGGCCTGCTGAAGATCATGGCCAAGATGGGGATTTCGGTCCTCAGCTCTTATCGCGGCGGCCTGAACTTTGAGGCCGTGGGGCTGAGCCGTGCGATGGTCGCGGAATATTTCCCCGGCATGCAGTCGCGCATCTCGGGGATCGGTCTGCACGGGCTTCAGGCCAAGCTGGAAGAGGCTCATGCCAAGGGCTTTGGCGCGCCGCTTGTCGATCTGCTGCCGGTGGGCGGCTTTTACAAGGCGCGTCGTTCGGGCGAAAAGCACGCGTGGGAAGCCAACACCATGCGGCTGTTGCAGCTTGCCTGCGAGAAAGCGTCCTATGATATCTGGAAGCAGTTCACCGCCACCATGCGGGCGAACCCGCCGATCCATATCCGTGACCTTCTGGATATCAAACCGCTGGGTAAGCCGGTGCCGATCGAAGAGGTTGAATCGATCACCTCGATCCGCAAGCGCTTTGTGACCCCGGGCATGTCTTTGGGCGCCCTGTCGCCCGAGGCGCATATGACCCTGAACATCGCCATGAACCGCATCGGCGCCAAGTCCGACTCGGGCGAGGGCGGCGAGGATCCGGCCCACAGCCATCCGCTGCCGAACGGCGACAACCCCTGTGCCAAGATCAAGCAGGTCGCCTCGGGCCGTTTCGGCGTCACCGCCGAATACCTGAACGCCTGTGAAGAGCTTGAGATCAAGGTCGCACAGGGCGCCAAGCCCGGCGAAGGCGGCCAGCTGCCCGGCATGAAGGTGACCGAGCTGATCGCCCGGCTGCGCCACTCGACCAAAGGCGTGACGCTGATCAGCCCGCCGCCGCATCACGACATCTACTCGATCGAGGATCTGGCGCAGCTGATCTATGACCTCAAGCAGATCAACCCGCGTGCCAAGATCACGGTAAAGCTGGTCGCCTCGTCCGGTGTCGGCACCATCGCGGCGGGCGTTGCCAAGGCCAAGGCCGATATCATCCTGATTTCGGGCCATAACGGCGGCACGGGCGCCAGCCCCGCGACCTCGATCAAATTCGCGGGCCTGCCGTGGGAGATGGGTCTGACCGAGGCGCATCAGGTGCTGGCGATGAACCGCCTGCGCGACCGGGTGACGCTGCGCACCGACGGTGGCCTGCGTACCGGGCGCGACATCGTCATGGCAGCGATGATGGGGGCCGAGGAATACGGGATCGGCACCGCCGCCCTGATCGCCATGGGCTGCATCATGGTCCGTCAGTGTCAGTCGAACACCTGCCCGGTGGGCGTCTGCACGCAGGACGAAAAGCTGCGGGCCATGTTCAACGGCTCGGCCGACAAGGTGGTGAACCTGATCACCTTCTACGCCACCGAGGTGCGCGAGATCCTCGCCAGCATCGGTGCCCGCTCACTGGACGAGGTCATCGGCCGCGCCGATCTGCTGACCCAGGTCAGCCGGGGTGACAAATCGCTGGACGACCTTGACCTTAACCCGCTGCTGATCACCGTCGATGGCTCGGAAAAGATCGTCTATGACCGCTCCAAGCCGCGCAACGCCGTGCCCGACACGCTGGATGCCGAGATCATCCGCGATGCTGGCCGCTTCTTCTCGGATGGTGAGAAGATGCAGCTGAGCTATGCGATCCGGAACACCCAGCGGACGGTCGGGACCCGGACCTCGTCGATGATCGTGCAGACCTTTGGTATGCGCAACAAGCTGCAGCCCGACCACCTGACGGTCCGGCTGACCGGCAGCGCGGGCCAGTCCCTCGGCGCCTTTGCCGCGCCGGGGCTGAAGATCGAGGTCTCGGGCGATGCCAACGACTACGTCGGCAAGGGGCTATCGGGCGGCATCATCGTCGTACGTCCGCCCATGGGCAGCCCGCTGGTCGCCCATGAAAACACGATCATCGGCAACACCGTGCTTTATGGCGCGACCGCCGGCTATCTTTTCGCGGCTGGCCGGGCGGGCGAACGCTTTGGCGTCCGCAACTCGGGCGCCACGGTGGTGATCGAGGGCTGTGGCTCGAACGGTTGCGAATACATGACCGGGGGCGTTGCAGTGATCCTTGGCCGCATCGGCGCGAACTTTGGCGCCGGCATGACCGGGGGCATGGCCTATCTCTATGACCCCGAGGGCATCGCACGCGATTACATCAACCCCGAAACGCTGGTGCTCTGCCCGGTTACCCAGCCCCATTGGGAAGCCGAGCTCAAGGGCCTGATCGAGATGCACGTGAAAGAGACGGGCTCGCGCCGTGCCGACGAGATCCTGCAAAACTGGGAAGAAGAGCGGCGGAATTTCCTGCAGGTCTGCCCCAAAGAGATGCTGCCCCATCTGAAGCATCCCATTGCCCCGGTCGAGGATCTGTCAGCGATCCCGGCGGAATGAAACGAATACGGGGGCCTGCGGGGCCCCCGTTTCACATCCCCCGTAACGTGGGGCTACTGTGTCAGACCGAACTGGATCTCGATCTTTTGCCGCTCGGCCCCGGGTCCGGTCCAGTCGTGATAGATTTCGCGGCTTTCGCCGGTAAGCGCGCGCCCCGCAGCAGCGATCTTGGCCAAAAGCGGCGCATAGCCGTCAGAAAACAGCGCCGCCAGCGGCCCTTCGTGCAGGGCAGAGGCGACAGGTACGGGCGGCAGGTGGTGCAGCCCGGCAACGGCGCTGCCCGATGCGGCGACCGGACGGCAGATGCGCCAGTCAAATTCGGTCTCGCCATCCTTGGGCAAGTTCTGCGCAATGAATATCCACGGCCCCGCAACCTCAAGGCCGGCGTCTTTGATCTGCTGCCCGATCTCGGGGGCAAGCTCGGCGGCGGCATTGGCGATCTCGGGGATGCGCAGCCGCCGCTCGCGCTGCACCACCCACATTTCGGGCGTTGTGCTGATCTGCATGGGATGTCCCTCATCTGAACGTGGTGGTTTTACAGCAAGACCGCGACGGTTCTGCAAGCCAGCCATACATCCCCTTTCGGGCCGGTTGCGGTTGGCCTCACCTGCAATCAGGGGTAAAAGCCGCCGGGCGACGGAATCGGAAAAGGAAGCGCGCCCATGTCCGCGACCGAAAAAATCGCCCTTGGCAGCATCCTGACCGGCATCGTGGTGCTGGCGCTGAAGGCGCTGGCCTGGTGGATGACCGGTTCGGTCGCGCTGCTGTCGGACGCGCTGGAAAGCACGGTGAACGTGGCGACTGCCGTCGCGGCACTGATCGCGATCCGGATCGCGGCCAAGCCCGCCGACCGCGGCCACCCCTATGGCCACCACAAGGCCGAGTTCTTCAGCGCCGTGCTGGAGGGGGTGATGATCATCGTCGCCGCATTGCTGATCCTGCGCGAGGCATGGCACGGCTTTCAGAACCCGGGCATGCTGGACGCCCCGCTGGAGGGGTTGCTGGTGAACGGCGCGGCCAGCATCCTGAACGGGCTGTGGTGCTGGGTGCTGATCAGCCGGGGCCGAAAGCTGAAATCCCCGGCACTGGTCGCCGACGGTCACCACCTTCTGTCCGATGTGATCTCATCAATCGGGGTCATCGCCGGGGTTGGGCTGGCCGTTATAACCGGCTGGGCGGTGCTTGACCCGGCGCTTGCCGCATTGGTTGCGCTGAATATCCTGTGGTCGGGCTGGAAGGTAATGGCTTCGTCGCTGTCGGGCCTGATGGACGAAGCCGTGTCCGAGGATACTTTGGCCGATATCCGCGCCACCATCTCGGACACCGCCACCGGCGCGATCGAGGCACATGACCTGCGCACCCGCCACGCCGGGCCGCGCACCTTTATCGATTTTCATCTGGTGGTCGAAGGGGGCACCACTGTCGATGCCGCCCATGACATCTGTGACCGGATCGAACAGGCGCTGAAGCAGAAACTGCCCGGTGCGCTTATCACGATCCATGTCGAACCCGAACACAAGGCCAAGCACTCGGGCGTTGTGGTCATCTAGCGCAGGCGCTTGCCTTCTGCGTCAAAGTGGAAGGCACGGTTCGGATCAAAGCTTAGCCCCACCTCTTCATCCACGGCATAATCCTGTTCGCCGAACTGACGCACGGTCAGCAAGCCATGATCTTCGGTGGCGACATAGACCAGCGTCTCGCCGCCCAGCTTCTCGACATGGCTGACGCGGCCGCTGATCTGGCCGCTGCCCGGCTCAAGATGTTCGGGGCGGATGCCCAGCGTGTCCGAGCGCAGCCCCAGCTTGCCAGCCTTGAGAAAGTTCATCTGCGGGCTGCCGATGAACCCGGCGACGAAGGTGTTGTCGGGATCGTTGTAAAGATCCATCGGACGGCCCACCTGCTCGACCACGCCACCGCGCAGAACGACGATCTTGTCGGCCAGCGTCATCGCCTCGACCTGGTCATGGGTGACATAGATCATCGTCGCGCCCAGTTCGCGATGCAGGCGCGCAATCTCGATCCGGGTCTGCACGCGCAACGCCGCATCAAGGTTCGACAGCGGCTCGTCAAAGAGAAACAGCTTGGGCCGCCGCACGATGGCGCGGCCGATGGCGACGCGCTGGCGCTGACCGCCAGAAAGCTCGGCCGGGCGGCGCTCAAGCAGATGCGAAAGGTCCAGCATCTCGGCGGCTTTCTCGGTCGCCTGTTCGATCTGGACCCGCGGGGTACCGGCCTGTTTCAGCGCCAGCCCCATGTTGTCGCGCACGGTCAGATGCGGGTAAAGCGCATAGCTTTGGAACACCATCGCGATTTCGCGCCTGGCCGGGGCCAGATCGTTGACGCGCGCGCCATGGATGGTGACATCGCCCGAGGTCACATCCTCAAGCCCCGCGATCATGCGCAAGAGCGTGGACTTGCCGCAGCCCGAGGGACCGACAAAGACGCAGAACTCGCCATTCTCGACATTGAGGTCCACGCCCCTGATGACCTGGGTGGCGCCGAAGGACTTGGTAACTTGGCTAAGGGTCAGGGCTCCCATCAGGGTCTCCTTACTGCGGGACGGATCATTTGACGGCGCCGGCGGTGATGCCGCGGATCAGCTGGCGCGAGAAGATGAGGTAAAGCACCAGCACCGGCAGGATCGCGAGGCTTAGCGCCGCCAGCACCGCATTCCAGTTTGTGACGAACTGGCCGATAAAGACCTGGCTGCCCAGCGTGATGGTCTTGGTCGCCTCGCTTGGGGCAAGGATCAGCGGGAACCACAGGTCATTCCAGATCGGGATCATGGTAAAGACGGCGACGGTCGCCATGGCGGGCCGGACCAGCGGCAGGACCAGCCGGAAAAAGATCGTGTATTCCGACAGACCGTCGATACGTCCGGCGTTCTTGAGATCATCCGAAACGCCGCGCATGAATTCGGACAGGATGAATACGGCTAGGGGCAGCCCTTGCGCGGTATAGACCAGCACCAGAGCAGTCAGCGTATTGACCAGCCCGGATGCCACCATCATTTGCAGGATGGCGACCGTTCCCAGCCGGATCGGGATCATGATCCCAAGCGCAAGGTAAAGTCCCGTCAGCGTATTGCCGCGAAAACGGTATTCCGACAGCGCAAAGGCTGCCATGGCGCCGAACAGCAGGACAAAGAACAGGCTTGCCACCGTCACGATCAGCGAGTTCTGGAAGTAGAGAAAGAAATCCCCCTGCGCCAGCACCGTACGATAACCGATCAGGTCGAATGTGTCGGCTGTCGGCACCGCCAGCGGATCGGCAAAGATCGCGCGCCGGTTCTTGAAACTGTTCACGACCACGACAAAGACCGGGAACAGCGCGATCGCCGTATAGAGGATCAGCACCGCATGTGCGGCAAGGCTGCGGGCAGTTGAATTGCGGGCCTGGCTCATACTTTCCCCTCAGAACTGATAGCGGCGCAGTCGACGGTGGACGGTGAAGAGATACAGGCTGACGCCCAGCAGGATGATCCCGAACATGGCGGTGGCGATTGTCGCGCCCATATGCGGGTCGCCGATTTGGAGCTGGAAGCCAAAGAACGTCCGATAAAGGAAGGTTCCAAGGATATCGGTCGAGAAATTCGGCCCCGCCAGTGCGCCCTGCGTCACATAGATCAGGTCAAAAGCGTTGAAGTTGCCGACAAAGGTCAGGATCGAAATGATACCGATCGAGGGCAGGATCAGCGGCAGTTTGATTTTCCAGAACTGCGACCAGCCGGTGACGCCGTCCATCTCGGCCGCCTCGATCACCTCGTCGGGGATCGACAGCAGCGCCGCATAGATCAGCATCATGGGAATGCCGACGAACTGCCAGACCGAGATCAGCGCCAGCGTCGTCAGCGCCGAGCCTTCGCGGCCAAGCCAGGGCGCAAACAGCCCCTTCAGCCCGACGGCATCCAGCATGCCGGGGGCGATGCCCCAGATCGGCGACAGGATCAGTTTCCACACAAAGCCGACGATGACGAACGACAGAATGGTCGGAATAAAGATCGCGGTGCGGTAAAAGGCAGCCCCGCGCAACCGGGGTGAGGACAGCAGCGCCGCCAGCGCCACCCCGACCGGGTTCTGGACCAGCATATGGACAAGAAAGAACCAGGCGTTGTTGCCAAGGGCGTTCCAAAAGCGTTCAGACCAGCGCGGATCGCCAAACAGCGTCGCAAAGTTCTTCAGGCCGACAAAGACGCGCCCCTCTTCTGTCGTGTTGAACAGCGACAGGTTCAGCGTCCCGAACAGCGGAACGATCATGATCGCGGTATAGACCAGCACCGCAGGTGCAAGAAACACCATGATATGCCAGCGAAACGCTTTCCGCTGCGCCATGACGCCCTCCTTCTCGGTTGAAACTACCCTTGGGGGTGCAGGGGGTTTCGCCCCCCCGCCTTGTGCCGGGCCAGACAGCCCGGCCGATTATCGCGTCGGTCCCCCGGACCCGGCAGACGGTTACTTCTGCTGCGGTTCATACCACGAGGCGAGGCCCTTTTGCAGCCGCTCGGCAGCAGCCTCGGGCGTCTCGGCACCGGTGATGACATTGGCCGAGGCGGTCCAGGTCTCATTTTCCAGGTTCGGCGTGCCGCGCGACAGGATCTGATAGGTCGAGCGGATCGTCGGTTCGCAGTTCTGACGCCAGGACACGAATTCCTTGGCCAGCGGGTCCTGCATCTCGACCGGCGTCGAGTTCAGCGAGAAAAAGCCCGGCAGCGCGTTGGCATAAAGCTCTGCGAACTCCGGCGAGCCGACCCATTCCAGGAATTTCCTGGCCTCTTCGGGATGCTTGGTCGCAGCATTCAGGCCCAGACCGATATCAGTGTGGTCGCTGATATAGCACTTGTCCCCCTCGGCCGGGACCGGAGGCGGGAAAGCGCCCATCTCGAACGCACCGCCGATCTGCGGGCCGAAGACCCCGATCTCCCACGAGCCGGCGGGATAGATCGCGGCACGGCCCAGCGTGAACAGGTTCTGGCTGTCGGGATAGGTCTGGGCCTCGAAACCATCGCCCAGATAATCTTTCCATTTCGCAAGTTGACGGAAGGGGGCGACCCAGGCCTCATCGGTCAGCTTTTGCGTCCCGGCAAGCAGCGCCTTGCGGCCCTCTTCGCCCTTCCAGTAGTTCGGGCCGATATTCTGATAGCCCATGGTCGCGGCTTCCCACTGGTCGGTGGTGCCCATCGCCATCGGAATATAGGTCCCGTCCTCTTTGATCTTGTCGAGCAGGGCAAAGAACTCTGCCTCGGTTTTCGGCGGCTCAAGCCCCAGCTCGGCAAAGGCGTTCTTGTTATAGATAAAGCCGTGGATCACCGAGGCCATGGGCACACAGAAGGTCTGCTTGCCATCGTCGGTCTGCCAGGCAGATTTCGCCACATCCGAGAAATTGGCCATCGCCGCCAGATCGGTCAGATCCGCCAGCTTGCCCTTTTTAAAGAGCTCGAGCGAGGCGTCGAAGGGCCGGCAGGTGATCAGGTCGCCCGCCGAACCAGCATCCAGTTTGGAGTTCAGCACCGCGTTATATTCCGGCGGGGCCGAGGGGGCGAAATTGATCTTGATGCCGGGGTTCGCCGCTTCGAAAGCCGGGATGATCTTGTCCTGCCAGATGGCAAGGTCATCGTTGCGCCAGCTTTCGACGGTCAGCGTCACGTCCTCGGCCCAGGCGGCGGTGCCCAGCATCGTGCTGGCCAGCAGCGCCAGGCGGATGGTCTTGGTCATGGTCTTCTCCCTTCGGCATCGGGTCTCTCACGGACCCTCTGGTTGAAATCAGATCAGAGGGGCCAGCAGGCCCCCATTTTCGGTCAGCTGCGCCTCAGCCTCTTCGGGCGTTGCGCCGCGCGCGACCAGAATCGCGGGTTTGACCACGCCACCCGTCCGCGACAAAGCCTCTTCGGCCACGTCGCGCCCGACCCCCGCCACTGCGGCGACGATGCGGGCTGCGCGATCGACCAGCTTGATGTTGTCGGCAACCACATTGACCATATAGCCGTCATGAACATGGCCCAGCCGGATCGCCACCAGGACCGACAGCATGTTCAGCGCCACCTTTTGCGCTGTTGCCGCCCCCATCCGGGTCGAGCCCGAGACAACCTCTGCCCCGGTCTCGATCAGGACCGGAATATCTGCGATCCTGAGCAGCGCCGAATCCGCCACATTGGTCAGGCCGACGACGGTCACGCCGCGTTCCTGTGCCGCCGTGCAGATCGCCAGCGCATAGGGTGTGCGCCCCGAGGCCGAAAGGCACAGCAGCACGTCCCCCCTGCCCAGCCCTGAACGGTCCAGATCGGCAAGCGCCAGTTCCGGATCATCCTCGACACTGCCGGTCAGATGCAAAAGCGCCCCGGCGCCCCCGGCAAACATCATCGGCGTCCGTTCGGGCGCGATGCCGAAAGTGCCGGCAAGCTCAAGACAATCGGCCAGTGCCATCAGCCCCGAGGAACCCGCCCCGGCATAGCCAAGCTTGCCGCCCTGGCGCAGCGCCCCGGCAGCAGCGTCGGCCGCGCGTTCGATGGCCGGCAACGCAGGCCGCAGCGCACCAAGCGCCGCCACCTGCGCGTCAAGCAGGATGCGCAGCACCTCGTCGCCCGTACGGGCGTGAAGCCCTGCGGATGCCGGATGCCTTGCCTCGGTGCCAGATGCGGTCATGTGATTCCCCCTGTTTCACCGATAATGCCAAAACAATACCACTTGTAAAGACTCATCTGCATCAGATATCAGAAATTGACGTTTCCCAGCGGTTTTGAAATTTACCCTTCCCTTTTGGTATTGCTTTGGTATCATCCGTTCAAAGGGAGTCGCCATGTCATATTTTCTGGGCATTGACGGGGGAGGAACCGGCTGCCGCGCCGCTATTGCAGACGGCTCGGGCCGGATTATCGGCGAGGGCGCATCGGGGCCTGCCAATATCTCGACCGATGTAAAGACAGCCTGCGCCAATATCCTCGCCGCCGCCCGCGCGGCGCTGGAACAGGCCGGGCGCGGCCATGTGGATGAGCTGACTGCGGTGCTGGGCCTTGCAGGCGCGAATGTCACCGCCGCCACGCTCAGCCTGCAATCCATGCTGCCCTTTCGCCGCACGCGCATCGTTACCGACGCCGTCACCGCAGCGACCGGCGCGCTGGGTGCCGATGACGGGATCGTCGCCGCCATGGGCACCGGCTCGGTCTTTGCTGTCCAGATCGGTGGCGAGATGCGGCAATACGGCGGACGCGGCTTTCTTTTGGGCGATGAGGGCAGCGGCGCGGTTCTGGGCCGGGCACTGTTATCCGAGGCCCTGCGCGCCGAAGACGGTTTCGTGCCCATGAGCCCGCTTTTGCAGGCGGTGCTGGACGAGCTGGGCGGAATCGAGGGCGTAATTTCATTTGGCCTCAGGGCACGACCGGCCGAGTTCGCGATCTTCGCGCCGCGCATCGTCGCCGGGGGCGATCCGGCGGCCGAGCGTCTTTTTGACAGCGCCGTGGCCGAGATCCGCGCCATGATCGACACCCTTCAGGCGGGCCGCGACCTGCCGGTGGTATTTCTGGGCGGCCTTGGCGCGCATTACGCCCACCGGCTGCAGGGGCTGTGGCCAATCCGCGCGCCCAAGGGCTCGGGCCTTGACGGGGCACTGCATCTTGCCCGGCAGGAGGTGTGATGGGAGAGCTTTTCACCGCCGAGGCCTTTGAGGAAACCGGCGGCGGGCCGCTGTATCTGCAACTGCACCGGTTGATCGCCGATGCCATCGCCTCGGGGCGGCTGCAACCGGGCGACAGCCTGCCGTCCGAGCGAGAGCTGGCAACGATGACCGGCCTGTCGCGCGTCACCGTGCGCAAAGGGGTGGCCGAGCTGGTCGCCTCGGGGCAGGTGATTCAAAAGCGCGGCTCGGGCACCTTTGTTGCGCCCAAGGTCGAAAAGCTGGAACAGGCGCTGTCGCTTTTGACCTCGTTCACCGAGGACATGGCCCGGCGCGGCCGCAATGTCGAAAGCCGCTGGATCGCGCGCGGATTGTTCACCCCCGCCCCCGAAGAGGTGATGGCGCTGGGGCTGGGCGTCGGCGCGCATGTGGCCCGGCTGGAACGGGTACGCAGCTCGGACGGGGTGCCGCTTGCCATTGAGCGCGCCTCGCTGCCCCAGGATATCCTGCCCGATCCCGATTGCGTCACCGATTCACTATACGCGGTGCTGCAATCGCGCGGGTTGCGGCCGGTGCGGGCGGTGCAGCGGATCTCGGCCGCCAATCTGAACGCCAAGGACGCCGATCTGCTGGGCGTCAGCCCCGGTGTGGCCGGGCTAAGGATCGAACGTATCTCGTACCTGCCCTCGGGCAAGGTGGTCGAGTTTACCCGCTCGCTCTATCGCGGCGATGCCTATGACTTTGCCGTGGAACTGAAACTTGCCCCTGAAGGCGAAAGGAACCCGTGATGAGCCAGACACATATGGCGCGCGAAGTGGCCGAGATCCCCGAGGCCACCGCCCGTTTCCTTGATCGTTCGCGCGATGCGGTCATGGACGCCGCCAATGCCCTGCGCCGCAAGGACCCCGACCTGCTGGTCACCGTGGCACGCGGCTCGTCGGACCATGCCGCGACCTATCTGAAATACGCCATCGAGCTTGAGGCCGGGGTGCCGGTCGCCTCGGTCGGCCCGTCCATCGCGTCGATCTATCGCCGGCCCCTGCGGCTGGGCAAAGCGGCCTGTATCGGCATCTCACAATCCGGTCGCAGCCCGGACGGGGTCGAAATGATGCGCGCCTCGGGTCAGGGCGGCGCACTGTCGATCGCCATCACCAACGTCGAAGACAGCCCGATGGCACAGGTCTCGGCCCATTGCCTGCCCCTGCAGGCAGGTGAGGAAAAAAGCGTCGCCGCCACCAAGACCTTTGTCTGCTCAGTGCTCGCGGGCCTGTCGCTGCTGGCCGAATGGCGCGAAGACAGCGCACTCAAGGACGCCGTCGCCGCCTTGCCCGAGGCCTTTGGCAAGGCCATCACGCTGGACTGGTCGCCGCTTTCGGCACGTCTTGCGCGGGCGAACTCGGCCTTTGTGCTGGGGCGTGGCCCCAGCTTTGCCATCGCCTGCGAGGCAGCACTGAAATTCAAGGAAACCTCGGGCATCCACGCCGAGGCCTATTCCGCCGCAGAGGTGCTGCACGGCCCCGCCGCCATCGTCCGATCCGGCTTTCCGGTGCTGGCGCTGGGAGTCGAGGACGCCGCGCTGCCCCAGCTCAGGGCCACCGCCGAGCGTCTGGCGGCACAGGGCGCAGATGTGTTTGTCACGGGAACCGAGGCCGACAACGCTGTCACCCTGCCCTCGGTCCCCGACCTGCACCCGCTGGTCGCGCCCCTGGTCACCATCGCCGGTTTCTATGCCTTTATCGAGGGGCTGGCCCGGCGGCGCGGCTTTGACCCTGACACGCCCCCGCATCTGCGCAAGGTGACGGAGACGGTGTGATGACGCGCGAGGTTCTGACGGGCGCGCGCATCTTTGACGGTACGCGCTTTCTTGACGGTCATGCGCTGGTGATCGAGGACGGCCAGATCGCCGCCATCCTGCCCGAGGCCGAGGCCCCGGCGGGGGATCGCCGTACCGTAACAGGCATCCTTGCCCCGGCCTTTCTTGATTTGCAGGTGAATGGCGGCGGCGGGCTGATGCTGGACGGCTCAACCGATGCCGATGGGCTGCGCCGCATCTGCGCCGCCCATCGCTCACTTGGGACGGCGGGGGTGCTGCCGACGCTGATCACCGACACGCCCGAGGCGACCGCCCATGTCATCGCGCTTGGCATTGCTGCGGCCGAAAACGAGGTGCCGGGTTTTCTGGGCCTGCATCTCGAAGGGCCGCATCTCGACCCTCGCCGCAAGGGCGCGCATGACCCGGCGCTGATCCGGCCGATGACGGATGAGGACCTGGCGCGGCTGTGCGACGCCGCCCGCCGCCTGCCCGCGCTGATGGTGACGCTTGCGCCCGCGGCAGCAAGCCCCCAGCAGATCGCCGCCCTTGCCGGGGCGGGCGCGGTGGTCAGCCTTGGCCACAGCGAATGCACCTATGAAGAGGCACAGGCCGGTTTTGCTGCGGGCGCCCGCTGCACCACGCATCTGTTCAACGCCATGAGCCAGATCGGCCACCGCGCGCCGGGACTGGCGGGGGCGGTGCTGACCTCGGATGTGGCGGCGGGGCTGATCGCGGATGGCATCCATGTCCATCCTGCGGTCATGCGACTGGCGCTGGCGGCACGGCCCGACGGCATCTTTCTGGTCACCGACTGCATGGCCTTTGCCGGCACCAACCTGACCGAGATGGAACTGGGCGGCCGCAAGGTGCTGCGCCGTGACGGGCGGCTGACGCTGGCGGATGGCACCCTGGCCGGGGCCGATCTGACGCTGCCGCAGGCAATCGCGCTGCTGGTCAGTCAGGTCGGTATCGCACCCGAGCGCGCACTGCGCATGGCCTCGGCCATCCCGGCGGCACTGCTTGGGCTTGAGGACCGTTATGGCAGGCTTGCTCCGGGTCGCGCGGCGGATCTGGTGCTGCTTGGCCCCGACTTCAGCCTGCGCGAACACTGGCTGTCATTGTGACGCATCGGCAAGGCCACGTGTCCGCGTGGTCTTTCCCTTGGCGCGCGGTCGTGCGAAACTTGTAAACTCGCCGAACCGTGAAAGAGGTCACGATGAGCGCCCCCCCGCCCGAAGCAGTGAAAAAGTCCGTTCTGCTGAACGGGCTGACGCCCGAGATGCGCGACAAGCTGCTAAAGGACGCCCTGCGATGCAGCTATAGCGAGGGCGAGACGATTTTTCTGCAGGGCGATCCGGCGCGTTCGGTGTTCATCGTCCTGAACGGTTTCGTCAAACTGTCCCGGCTGACGCCCAGCGGGGCCGAGGCGGTGGTTGCGATTCTGGGCCGCAACCGCAGCTTTGCCGAGGCGATGGTGCTGCGCGGCGAACCCTATCCGGTCTCGGCCGAGGCGATCTCGGACTGCACGCTGCTGCAGATCGACGGCGCGCGGTTGCGTCAGTTCCTGCTGGAAAATCAGGAATTTGCCATCGGCCTTTTGGCATCGACCTTTGTGCATCTGCAGGGGCTGGTGGACCAGATAGAGCGGCTTAAGGCCCATACCGGCGTCCAGCGCGTGGCGCAGTTCCTGGCCGATCTGTCCGATGCCGAAAGCGGCGGCGCCGAGGTTCGCCTGCCCTATAACAAACGTCTCATCGCCGGGCACCTGGGTATGCAGCCCGAAAGCCTGTCGCGGGCCTTTGCCCGGCTGCGTCAGCATGGGGTCGAGGTCGAGGCCAACCGCGCTATCATCGCCGATATCGCCGGGTTGCGCGCGCTGGCGATGGATTAGCGCCGCGCAGGATCATAAGGCGTAAAGCCCCCAGATCAACACCAGCCAAAGCGCAAGAGGCAGGGTAAAGGCCGTCCTCCACTCCGGTGCGCGATCAAGGTGCAGAAAACCCGACATGATCGCGCGGGCCTTAAGGAAAGCCAGCGCCACCAGTCCTGCTGCCACCACAGCGCCCGAGCCAAAAGACAGGGCCGTGGTCGCCGCCGTCAGCGCCAGAAGGGTCAGCCAGATGCGATGCAGATCCATCCCCTACCCCAGCAGATAAACCGGCGGCAGGATCAGCACCCAGACAAGATCGACCATATGCCAAAAGGCCGCGCCGGCCTGCACCTCTTCGGCACGCAGGCGGATTGCGACCAGCGCCAGAACCCCGATCCCAAAGAGCACATGCGCAGCGTGAAAACCGGTGATGAGATAGTAAAAGGTAAAGAACGGGTGGGTTTCAAGGCCAAGGCCTGCGCGCAGGTCGGCGGCATATTCGGCGATCTTGACCGCAAGAAAGCCCACCCCGCCCAAGGCCGCCAGCGCCAGCGTCATACGCGCCCGCCTGCGGTCGCCACGCCGGCAGGCACGCTCGGCCAGGGCTGCGCAAAAGCCCGAGGTGACAAGGATCGCCGTATTGAGCGCCGCCATCCATCCATGCAGCTGCGACTGCGCGGCGGCAAAACCCGCGGGATCGGTCAGCCGCACCGCCGCCATCGCGGTAGCAGCCGCAGCAAAGACCAGCAGTTCCGAGGCGATCAGCACCCAGATCACCGGCTCTCCGGGAAGGTCCTGTATCCGCATCAGCGCACCAATTGCCGGTAGATCACCGGCAGCGCCGCCAGCAGCCGGTCTGGATGCGGGACAAGGGAAAAGCCCCCGGGCCCAAAGATACGTGGAAACCAGCTTTTCGCGTCGCGGTCGACGGTTATGCCATGAACCGCGTGTCCGGCGCGGCGGGCCTCACGCACGGCCATGGCGCTGTCTTCGATGCCGTGGCGGCCCTCATAGTGGTCAAGGTCGTTGGGCTTGCCGTCGGTGATGACCAGCAACAGCCTGCGACTACCCAACTGCCGCGCAAGCCCGGCCGAGGCATGGCGAATGCCCGCGCCCAGCCGGGTGTAAAAGCGTGGACGCAGCCCGGCGATGCGCTGCTCGACTGCGACGCCCATTGGTTCATCGAAATCCTTGCAGGTGCTCAGAAATACCCGGTCGCGTTTCAGCGACGAAAAGGCGTTGATCGCGAAACGGTCGCCGCAGGCGTCCAGCCCCCAGGCCAGCGCCGCCAGTGCCTCTCGCTCAACCTCGATCACGGCGCGCCCGGTCACCGCGCTTTCCGTCGAGCGCGAAACATCAAGCAGGATCGACACCGCCAGATTGCGAGCAAGCGGCCGGGACTGGCGCCAGATGCGGTCGCTGCCCTGTCCGGTGGCACGCAGATCGGCGGCGGCGCGGACGGTCAGCTCGGCATCCAGATCATCCCCATCGCGGTGGCCGGTGGTGGTAAGGCGTCCCGGGCGCAAAGCCTCGAACTGGCGGCGCACGGCGCGGATGCGCGACTGCGCGCGGGGGTCAGGCTGCGGGGCCTCGTCCTGTTCGGGCGCGCGGTTTTCCAGCACCCGCACATGGCTGGCCAGATAGCGCCCGCGCCGGGCGTCCCATTCGGGATAGGTATGAATGCCAGCGACTGCCTCAAGATCCGCATCCTCGGGCGCAAGATCGAGATGCAGCCGCAAACGCGTCGCCGGTGCCTTTGACACCTGGCCAAGGCCCAGTTCTTCCTGATCCTCGGCCGCCTTCTTCGCATCATCCTGGTCATCATCATCGACATGCCGGTTGAGATTCATCAGGTCGGCCCAGCTCAGCAGAGCCTCAAACTTGTGCAGGATCAGGCTGTCGCGGCGCTGGGGCTGATCGCTTTGCCGTCGGCGGGCGCGAAAGATGTGCCCGTTGGCCGGATCGGCGGTGATACCGTCAGGCGCATCGCCGGGGGCAGCGGCCTCGGCCGTCTCGGGCGGCGCCAGATCGGGCCAAAGCGGCACGGGACGCATCGGACGATAGCCACGTGGGACCCGCTGCGCCGTGGGATCGTCTAACACCGCCAGCCAGTCACGGGCCAGACCCGGCAAAGGCGCGGGGTCGCCAAGCAAATGACGTATCAAAGCCTCGACTGCGGCCTCGGCGGGCGGCAGGGGGGCGACGGGGCGCAGGGTCAGGACCAGCCGGGACAGATCAGCGTAAAGTCCGGCCAGACCCGGCGCGTCCCTTAGCGTGGCATCGACCGCGCGTCGGGCCGCACCAAGCCGCGCAAGATCGCGGCACAGCGGATCGTCATACGCAGGCGTCAGGTCAGCATGGGCCGCGCAGGCCGCAAGCCACAGATACAGCGCCCCGTTCGCCTGCCGCGACGGCAAGGCCGACAGGCGTTCGGGCAGGCGCAGGATTTCGCCGTCAAAACTGGCGTGCGGGACTGTTTCGGCCACTGTGCCAAGCCGCCGCAGCCAGCCGATACGATGCGCAGATGAACGGGCAGCGGCGGGCCGGATCTCAACCGAGGCGCCGCCGCCCAAAGCGCGAAACAGCACCGCAAGCCTGCCCGAAACCTCGGCCAGCGCCACCGCCTGATCATCGAACTCTTGCGGGGCGCCAAAGCCGCTGGCCCAGACGTGCCAAAGCTTGCCGACAGTTTCCTCGGGCTCCCATGGTTCAAGGTGCAGACCCATGCCGCGACCCCTTAGCCAAAGATGGCCGCGACCAGATCGCGCAGCCCGCGCCTGACCTCGGCCTCGTCGGTCAGGGGCTCGATCATCGCCGCCTCGATGGCGCGGTCCAGCGCCATGCCACCGGCGATCAGACTGGCGGCATAGACCACCAGCCGGGTCGAGACGCCTTCTTCGAGGTCCTGGCCCTTTAGCCCGCGGATCTTGCCCGCCAGCCGCACCAACCCCAGCGTGCGGTCAGGATCAAGGCCGCTTTCGCGGGTGACGATCTCGGCCTCGCGGGTGGGTTCGGGAAAGTCGAACTCCATCGCCACGAAACGTTGCCGGGTCGAGGGTTTCAGGGTCTTGAGGATATTCTGGTAGCCCGGGTTATATGACGCGACCAGCATGAAACCGGGCGCGGCCTCGATCTCTTCTCCGGTGCGGTCGATGGGCAGGATGCGACGGTCATCGGTCAGCGGATGCAGGACGACAGTGACATCCTTGCGCGCCTCGACCACCTCGTCGAGATAGCAGATCGCACCCTCGCGCACAGCGCGGGTCAGGGGACCGTCGGTCCAGACCGTCTCGCCACCTTTCAGCAGATAGCGCCCGATCAGATCGGCCGCCGACAGGTCGTCATGACAGGCGACCGTATAAAGCGGCCGCCCCAGCCTCGCCGCCATATGGGCGACGAAACGCGTCTTGCCACAGCCGGTCGGCCCTTTCAGCAACACCGGCAGATCACGGGCGGCGGCGGCCTCGAACACCGCGACCTCGTCGCCCTGCGGCAGGTAGAAGGGGACATCCGCCCCCTTCCCTTCTGCGGGTTTCACATGCGCATTCATGGCTTACCCGGCCGTTTCCATATGGCCGTCCCTGTGCGTCTGCACCGGACCGGCGGTCACAACCTCGCGCCGCGGGAAAAGCACAGCGTAGATAAAGAGCAGCGCCCCCAAGACCACTGCAACACCCGAGCCAAAGCGCATCCAGTAAAACAGCGCCAGCCCGTCCTGCACGTCCATGTAAAGGCCGCCCTCGACCCGCTGCAGATGGGTCTGCACCGTGCCTGCAAAAGTCAGCGTCACGGTCATGAACACCATCCCCGCCGACATCAGCCAGAACGAGGCCATGTTCAGCACCTGGTTATAGGGGTCGCGCCCTTTCAGCACCGGCATGGTGTAGCTGACCAGCGCGAGCACAAGGCAGACATAGGCGCCGTAAAAGGCCAGGTGACCATGCGCTGCGGTGATCTGCGTGCCATGGGTATAATAGTTCACCCCATGCAGCGTATGCAGAAAGCCCCAGACCCCGGCACCGAAAAACGCCAGCACGGTGCAACCAAGGCTCCAAAGCAGGGCTGCCTTGTTTGGGTGGTCCCGCCGGCCTTTCCAGACCATGACGAAGGCAAAGGACATCATGGCAAAGAAGGGCACGATCTCGAAGCTGGAAAAGATCGAGCCGATCCATTGCCAATAGGCTGGCAGGCCGATCCAGTAGTAATGGTGCCCGGTACCAAGAATGCCCGAAAACAGCGCCGTGGCGACGATGACATAGAGCCATTTTTCGACCACCTCGCGGTCAACGCCGGTCAGCTTGAGCATCAGAAAGGCAAGGATGGCGGCCATGATCAGCTCCCACACGCCCTCGACCCACAGGTGAATGACCCACCACCAGTACTGCTTGTCGAGCACGAGGTTCGCCGGGTTGTAAAAGGCAAACAGCCACAGAAGCACCAGCCCCCACAGCCCCATCAGCAGGACGTTGGTCACCGCCGTCCGCCGCCCCTTCAGCGCGGTGACGCTGACGTTATACATAAAGATCACCGCCGCGACGGCGATGCCCAGCTTGACCCATTTGGGCTGTTCAAGAAATTCGCGCCCCTCTTTGCCAAGCAGCCAGTGCCCGTGAAAGAGGTCGAAAAGATAGGTCACGACTACGCCCAGCGTGCCCAGGACAAGGATGCCCAGCTGGATCCAGGCAAGCAGGGGCGAATGCAGCTCGCGCTCTGCCTCTTCGGGCAGGATGTAATAGGTCGCCCCGAAAAACCCGAGCAGCAGCCAGACGACAAGGCTGTTGGTGTGCAGCATCCGCGCGATGTTAAAGGGCAAAAGCTCGGACAGGAAATTCGGGCTGACATAGATCCAGCCCATGATCAGGCCAATCGTGACCTGCACGGCAAACAGCGCCATGGCCACCAGAAAATACGCATAGGCGATGCGTTGCGATTGATATCTCATCGTTGTTCCCCCTCAGCCAGCGTCGTTCGGCGGCCAGTTCTGGGTGTTGATCGTGCCGGTCCACAGCAGGAAATCGGTCAGCGCCCGGTATTCCTCATCCGTCAGCTCGAACCGGGGCATCTGGCGGCGCCCCTCGATCCCCGAGGGCATGGATTCCATCCAGCCGCGCAGGGTCTCGACAGCGGCTTCGGGATCGTCCTGCACGCCCCAGCGCCGCATGACATTGCCAAGCTCGGGCGCGAAATAGGCACCTTCGCCCAGCAAAGTATGGCAGTCGATACAGGCGTTACGTTCCCACACGTGCTTGCCGAGAACGACCGAAGGCGTAAGCTGGGCCTCATCCACGGCCTTGGTGCGGGCGTAGATGTGGCTGTGTATGGTCAATGCGCCAAAGACCAGAAAAAAGAATATGGACCCGCCGTAGAAGACGTTCCGGGCCATGTTCTTGGTCATGATGTCGCTCATGACGCGGGTCCCCATCAGTTATTGTCAGATATTTCCTGACTGGACCCGGGGGACGAGTCGTTCATTGATGAAAGTCAAGCGTGGCAGGTGGCCGGCATTTTCCCCGAAAATTCCGCGTCCTGCGCGGGGACGGCAAGCTCGATCCGGCAGCCGGGCAGACGCCTCAGCGCCCCACAGGCAGCATCGGGCTGCATCAGGCACAGCGCGGTGGACAGCCCGTCCGCCATTGCCGCAGTCGCCGCGCTGACCGAGATCGTGTCCCACAACACCCCGCCCCCGCCCGGCGCAAGGATATGAGGCAACCCGCGCGGCCCGATCAGCGTGCCCGCAGGCGAAGAAGTCGCCACCGCCCGGTCGCACAGGCGAATGCGGCGATAGGCAGCCCCCGCCGTATCGGCCAAAGTCACCGGCCAGCGGCGCGTGCCAAGCGCCCGGATTTCGCCCGTGTCGATCAGCAGATCGGTCAGGTCGTGACGCACCGCCGCCCCGGCCAGCCGGTCGGCAGCCCAGCCCTGCGCCAACCCGTTAAAGGTCAGGGCCATGCCGGGGCGGGTCAGCCGCACCTCGGTCCGCGACCATCTGACCGCGTCCCATCCAACCAGCGTGCGGGCAGTCGTCTCATCCTCGCCCCGCGCCCGCACCACCCACAGGGGCTGCACAGTCGGGTCAAAAGCGCCCCCCGTCGCCTCATGCAGCCACCCGGAAAGCGTCAGCAGTTCGATCATCCCCGGCGCGGGAAAGCGCAACCGCCCGTCCCGGTTCAGCCGGGTCAGATCCGAATCGCGATGCAGCGAGAACAGGCTTTCGACATGGGCAAGAACCCGCGCCGCCTCGCCAAAAAAACTGCGCGCCTGCGTGGGGCTGGCATCCCGGAGCCGCAGCGTGACATCGGCCCCCATGGCGCGACCCCGCCATTCCTGGGGCGCAGCCCATGCCCGGGCGGGCAAGGCGGCGCAGGCGGTGACAAGCAGAAAGCGGCGGCGGTTCATGGCGCATCTCCGGGACTTGCAGCCGTTCGGGCGCGGCGTTTCAGCACAGGACAGGTGCCGGGGTCGTTCATCACCACCTGACAACGCAGGCACAGCACGCATTCATTGGGATTGATCCGCCCCAGCGGGTCGATGGCGCCGACGGTGCATTTCACCTCGCACAGCCGACATTCGCGCCCGCATTGCGGACGGCGGCGCAGCCAGTCAAAGATCTTGAGCTTGGCGGGAATCGCCAGTCCCGCCCCAAGCGGGCACAGATAGCGACAGTAAAAACGCTCGATGAACAGCCCGCCCGCCAGCACCGCCAACGCGAACAGCACAAAGGGCCATGCGCGCAGGAAACGCATCGAGATCACCGTCTTGAACGGTTCGGCCTCGGCAAGGATCAGCGCCTGCTCCATGCTGTAAAAACTCAGCGCGACGATGGCGACAAACAGCGTGTATTTGATCACCCACAGCCGTTCGTGCAGGGCCTGAGGCAAAGCAATCTGGCGCACCCCCAGCCTTTGCGCGACAGCATTCGTCAGCTCCTGCAGCGCGCCAAAAGGGCACAGCCAGCCGCAGAACACACCGCGGCCCCAGAAAAGCAACCCCAGCGCCACGGCGGACCAGATCAGAAAAATGATCGGCTCGATCAGAAACGTCTCCCACCGGAACCCGGACAGAAGCGCATTCAGAAAGGCCACCACCTGCACGACTGAAAGCTGGCCGTTCAGCCCCCAGCCAAGCACCAATAGCGTCACCGTCAGATAGCCCAGCCGCACCCGGCGCCACAAAAGGGGCCTGCGCACCAGCGCCTCTTGCCCGAAAAGGATCAGCGCCAGCACCAGCAGCATTGCGCCGACGATGGCGATGCCGGGCACCTTGTCCCGCCAGAACTCCTGCCACAGCGGCACGGCAGGTGGATCGGTCAGGATATAAGCCTCTGGCAGGCGAATCGTGGCGCGGACCGGTAGCACCGCCTCACCCCCCGCCGCCAAGGGCCGGGTTGCTGTCACGACCAGATCAAAGGGCTGACGCGGATCGATGCCCCCGGCAACGGGGTCGATGTTCAGCCGGAACAGGCTCATTTCCCTGAACTCGGGCGCGTCCGGCAAGGCCAGCTTTTCAATCATGGTGAAATCGCCGTCGCCGGGCCCGATACGCAGCGCGCCCTGCTCAAAGGCGATACGCTCAAACCGGCCCGAGCGGTGCCATTCAGTCCCACGTGGACTGTAAAGCCCGCGCGACAGCACCGCGACCAGTGCCTGACCGGGTTGCAGCGCGCCTGCGGCGGCGGTGAATTCGCGCGCACCCAGCAGGTTGCGACCCACGGTCGGCGGGTCGATCAGCCCGGCATAAAGATCCAGATAGGGCGCGTCCGACGGCTGGACCGGTACTTTGGCCCCGGCAAAGGCGCGCGCTGCATCGGCCATCGAGACAACGGCATGAGCCAACGCCCCCTCAGCCATCAGATCGGCCCATGTGGCGGGGCGGTAGGTAACGCGGTCGATCCCGCCCCCGCCGACCCCCTGAGCCTGCGCCAGTACCCGGGCGCTGCGCAAAATGCCGTCGCGGATCACCCCGGTCGAGACGGTGGCGCGCGAGATCACCTCGGGCAGCGCACTGTCCCAGCCCGGGGGCTGCGACAGGTCGACGCCCCGGAAGCCGTCCACATAGGCGGCGATATGCGCGTCCGAGATGCCAAGACTCAGCACAGGCTCGGTCTGGCGAACCAGCAGCGCACCGGCGATAATACCCTGTGGTGTGACTGCGACCAGCACATCCAGCGGCTTGCCGGAATAGCCAGTGGTTGCCGCGATTTCCCAGGTCGAGCCTATCATGCCCAGCGCCCGGCCCTCACGGCTGACGCCCCAGCCGGGCACCGGCGTTTCGCGGCGGTCCAGCACCACTGGCCCATCCGCCCCGAAAAGTGCCTGCGCCTGCACCGCATCGGGGGCGGCAGGCGGCGCGGCCCACATGGGCAGGCTCAGCAAGATCAGTGCGATCAGTGCCAAAAACAGGCGGCAAGGGGCGAAAGGATGGTGTCCGGGCATAAAGGTCCGCGTCCCAGGTCTTTGCCCGCTGATCGCCGAAATGCCGCACCCCGGCCTTAACATAGATCAAAGCCGCTGGCGCGAAATCCGCTCAGGAACAGCGTGAACGCGCGCCAGCAAATAGGAAAGCCAGATGAGACAAAGGACTTTCTTCGCCAGACCCGGCCTGATGGCCTCGGCAGCCCTGGCCCTTGTCCTTGGGCCGCTTGCGGTCTCTGCGCAAGAGCAGGCCCCGCCGGCCAAAGACCCTGCCGCCGCACTTGAGGATCACAAGACCAAGACAGACAACCGCTACGAGCCCTCGCTCGACAATCTCGCACAGCAAGAGGTAGCCGCCCCCGGCGCGCCCGAGGGCATCCCGGCGTTGAGCGAGGCGCAGTATAACGAGGCCAACAAGATCTATTTCGAACGCTGCGCCGGCTGCCACGGCGTGCTGCGCAAGGGCGCGACCGGCAAGGCGCTGACCCCCGACCTGACGCGTGAGCTGGGCTTTGACTATCTGCAAAGCTTTATCACCTATGGCTCCCCGGCGGGGATGCCGAACTGGGGCACCTCGGGCCAGCTTTCGCCCGAACAGGTCGACCTGATGGCGAATTACCTGCTGCTGGACCCCGCTGCTCCGCCGGAATTCGGCATGAAAGAGATGCGCGAAACCTGGAAAGTCCACGTTCCCCCGGAACAGCGCCCGACCAAGCAGGAAAACGACTGGGATCTTGAGAACCTCTTTAGCGTCACACTGCGGGACGCAGGCCAGATCGCGCTGATCGACGGCGCAAGCTATGAGATCAAGTCGATACTCGACACCGGCTATGCGGTCCATATCAGCCGCATGTCCGCCTCGGGCCGTTATCTGTTCGTCATCGGCCGCGACGGCAAGGTCAACATGATCGACCTGTGGATGAAAGAACCGACCACCGTGGCCGAGATCAAGATCGGGTCGGAAGCGCGCTCGATCGAGACCTCGAAGATGGAGGGCTGGGAGGACAAATACGCCATCGCCGGGGCCTACTGGCCGCCGCAATATGTCATCATGGACGGCGAAACGCTGGAGCCGATGAAGATTCAGTCCACGCGCGGCATGATCTATGACGAGCAGGAATACCACCCCGAGCCGCGCGTTGCCGCGATCCTGGCCAGCCATTACCGGCCCGAGTTCATCGTTAACGTCAAGGAAACGGGCAAGATCCTGCTGGTCGATTACACCGACCTCAGGAACCTCAAGACCACCGAGATCGAGGCCGAACGTTTCCTGCATGACGGTGGGTTGGACGGCTCGCACCGTTACTTCATCACCGCCGCCAATGCCCGCAACAAGCTGGTGGTGATCGACACCAAGGAAGGCAAGCTCGTCTCGATCGAGGATACCGGCGGCCAGACCCCGCACCCGGGGCGTGGCGCGAACTTTGTCCACCCGACCTTTGGCCCAGTCTGGGCGACCTCGCATATGGGCGACGATTCGGTGGCGCTGATCGGCACCGATCCCGAGGGCCATCCCGACAACGCGTGGAAGATCCTCGACAGCTTCCCGGCGTTGGGGGGCGGGTCACTGTTCATCAAGACGCATCCGAAATCGCAGCACCTTTATGTAGACGCGCCGCTGAACCCCGAGGCCGAAATCTCGGGCTCGGTCGCGGTGTTTGACACCAAGGCGCTGACGGGCGACGGCTCGGACCCCGAATTCACGACGCTGCCCATCGCCGAATGGGCGGGCATCACCGAGGGCCAGCCTCGCGTCGTTCAGGGTGAGTTCAACAAGGACGGTACCGAAATCTGGTTCAGCGTCTGGAACAGCAAGGACCAGGAATCGGCGCTTGTCGTCGTGGACGACCAGACGCTGGAGCTTAAGCACGTCATCAAGGACAAGCGGCTGATAACCCCGACCGGCAAGTTCAACGTCTATAACACCATGACCGACACCTATTGATCAGCACGGTTGCAACCACAGGCAGGGGCGTTCGCGCCCCTGCCCCGGCAGCATTTCAATGGGGTTCGGACATGGCCGGCAAGACGGTGACGAATGGGGCCGCGCGTTGCGGCCTGAACGGCGCGGCGCTGGACAGGCCGCAACAGGGCAAGACGGGCATGGGCCGCGTCGATCTGATCGGTGCGGGCCCGGGCGATCCCGAGCTGCTGACACTGCGGGCACTGCGGCTTTTGCAGCAGGCGGACGTGGTGGTCCATGACCGGCTGGTCTCGGCCGAGGTGATGGCCTGCGTTCCGGCCCATGTCCGCCGCATCCCCGTGGGCAAGGCGGCAGGGTTTCACCCTGTTCCGCAAGAACAGATCAACGCCCTGCTTGTCGAGCTGGCACGCTCGGGCCTGACCGTGGCGCGGCTCAAGGGCGGAGATCCGACGATCTTTGGCCGTGGTGGCGAAGAGTTTGAGGCCGTGACCCGCGCGGGCATCCCCTGCGACTATATACCCGGCATCACCGCGGCACAGGGTGCGGCGGCCTCGGCCCGGTTTCCGCTGACACATCGCGGACTTGCGACCGGGCTGCGCCATGTCACCGGCCACCGGGCACGGGATGCGGCGCTGGATCTGGACTGGGCGTCTCTTGCCGATCCGCAGACCACGCTTGCCGTCTATATGGGCGCGGCGAACGTGGCCGAGATAGCGCGGGAACTGATCCGCCACGGCATGCCCTCCGACCTGCCGGTGCTTGCCGTTTCGCAAGCCAGCACCCCGCAGGAAAAGCGGCTGCTTGCGACATTGCAGGATATCGCTGCGGCACTGGCACGCAAGCCGCTGCCCACCCCGGTCCTGTTCATCATCGGCCATGTCGCAGCCATGGCGGATGACTGCGACCTGCCCCATGAATCCTACCGTCCGGAATGGCGGCTGGTGGCGCATGGCTAGGCTGGCGCTCATGCCCATGCTTCTGGCCGGGGCGGCAATGGCAGCCCCGCCCGATGCTACGCGGCAGGACGAATTGCGCCATCTGGTGCGGCAGGATTGCGGCTCGTGCCACGGGCTGCGCCGTACCGGCGGCCTTGGCCGCCCTATCACACCCGAGGCACTGGCAGAGCGCGAACCCGGAGATCTGGCCGAGGTCATCCTGGACGGCCTGCCCGGCACCGCGATGCCCGGCTGGCGCCCCCTGCTGACCGAGGATGAGGCGCGCTGGATCGCCGATTACCTGATGAAGACGGAGACGGAATGATGCTTAAGGCTGTTCTTGCCGCCCTCATGCTTACCATCACCCCGGCCCAGGCCGATGAGCTACGCGGCACTGGCGATCTGGGGCTGATCGTCGAGCGTGAAACAGGCTCGCTGCTGGTGGTGGACCGCAGCGAACGCGCCGCACTTGGCCGGATCGAGGGGCTTGGCGATCTGTCCCATGCCAGCCTCGTCTATTCCCCGGACGAACGTTTCGCCTATGTCTTTGGCCGCGACGGCGGGTTGACCAAGGTCGATATCCTGACCCGTCAGGTGGTCCGGCGCGTGGTGCAGGCCGGCAATTCGATCGGGGGCGCCATCTCGGACGATGGGCAGCTGATCGCTGTGGCGAATTACGAACCGGGGGGCGTGCGGGTCTTTGACGCCGAAACGCTGGAACTGGTTGCCGATGTGCCGATGGGGTCGAAAACCGTGGGCATCGCGGACGCACCCGGTTCGCGCTTTATCGTTGCCACCTGGGACACGGGCGAAGTCTGGATCATCGACCACTCGCACAGCCCGGCACAGCCCGGAATCACCCGGCTCAAGGGTATCGGCGCCAACCCCTATGACGCGCTGCTGACCAGCGACGGGCGGCGCTATATCGTCGGGCTTTTCGGCGAAAAGGGGCTGACGCAGATCGACCTGTGGCAGGATCCGCCCGAGGTTACACGCTTTCTGCCCGATTACGGCCGCGACCAGCCCGATATGCCGGTCTACAAGATGCCGCATCTTCAGGGCTGGACGCTGGCCGATGGCGTCTTTGCCCTGCCCGCCGTCGGGCTGCACCAGCTGCTATGGGTTGATGCCGACAACCTGACCGAGATTGCCCGCACCGAACTTGCCGGTCAGCCGGTCTTTGCACTTGCCCGCCCCGACAGGCGCGAGGTCTGGGTGAATTTCGCCCCGCCGGACAATGACAAGCTGCAGGTCGTCAACACCCTGACCCATGAGGTTCTGGATACCCTGACCCCCGGCAAGGGTGTGCTGCACATGGAGTTCGCCCCGCGCGGGCGTGAGGTCTGGCTGTCGGTCCGCGACGAGAACCGGGTCGAAATCCGCGACACCCGCAGCCGCGAGGTTCTGGGCGAAATCGAGGCTCGTGCGCCTTCGGGGATCTTCTTTACCGACCGCGCACACAGGACGGGGCTTTGACATGGAAGATCTGGATCTGCGCATGCTCGACGGCTTTCAGCGCGACCTGCCGCTGGTGCCCCGTCCCTTTGCCGCCATGGCCCGCCGGCTCGACACAAGCGAGGCCGGGGTGATCGCACGCCTCACCCGCCTGCAGGCCGAAGGTATCGTCTCGCGCGTAGGCGCCACCTGCCGGCCGAACACCGCCGCCGCCTCGACGCTGGCCGCGCTGCAAGTACCCGCGCGGCGGATTGAAGAGGTCGCGGCAATGGTCGGGACAGAGCCCGGCGTCAACCATTCATACCTTCGCGAGGACGACTGGAACCTGTGGTTCGTCGCCACCGCCCCGGATGCCGAGGCGCTGGCGGCGAGCCTTGCGCGGATCGAGACCGCGACCGGCCTTTCCGTCCTGTCCCTGCCGCTGGTGCGCGCCTTCAACATCGACCTTGGCTTCCCCCTGACCGGCGCGCGCCGGGCGATGGCGCTGGACCGGCCTGCCGATCTGGAGGCGCTGCGCCCACGCGACAAGCCGCTGATGCAGGCGCTGTCCTCGGGTCTGGCGCTGATACCGCGCCCCTTCGTCGCGCTGGGGCAGGCCCTGCATCGCAGCGAGGCCGAGATCATCTCGCGCATCCGCGCCCTGGCCGAAGCGCGCCTGCTGACCCGGGTCGGCGTGATCGTCAAGCACCGCGCCCTTGGCTGGACGCAGAATGCCATGGTCGTCTGGCGCCTGCCCGACACCGCGGTCGAGGCCGCAGGCACCGCTTTGGCGGGGGTGCCGGGCGTTACGCTGTGCTATCAGCGGCAATCGGTGCCGGGACGCTGGAGCTGGCCGCTCTTTTGCATGATACACGCGCGTTCCCGTGCCGAGGCGATGGAGGTGCTGGCCCAAGCCCGCGCCCTGCCCGCACTGACGAATGTCCCGCATCGCATCCTGTTCTCGACCCGTTGCTTTCGCCAGCGCGGGGCCACCATCACCGGGATCGCCGCATGAAGAACCTTCGACGCCACAGCCTGCCACCCGAGGCATTGGACACGGCTGACCGCGCCATTCTCAACACGCTGCAAGAGGGTTTTCCCCTGACGCCCCGCCCCTTTGACGACGCAGGCGCGACGCTGGGGCTGACCGGCGCCCAGCTGATTACACGGCTGCAACGGCTGCGCGAGATCGGTGCGATTACCCGCTTTGGCCCGTTTTTCGATGCAGAGGCGATGGGCGGGGCATTCTGCCTTTGTGCGCTTTCGGTGCCGGAGCCGGATTTCGACCGCATCGCCGCGCTGGTGAACGCCCACGCCGAGGTCGCCCATAACTACGCCCGCGACCATGCACTGAACATGTGGTTCGTGCTTGCCACCCCTACACCCGAAGGCATCGCCAGGACCGCCCACAGGATCGAGGCCGAGACCGGGTTGACCGTATGGCAGTTCCCAAAGCTGCGCGAATTTTTCATCGGCTTTCGGGTGACGGCATGACAAGGCTGGACGATACCGACCGCCGCCTGATCGCGGCTACTCAGGCCGGGCTGCCTCTGGTTCAGGCTCCCTATGCCTGCATAGCCGCCGATCTGGGCTTGACCGAGGCGCAGGTCATCGACCGGCTTTCCCAACTGCAAGCGCGCGGGGTGATCCGCCGCATCGCCCTGGCCCCCAATCATTACGCGCTGGGGATGACCGCGAACGGCATGAGCGTCTGGGACGTCGAGGATAAAGTGGCCGGAACCTTAGGCGAAATGATCGGAGCGCTTGATTTCGTCAGCCATTGCTATCTGCGCCCGCGTGCACCGGTCTGGCGCTACAACCTTTTTGCCATGCTGCACGGGAAAAACCGCACCGAGGTCGAGGACAAGCGCACCCGGATCCGCGCCCTGCTCGGCCCCGCCTGTCTGGCCGACGACATCCTTTACTCCACCCGCATTCTGAAGAAAACCGGCCTGCGTCTTCGGGACGGCCAAGAAAGGTAAACCATGTTCCGCCTGACCGAATATATGCGCGAGCTTGTGTCCCCCTCACCCCCGCGTCGCCGGACACGGCCGGGCACGGTCCGTCCGGTGGTGATCTGGAACCTGACGCGCAGCTGCAACCTCAAATGCCGCCATTGCTATACAGTTTCGGCCGACCGGCCCTTTCCCGGCGAGCTGACGCATGACGAGGCGATCTTGGTCCTGCGCGATCTGTCGGATTTTCGTGTCCCGGCCCTGATCCTGTCCGGGGGCGAGCCGATGGCGCGCTTTGACTTTTGGGAACTGGCCAAAGAGGCGCGGCGGCTGGACTTTCGCCACCTTGCTCTTTCGACCAATGGCACAAGGATCGACGCCGGAAATGTCGCGCGGCTGGCCGATCTGCGCTTTGACTATGTCGGTATCTCGCTTGACGGAATCGGGACCGTGAACGACTGGTTCCGCGGCGTCGAGGGCGCCTTTGATCAGGCGCTTGCCGGGGTGCGGGCCTGTAAGGCACAGGGGATCAAGGTCGGCCTGCGTTTTACCATCACCGAGAGCAACGCCCATCACCTGCCCGCCATGCTGGACCTGTGCCGGGATGAGGGCGTGGACAAGTTCTACCTGTCGCATCTGGTCTATGCCGGACGCGGAGACAAGCACCGGGGCGAGGACACCGCCCATACCCGCACCCGCCACGCGATGGACCTGCTGATCGACCGCGCATGGAAGGCGGCCGAGAAGGGCGAGCCGCTGGAGATCGTAACCGGCAATAACGACACCGACGCCGTCTATTTCCTGCGTTGGGCCGAGACCCGCTTTCCGGCCCAGACCATCGCCCACCTGCGCAAGCATCTTGAGGCATGGGGGGGCAATTCCTCGGGTCTTGGCGTCGGCAATATCGACCCGCAGGGCAAGGTCCACCCTGATACCTATTGGTCGGATTACACGCTGGGTTCGGTCAAAGAGCGGCCCTTTTCAGAAATCTGGACCGGCGACGATCCCATGCTGGCAACACTGCGAACCCGTCCGCGCCCGTTAAAGGGCCGCTGCGGCGCCTGCGCCTATCAGGCGGTCTGTGGCGGCAACACCCGCATCCGCGCGCTGCAACTGACCGGCGATCCATGGGCCGAGGATCCGGCCTGTTATCTTTCCGCAGCCGAGATTGGCGCAGAGGGTGCCGATCTTGACCGTCTTGCCGTGACACCTTTCCGGGGAAAAAGCCATGATCCGGCCCATCGTTTTTTCTAGTCTGCTGGCTGCCCTGCCACTGACCATGCTTGCATCTGCGGCAGCACAGGCCGATGCCGCCGCAGACTATGCCGAACATTGCGCCGCCTGCCATGGCGAGGACCGGCTGGGCGGCACCGGCCCCGCGCTGATCCCCGAAACGCTGGGTCGGGTGCGGGGCATTGATCAGGTGATCGCTCAGGGTCGCGTTTCGACCCAGATGGAGGGCTTTTCCGACCGTCTCTCGCCCCAGGCGATCGCGGCGCTGGTCGAATATGTGACCGCCCCACTTGGCCATCGCCCGGACTGGGACGCTGCCCGGATCGCCGACAGCCGCGAGATGAACCCCGATTACCAGCCCGCCGACAGTCCGGTTTTCGCCGCCGATCCGCTGAATATCACGCTGGTCGTCGAAACCGGGGACCATCATGTCAGCGTGCTTGATGGCGACAGTTTCGAGGTGCTGGACCGTTTTGCCACCCCCTTTGCCGTCCATGGCGGGCCAAAGTTCAGCCCTGACGGGCGTTTTGTGTACATCATGTCGCGCGATGGCTGGGTGCAGAAATACGATATCTGGTCGCTGTCCGAGGTCGGCCGCATCCGCGCCGCCCTGAACAGCCGCAACATTGCGATCAGTCCGGACGGTCAGCGTATTGCGGTGGCGAACTATCTGCCGGAAAGCCTGACCATTCTTGATGCGGACCTGAACCCCGTCGGCCTGATTGAAACGCGGGTCAAGGACAGGCCCAGCCGGGTCAGCGCCGTCTATCAGGCCCCGCAGCGCCACAGCTTTGTTCTGGCGCTGAAGGATGCGCCCGAAATCTGGGAGGTCGGGACCACCGACCTGGCAATCCGCCGCATCCCGATCAATGAGCCGCTGGACGACTTCTTCTTTTCGCCGGACTACCGCCAGCTGATCGGCGCCAACCGCGACGGCGACAAGGGCGTGGTGATCGACCTCGACGACGGGCACAAGGTTGCGGAACTGCCTCTGCCGGGCATGCCGCATCTTGGCTCGGGCATCACATGGCAGCGCGACGGCCGCCGGGTCATGGCGACCCCTCATCTGGGCGAGGGCGTCATCTCGGTCATCGACATGCAGGACTGGAGCCTTGTCGGGCAGATAAAGACCGCGGGTCCGGGCTTTTTCCTGCGCGGTCATGCCTCCAGCCCCTATGTCTGGGCGGATGTGTTCTTTGGCCCGCACAAGGATCAGATGCATGTCATCGACAAAGAAACGCTGGAAATCGTCAGGACACTGGCCCCCTTTCCCGGCCGGACCTTCGCCCATAGCGAATTCACCCGCGACGGCAGCCATGTGCTGGTCTCGCTGTGGGAGGATGAGGGCGCGGTCGTCGTCTATGACGCGAAAACGCTGCAAGAGGTGAAACGGCTGCCGATGCGCAAGCCTTCGGGGAAATACAATGTCTGGAACAAGATCACATTCGAGGACGGTACCAGTCACTGACGGCTGGCCGGCATGGAAACTGGCGCTGCTGTTTTACCCATTCGCGGCGGCGGCGGTCTGGATCAACCTTTTCATGCTGTCGTTGCTGGCAAGCTGGACTGGCCTGCCTGTACTGCCGCCCGCCCGCGCGATGGCAGCGGCGGCGGTGCTGGGTATGCCCGTCGCCTATGCCGCAGGGCGCTGGATCCGCGGTCTGATGGACAAGGCGCAGGGCCCTGAATCCCGCCCGGATAATAACCATTGATTATCTTGAATATCAAAATTAATAAATTCCAATAATTTAACTCTCCCGCTATACAAGTCTCAGCAGACTGCTAAGAGTTATCGGAGCCATCCGTTGCGGTCCCCTGAATGGGCGCAATCCGCATCCGGTCACGCTGCCTCGCCCAGCGACGCAGCCCAGCAAAAGGAGAGCCAACATGGACGGGAACAATATCGCCAGTTCGGGAAAATGCCCGGTGATGCACGGCGCGAATACCGCGCTCGGCACTTCGGTCATGGACTGGTGGCCGAACGCGCTGAACCTGGACATCCTGCATCAGCACGACAGCAAGACCAACCCGCTCAGGGGGTTCAACTACCGCGAAGCGGTCAAGACGCTGGACGTCGAGGCGCTGAAGGCTGATCTGCGTGCACTGATCAATACCAGCCAGGACTGGTGGCCGGCCGACTGGGGCAGCTATGTCGGCATGTTCGTCCGTACCGCCTGGCACGCCGCCGGATCCTATCGCGTCGGCGACGGCCGGGGCGGCGCCAATACCGGCAACCAGCGTTTCGCGCCGCTGAACTCGTGGCCTGACAACGTCAACACCGACAAGGGCCGCCGCCTGCTGTGGCCGATTAAAAAGAAATACGGCAACAAGATTTCCTGGGCCGACCTGATCGTGCTTGCCGGCACCGTCGCCTATGAGGCCGCCGGCCTTAGGACCTATGGCTTTGCCTTTGGGCGTGAGGACATCTGGCACCCCGAAAAGGACACCTATTGGGGTGACGAAAAGGAATGGCTTGCCCCCAGCGACGGCCGCTATGACGATGTGAGCAAGGCCGAGACGCTGTCGAACCCGCTGGCCGCTGTGCAGATGGGCCTGATTTACGTCAACCCCGAAGGGGTGAACGGCAAATCGGACCCGCAGGCGACCGCGAACCAGATGCGCGAAACCTTTGCCCGCATGGGCATGAACGACGAGGAAACCGTGGCGCTGACTGCGGGCGGCCACACCGTCGGCAAATGCCACGGCAATGGCAGCGCCGCTGATCTGAGCGCCGACCCCGAGGCCGCATCGCCCGAGTTTCAGGGCCTTGGCTGGATCAACACCAAAGGCCGCGGCGTGGGGCGCAATACCGTTGTTTCCGGCCTTGAAGGTGCGTGGACGACCAAGCCGACCGAATGGGACAACGGCTTCTTCCGGATGCTGTTCAACCATGAATGGACACTGACGCACAGCCCTGCGGGTGCCTCGCAATGGGTGCCGATCTCGATCGCCGAAGAGGACAAGCCCGTGGACGTCGAGGACCCCTCGATCCGGGTAATGCCGATGATGACCGACGCCGATATGGCGCTGAAGGTCGATCCGATCTATCGCGAAATCTCGTTGCGCTTCATGAACGACTTTGAGGCCTTCAGCGATGCTTTTGCCCGCGCATGGTTCAAGCTGACCCACCGCGATATGGGCCCGCGCAGCCGCTATATCGGCCCCGATGTGCCGTCCGAGGATCTGATCTGGCAAGACCCGATCCCCGCCGGGACCAGCAACTACGACGTCGCCGGTCTCAAGGCACGCATCGCCGCCAGCGGGCTGAGCGTGGCAGAACTGGTCTCGACCGCATGGGACAGCGCCCGGACCTATCGTGGCTCGGACATGCGCGGCGGGGCCAACGGTGCCCGTATCCGCCTTGCCCCGCAAAAGGACTGGATCGGCAACGAGCCCGGGCGCCTGCAAAAGGTCCTGTCGGTGCTTGAGCCTCTGGCAGCCGAGTTCGGCGCCAGTGTCGCCGACACCATCGTCCTGGCCGGCAATGTCGGGATCGAACAGGCCGCCAAGGCCGCCGGTTTCGATATCGAGGTCCCCTTTGCCCCCGGCCGTGGCGACGCCACGCAAGAGATGACGGATGTCGAATCCTTTGCGGTGCTTGAGCCGATCCACGACGGCTATCGCAACTGGCTCAAGGCCGACTATTCGGTCAGCCCCGAAGAGCTGATGCTGGACCGCACCCAGCTTTTGGGTCTGACCGCGCCCGAGATGGTGGTGCTGGTCGGCGGTATGCGGGTTCTGGGCACTAACCACGGCGGCACCAGGCACGGCGTGTTCACCAGCCGCGAGGGGGCGTTGACGAATGACTTCTTCGCCAACCTCACCGATATGGCGAACACCTGGGTACCGGCCGATAACGGGACCTATGAGATCCGCGACCGCAAGACCGGCGCGGTGAAATGGACCGCAACGCGGCTTGACCTGGTCTTTGGCTCGAACTCGATCCTGCGTTCCTACGCCGAGGTCTATGCCCAGGACGACAACGCCGAGAAGTTCGTAAACGACTTCGTCGCCGCCTGGGTCAAGGTGATGAACGCCGACCGCTTCGACCTGCGGGCCTGATCATAGCCGGGACCGTGGGTCCCGGATCGCCAGAACAAGAACCGCCCGGAGGCCTGTCACCTCCGGGCGGTTTCGTATCTGGCTCAAGGCGCAGGGCGCAACGCTCCGAACGCACAAATTTGCCAAACCAATCATCCCGCCTTGGCTCAGTAACGAGCCGGAACAAGACGGACAACAGCATCTGGCGCCAGGAAAAGCGGCATCCGGCGCATGGCGTCACAACACGGATTGCCGGACGGTGGCGTTGATGGTATTCAGCGCAACGCAACTGGTTCTGAGAGGTTCTGCCCAGCCAGTATTGAATATTCGGGGTTCTTGCCGCGCACACGTAGCTTGCGCACAGGGTCGCATAAAACTGATGCTGATACGTTACATAGTTCTTTGCGACAGACAAGCCGGAAAAAGAGCTTTGAACAGCAGAAATACGGCCAGATCGGCATCATGATCAGCATGGATAGTATCGTTCCCCGGAAAAGCGATTGTACAGATATCCGCTATCAGACCGATCGCAGAACCCTAAGAAAACAGCCGCCAGAAACCCTAAACGCCATCATCGCCAGTAAGCATCCAACCCACCAGGAAACCAATGCTCAGGTTTTCGTTAGCGCCATCATTTGCAAGAACCACAATGGCCACGCCCGGCAATCAAATCATGAAGATGATGGCATAGCATACCGCCCCCCTGAACTGGCCGAGACAGATCGGAAAGTAACGAGCCGGAAATCTCTGATACGCTACGTGGAATCGCCCCCATTCCGCTCAGACGCTGGTGAGATTTTGAAACAGCACAACACTTTCAACGCTGAATCTTAAGCCAAGAACGAAAACACGGACTGCGCCAAGGTGTGCGCGATATCCGGCCACGAGAATGAGGACGTACTGAAATGGACAATCAGGCCAACGAAAAATACGACGTAGCTATTATCGGGGTCGGCGTCGGAGCTAACTACGGCTCGGTTCTAACCTATTACAGCCTTTATCAAACGGTTCAGTCGTTTGGAAACAAGGTCCTTATGGTGTCAAAGATCGGCGCCAGCGCGGATGACCCAGAGATTCAGAATACACATGCGATCAAGTTCGCAAGAAAGCATTATAATCTCAGCAAAATTTACAGTCAGACGACCGTTCATGAACTTAACCGGATCGCCAATACTTTTGTAATCGGTTCGGATCAGGTCTGGAACTACGGGATCTCGCAGCATTTCGGCAAAGCCTTTTATCTGGACTTTACCGAGGATTCCAAACGCCGGATCTCTTATGCGGCGTCCTTTGGCCACTCAAAAGATTTCTCGCCGCCTGATGAAGTCCCCGTCATCTCCGAGTTGATGCGCCGCTTCCACGCGATCTCGGTCCGCGAAGATTCCGGCGTAAAAATCGCACGCGACATCTATCAGGTGCCGGCCAAGCAGGTGGCCGAGCCGATCTTCCTGCTTGATACCCAGCGCTATCTTGATCTGGCGGCCCAATCGACACGAGATGTGTCAGGGCCCTATCTGCTGGCTTATATTCTGGACCCGACGCCTGAGAAAAAGGCGGCGATCGAGCATGTTGCAAAAGAAAAGAACCTGAAAATCAGGATCATTCTTGACGCATGGCCGCACCTGTTTGAAAAAAACAAGCAGAGCATGGGTATCGAGGGCGCGGTCGAGGAGGGCATCGACACCTACGATTTCCTCAAACTTTATGCCAACAGCTCGTATGTTCTGACCGACTCGTTCCACGGCACGGCCTTCGCACTGAAGTTTGGTAAACCCTTTGCCTCGATTGGCAACAAGCGTCGCGGTGTGGCTCGTTTCCATTCACTGTTTGGAATTGTGGGCCATAAGGAACGTTTCACGCTGGATGCAAACGACATCCTGACCAGAAGCGCCGATTTCCTGGCTCCGCTCGACTATACTCCCATTCACGCAGCTCTTGACGCACATGTCAAAGAATCGAAGCTGTGGCTGAAATCGGCACTTAAGACGCCGATCCGGAACACGATTGCCGCAGTAGAGAAAAAGAAACTTTCTCCGTCCCTGGGTGCACGCCTGCGCAATGGCAAGCTGGAGCGGGCGCTGAGAAAATCTGCCGAACTTATCAAGTTCCAGATGAGCAAGCAGAAGTTCAGCCTGAGGGCGCCGCAATTCACCGCCAATAGCGACGCATGGACAGTTACCCACACTGGTCAGGCCACGCAGTTGAAGGCTGTATCTCCAGTCCGGGGCAATCTGGTATGGACCGACCTGCCCGAGCCGCTGAAGGAAGATTCCGCATATGAACTGACGATTGACTGGACAGTGCGCACAGCATCCGACCTCGTCAATGTTCACATCCGCAACCCGCAAACCGGAAAGTTCCGCGTTATTGGTGCCGTAGCACCAAAAAAGAAAACGAACGTGCCGCGCACCGACAAACTGAGCTTCGTCGTGCCTACCTCAGGCTTTTCTCAGATCATGTTCGGGGCAGTTCATTTCATCGGCGTAAATGCCGGAGCCGATATTACCGGGATATCTCTGCGCTCGATCCCCAAAGAGGCTGTTGTGCCGAATGCGGCGCCTGTCGCACCGTCCAAACGCAAGAAGGACGCGGCAACGGTCGTGCGAGAGCTGGGCGAACACGATATCAACCGCTTTATCAACTTCTATGCACAGCACCGCATCTCCCGCAATGTCGAGAATGCGCGTTCCCTGCTGATGTTCTATAGCCACGGTTTTGAAAAGGGGCTGAGCCGGTCCGAAAGCTTCCGCCCCGGCTTTGGCAAGGACTACATGCTGCCGCTGGCCGAAGAGATGAATAAGTGGATCAAAGCGGGCCGTGATCCAAAAGATTCCTTCTTCCAGATCGCTGCATCGGTCATGCACAACTATTTCGAGCGGCATCGTGAGATCGGCTTTGACGTATCTCACTTCTGGAAGCTGTTCCACGCGCCTGTCCAGGAGGCGATTCAGAAAGCGGACAAAGGTACCGGCGGGGTCCAGGCCGCCCATCTGACCCGAGAAGCCGAGGTCGACAGGTTCCAGAATCGCAGTTTTGTAGATGTCGTCTTTTCGCGGCGCAGCGTCCGTGAATTCACATCGGATCCTGTCCGCAACGAGGATATCGAGCGCGCCATTCGGATTGCGCAGCAGGCGCCATCAGTCTGTAACCGCCAACCGGTCCGGGTCCATCAGTTCACCAACCCCGATGCCATCAAGGCCGCGCTTGAGCTGCAAGGCGGCTTCCGGGGCTACAAAACCCCGCCAAAGCTGCTGCTTATCACAAGCGATCTGTCAGCCTTTGTCGGCGCGGTTGAAAGGAACCAGGCCTTTATCGATGGCGGCCTCTTTATGATGCTGCTGTTGCTTGGGCTCGAACAGATGGGTCTGGGGGGCTGCAGCCTTAACACCGCCATGAACGCCGAGCGGGAAAAAGCGATCCGGAACATTCTGAACATCCCTGAGAACGAAGTCTTTATCTCCTTCGTCGCCGTTGGGCATTACGACCCGGCAGTCCTGACGCCGCGTTCGAAGCGCATACCGGTCCAGGAAGTACTGGCATCGCACGAAAAGGCCTGACTGTGGGCCCCGGAGAGCAACTGTGGAAAGAGCTTCGCCAATGAACAGCATGCCGAAAGAGGCGTTGGGACGTCCCAGCCTGAGCAAAGGACAGTATCCGATTCAGTCCGCAATCTGGCCTGAGCATGGAATATCTACGGAAGTGCCTACCTATGTGCACCTGTCCGGTCCTGCAGGTATTTCGCTGAAACAGGGTGGCATCCACTTTGCTCCCGGAGGAAGGGCGTCCACCGACTGCTATTACAACCTCTTCAACCTTGGCAAATGGCGTGCTCTGTGCGGAGATCTACCCATCTCGCTATGGCTGCTGGGCAAAGGTCAATTCCAGCTGACCGTCTGGCTGGCGGCGCAGGACAAGTCGTGGAATCAGCTCTACAGCGAGGCAGTTTCCATCAACGGCAGCCTGTCACTGCCGCTTGACCTGACGGGGTTTGATGATCCTTGCATCGTTCTGTTTTTCGAACTGGTTGCGCTTGGTGATGGGGAATTGCAGGACTTTGCCTGGACCACCTCGGCCCCGCCGCGCCAGTATCCCGAGCTGATGCTCTCTGTTACCACCTTCCGGCGCGAAGAGGCGGTAACCTCGACCATCGAACGCTTTGCCCGTTTCCGCGAAGCCTCGGAGCTGCGCGACCATATCCGGATGAATATCGTCGATAACGGCCGCTCGATCCCGGAAAGCTCGGTTGCGGGCATTACGGTCATCCCGAACGAGAATCTGGGCGGCGCCGGTGGGTTTGCCCGCGGCTTGCTTGAGGCTCGCAAGGCAGGTGCCACCCACTGCTTGTTCATGGACGATGATGCCTCGATCCATATGGAGGCAATCACCCGGACCTGGTGGTTCCTCGCCTATAGTACCGACCCACGGACCGCAGTTGCGGGCGCAATGATCAATGCCGATCACCGCTGGCAGATATGGGAAAACGGCGCGATCTTTGATCGGGGCTGCAAACCGCAATATTTTGGTCTTGATGCCAGATCTACAGGCGACGTTTTCAAGATGGAGTTTGAAACCACGTTTCCTGCTCCACGCGGGTTCTACGCGGGCTGGTGGTTCTTTGCCTTCCCCGTCGATCAGGCGACGCACATGCCATTCCCCTTCTTCGTACGGGGGGATGACGTCAGCTTTGCGCTTGCCAATGATTTTAGGATCGTCACCCTGCCGGGTGTCGCTTCCATTCAGGAAGGCTTTACCGACAAGGCATCACCGATGACCTGGTATCTCGACATGCGCAGTCATCTGGCCCACCACCTGAGCCTGCCTTCAAAGCATGTCAGCTGGTTCAAATTGCAGCGCATGTTTTTCAGCTTTTACCTGCGTACAATCGTGCGGTTCCATTATGAAAGCCTGGCTGCCGTCAATCTTGCGATCGAGGACGTGTTGAAGGGGCCGCAGTTCTTTTCGGATAACGCGGACATGACCCAACGCCGAAAAGTGTTGCAGGAGATGACTAAATCCGAAGCGTGGAAATCTGTCGAGATCCCCCCGCAACCACGGAACGGCCGCTGCTCGCGCCCACTTCGTGCATTGCTGTTGCTGACACTCAACGGACACCTTCTGCCTTTTGCCAATACGCTGGGCAGCCGTTTGGTCATGTCAGCCGCAAATCGTGACAACTTCCGCGAGATGTATGGCGCAAAGGAAATCACTTTTCTGAACACGCAGAGAACGAAAAACTACACCGTGCAGCGCGACAGAAAGGCTTTTTGGCGTGAAAGCGTACGAATGATCCGCAACAGCCTGAAGGTGCGGTCAAGCTATGCAAAGCTCCGCGCTGATTGGCAGGGAAAATACGACACCTATACCTCTGAAGATTTTTGGCAGGAAAAGCTGATCAAGGATTCCTGACTGTCCTGCCTGTTGAACGGCACGCAACGTTGCTTGCAACGGGCGGGCCCTCACAGCCTTTTCGTTTTTGTTTTGTATCCCATAAGGGCACGGCGTCCGGTTCTGATTGCTTGGACCAGTGATTCCATCACAAAAAGCTTTGCGGGTCGATATCCACCGACAGCCGCAGGTTTGTCGGCGCCTTTGGTGCGCTGTTCAGCCACTGCGCAATAGCGCCCTGCACCGGCGCCTGACGCGGGGCACGGATCAGCATGCGCACCCGGTAGCGCCCGCGCACCCGCGCGATCGGCGCAGGCGCGGGACCAAAAAGCTCAGCACCGACCGCGCGCAGGGGCTCTGTCCGGCGGGCCAGCTCGCGGGCGTAATCCTCGACCACGGGCTGATCGGGATGGGACAGGATAATCCCCGCCAACCGGCCAAAGGGCGGCATACCCGCCCCCTGCCGCGCCGCTGCCTCGGCGTCCCAGAATGTCTCATCCTCGCCCGACAGGATCGCGCGAATGACAGGGTGGTCAGGCTGATAGGTCTGTAACAGCGCCAGCCCGCGCGCATCGCCGCCCTCACGCCCCGCCCTGCCAGCAACCTGACGCATCAGCTGGAACGACCGCTCGGCCGCGCGCAGATCCGCACCTTGCAGTCCAAGATCCGCGTCGATCACGCCCACCAGCGTCAGCCGGGGAAAGTTGTGGCCCTTGGCGACAATCTGGGTGCCGATAATGATATCCGTGCCGCCTGAGCCGATATCGGCAATCGCCTCTTTCAGCGCCCGGGCCGAGTGGAACAGGTCCGAGGACAGGACTGTCGCCCGCGCCTCGGGAAAACGCTCGGCCACCTCTTCGGCCAGCCGTTCGACGCCCGGGCCGATTGCGGTCATCTTGCCCTCGACCCCGCAACTGGGACAGGCGGTCGGAATGGGTTTGGTGGCTCCGCATTGGTGACAGACAAGCCGGTTCTGAAAGCGATGCTCGACCATGCGCGCATCGCAATGGTCGCAGCCAATCTGCTGGCCGCAGGCACGGCAGGCGGTGATAGGGGCGTAACCGCGCCGGTTCAGAAACAGCAGCGATTGCTCACCCCGTTCGTGCCGGGCGCGGATCTCGGCCGCAAGGCGCGGGCTGATCCAGCGGCCCTTGTCCATCTCCTGCTGGCGCAGGTCGATTGCGGCCATCTCGGGCAGTTCGGCGCTGCCGTAGCGGGCGCGCAGATCAAGGCGGCGGTATTTCCCCAGCCCCGCGTTCACCCAGCTTTCGACCGAGGGCGTGGCCGAGGCCAGCACCACCTGCGCCGCCTCGATGCTGGCGCGCAGCACGGCCATGTCGCGGGCGCTGTAATAGACCGTATCCTCTTGCTTATAGCTCGGGTCGTGCTCTTCATCGACGACGATCAGGCCCAGATCGGCAAAGGGCAGGAACAGGGCCGAGCGGGCGCCGACCACCAGCCCGACATGATGCGTCGCGGCCATGGTCCATAGCCGACGCCGTTCACCCCGGGTGATGCCGGAATGCCATTCCCCGGGCCGGGCACCGAAACGTGCCTCGACACGGTCAAGAAATTCGGCCGAAAGCGCGATCTCGGGCAGCAGCACCAGCGCCTGCCGGCCCTGACGCAGACATTCGGCCACCGCCTCAAGATAGACCTCGGTTTTGCCCGAACCGGTAACGCCGCGCAAAAGCGTCGTGCCATAGCCGCGCGCCTTCAGCGTCGCGCGCAGGCTTTCGGCAGCCTCGGCCTGATCGGGGGCCAGAGGCTTGCCCGGCAAATCAGGGTCAAGTCGGGGATAGGGGGTGTCGCGCGGGGCCAGCACCTCGGCCAGCGTCCCGGCTTTGACCAGCCCCTGGACGACCGAAGAGCTGACCCCGGCAAGCTGCGCCAGCTCAGAGGGGGCAAAGCCTGCCCCGCCGTGATCCTCGATCACCCGCAGGACGGCGGCGCGGGCGTCTGTCATACGCTCAGGCTCGGGTCCGGCACGATGGATGATGCGCCGCGCCGACGGCGGCTGGTCCAGATCGGGTGCCCGCGTCGCCATCCGCAGCGCAAGGGGCAACGGCGTCAGCGTGTATTCCGCCATGCGCGTCAGGAACTCGATCATCCCCGGCCCCAGCGGCGGGGCGTCGATCAGCCGCGCGACAGGTCGCAGCCGTGCTGCGTCGAAATCGCCGACACCCGGCCCCCAGACGGCGCCCATCACCCGGCGCGGCCCCAACGGCACGATGACCAGCTGTCCCAGCCGCACGCCCCCCTCGGGCGCAAGATAGTCGAGCACGCCGACCACCTCTTGCGTCAGCACCGCGATCCGCGCGCCATGAGGGTAGAAAAGCGGCTGAGACATCACACCGAGATCGACGGTCAGACAAACATCAGAAGAAGCGGCCAGTTCGCCAGCAGCAGCGGCCCGGCGGGCAGGAACGGCAACAGATCGGCAAGATTGGGCTGAAAGACTTCCACGGGTGTTCTCCTGCAGCGATGGCGGACGGAATCTGACCCAGACCATGCGGCCGGATGCGCGTCACTAGTGACACGGCAGCGCCCCGGCCCGCAAGTCGCGCGCCGGACTTCACGCGGGGACTGTTATGCGCTAAACCCACGGCAAAACCGCAAGAAGGGCTCCTCCACATGAAATTCTTTGTCGATACCGCCGATGTCGCCGCCATCCGCGAACTGAACGATCTGGGCATGGTGGATGGCGTCACCACCAACCCGTCGCTGATCCTGAAGTCGGGCCGCAATATCCTGGAAGTCACCAAGGAGATCTGCGACATCGTCGAAGGCCCCGTCAGCGCCGAAGTCGTCGCCCAAAAAGCCGAAGACATGATCCGCGAGGGCGAGCATCTGGCCAAGATCGCGCCGAATATCACCGTCAAGGTGCCGCTGACCTGGGACGGGCTCAAGGCTTGCAAGGCGCTGTCCTCGGCCGGTCACAAGGTCAACGTGACGCTGTGCTTCTCGCCCGCGCAGGCGATTCTGGCCGCCAAGGCCGGCGCGACCTTCATCAGCCCCTTCATCGGCCGTCTGGACGACAACAACTTTGACGGCCTGGACCTGATCGCCCAGATCCGCGAGATCTATGACAATTACGACTTCCAGACCGAGATCCTTGCCGCGTCGATCCGCACTGTGAACCACATCACCGATGCCGCCCGTATCGGCGCCGACGTGATCACCGCCCCGCCCGCCGTCATCAAGGCGATGGCGAATCACATCCTGACCGACAAGGGGCTGGAACAGTTCAACGCTGACTGGGCCAAGACCGGACAAAAGATCGTCTGATGACCATCGGGGCCTCTGCGACCGGACTGACCGAAGAGACACGCGCCCGGCTGCTTGCCCAGCCCGAGCTGATCCTGTCCGATCGTGACCTGATGCGCGCGCTGATCGGCGCGCGCGAGGCCGAGCTGGGCGATAATGTCGTCGACATCAGGGGCCGGGCCATGCAGGCGCTTGAGTCGCGGCTGGACCGGCTGGAGGCGGCGCATGAATCGGTGATCTCTGCCGCCTATGACAACCAGTCGGGGATGAACACCGTTCACCGCGCTGTGCTGTCATTGCTTGAGCCGACGGATTTTCAGGAGTTTCTGGAAAATCTCGACATGGCGGTCGCACCGATCCTGCGGGTCGAGACGCTGCGCCTGATCATGGAATCGGGCGGTACCATTCCCGAACCCGAGGGCAGCGGCCCCCTGTTGATCGCCCCTGCGGGCACGGTGGCGCAGCTGATCTCGGGCGGGCGGCGGATGCCACGCGGGGATGATATCGTGCTGCGCAGCGTCGCTGATGCGACCCTGCCCTTTCACGGCCCTGCCCGCGCGCCGATCCGGTCCGAGGCGCTGTTGCCGATCGACCTTGGTATCGGGCGGTTCCCGGCGCTTTTGCTGATGGGCTCGGCCGAGGCGGGACGGTTCACGCCTGCTCAGGGCACCGATCTGCTGCGCTTTTTCGGGCAGGTATTCCGGCTGGTCCTGATTTCGTGGTTGAGGAAATGAACGGCGCGCCGGAGCCCCTTGCTCTGGCCCCGGTCATGGCCGATGCGCTTGCGCGCTGGCTGGATAGCGAGCGCGCGACCCGGGGCCGCTCGGACCACACGATCCGCGCCTATCAGGGCGACCTTTTGGCGTTCCTGGCCTTTCTGGGCAGCTATCACGGCGCGCCCGCCTTGCCCGCAACCCTGGCGGGGCTGACCCAGACCGATATGCGCGCCTTTGCCGCCGCCGAACGTGGGCGCGGGCTTTCGGCGCGGTCGCTGGCCCGGCGGCTGTCGGCGACGCGCAGCTTTATCCGCTGGATGTCGGACCGCCACGGTTTCGATGCGTCAAAGGCGCTGGCGTCACGCGGACCAAAGTACACTCGGTCCCTGCCCCGCCCCCTTGCCCCCGAACAGGCCGAGGCGCTGTTGGACATCACCGCCGACACCCACCCCGAGGCATGGATCTCGGCCCGCGACGTCGCGGTGCTGACGCTGCTGTGGGGCTGCGGGCTGCGGATATCCGAGGCGCTGGGGCTGAACGGCAACGATTGGCCGCTGCGCGAAGCCCTGACCATACGCGGCAAGGGTGGCAAAGAGCGGCAGGTGCCGGTCCTGCCCACCGCACGCGACGCGATTGCCGATTATCTGCGCCTCTGCCCCTACCCGCTGGAGGCCGACGGCCCGCTGTTTCGCGGTGCGCGCGGCGGACGGCTTAGCCAGACACTGGTCGCCGGAGTGATGCGTCAGGCGCGTCAGGTGCTTGGCCTGCCGCCGACGGCCACACCCCATGCGCTGCGCCATTCATTCGCCACACATCTGCTGGCAGCCGGCGGCGATCTGCGCACGATCCAAGAGCTTTTGGGCCATGCAAGCCTGTCCACCACGCAGGTTTATACCGGTGTGGATGATGCCCATATGCTGGCCGTCTATCGCGCCGCCCATCCCCGCGCCTGAGCCCTGCCGTCCCTGATCGCGCCCGCTTTACATTTCCCGCGGTTAAGCCCAAAGCGGCGGAATGCTGCTGGACCTTTCCCTTGATCTCGTTCTGCTTTTGGCCGGAGCCGCCTTTGCGGCTGGTTTCGTCGATGCCATCGCTGGCGGGGGCGGGCTGATCACCGTGCCTGCGCTGCTGCTTGCGGGCCTGCCTCCTGCGCAGGCGCTGGCCACGAACAAGGTGCAGGGCGTGTTCGGGGCGGCAACGGCGGCGATCTCTTATGCGCGGCGTGGACTTGTCGATCTGCGCCATCAGATCAGAGCGGCGGCGGTCGCCTTTCTGGGCGGTCTGATCGGCGCGCTTTTGGTGACCTGGATTCCGACGCAGGCGCTGCGCTATGGCCTTCCGGTGGTGCTGATCGGCATTGCTGCCTTTTTCGCGCTAAAGCCGGGGCTGGATGATACAGATCGCGTTCGCCGCATCTCTCCGGCGCTGTTCACGGCAACGGTGGTGCCGGTCATCGCCTTTTATGACGGGCTGCTTGGACCGGGGACCGGATCGTTCTTCATGCTCGGCTTTGTCATGCTGGCGGGTTACGGCATCCTCAAAGCAACGGCACATACCAAACTGTTGAACTTTGCCTCGAACCTTGGCGGGCTGATCGCCTTTGCCGTGGTGGGCAAACCACTGTGGCTGCTTGGCGCCATCATGGCTGTGGCGCAGATCGCCGGCGCGATGCTTGGCGCGCGGCTGGCCATGCGAATCGGCGCCAAGGTCATCAAGCCGCTGCTGGTCGTCACCTCGACCTTGCTGGCACTGCGGCTGATCTGGCAGCTGCTCTAGGGCCGGTCAGACCGGAAAACCCCGTGCCCGGCGCAGCTCGCCCGTCGCAAGGCCACGCCAGTTGCGGTGGGGGCCGCTCAGGTATTTCTGCACCACCGGGTCCCCTTCTTCGAGCAGGCCCAGATGCACAAGCAGCGCGGTTATCGCCGCCTCGGCCGCGCGGGTGCCTCCGTCCAGTATCTTGATCGCGATGCCAAGACCCCGTTCGGGAATAATGCCGGTGAACACCGCCTCGGCCCCGGTCTTGACGACGGCACGGCCTTTGGTCGCACGCATCAGCTCAGTGCAGGCGCGCCCCTCGCCCGCGACCAGTTCGGGATGCAAACGCATCGCCTCGACCAGCCGCGTCTGAGCCTGCCCGCGTGCACCGCCCTTGGGACGCGCAAACCCGGCCATGGCATGGGCAAGCCCCTCGATCGTGCAGGCAAAGTTCGGGGCAGAACAGCCGTCGATCCCCCAGCGCGCCACGGTCTCGCCCGTCACTTCTTCAAAGGCGCGGCGGACAGCACGCTGCACGGGGTGATCAATCTCGACATATTCCGGGCCGGCGTTCACGTGCCGGGACAGCGTCAGAAAGCCCGCATGTTTGCCCGAGCAGTTGTTATGGATCTGGCAGGGGCTGTCATCGGCACAGATCAGCCGCTTACGCTCATCCGGGTCGCGGGGCAAATGCGCGCCACAGCGCAGATCGCTGTCCTCAAGCCCCAGCGCGGCAAGCCAGCTTTCGACCCGCTCGACATGCTGACGCGCGCCATTATGACTGGCGCAGGCCAGCGCAAGTTGTTCAGAGTTCAGCCGTGCCGCATCGGCTGCACCGCTTTCGACAAGGGGCAGCGCCTGGATCATTTTGCAGGAAGAACGGGGGTAGATCACGGTGCCGGGATTGCCCCAGGCTTCGACGATACCATCGCCATCAGCGATCACCACATGGCCCATATGGCTGCTTTCGCACATGCCGCCTCGCCACAATTCGATCAGTCTGGCTGCGGTCATGGGTGCATTTTCCTCTGACAATCGCGCGATTTTCCGCAAACGGGGGTTTTTCACGGCTTCCTTTTCGCATTATCTTGCCCCCAGATGGTTGAAAACGCCACCATCATCGGCAACAAGCCGGATTGAACCGGACCATGGCAGGAGGCCAGAGCATGTTGAAATTCGCGCCGCGCGCCGCAGCGGCAGCCGCCGCACTCGCAATCGCCGCGTCTTCGCCGGTCCTGGCCCAGGACTCGACGAATGTGATCGGGACCGAGGGCGACTGGACCGTCTTTTCGGCGAGCAGCCCCAAGGAATGCTGGGCCGTGTCGGCACCGAAATCGACCCAGAACCTCGACTCAAGCGGCAATCCCAAAGAGGTGACACGCGGCGATATCCGCCTTTACGTCGCCTATCGTCCCGGCCAGTCGGGCGAAGTGTCCTTTTCGGGCGGCTATCCCTTCGCCCCGGATTCGGCGGTCGAGCTGAATATCGGTGGTCAGGTCTTCAAGCTGTTCACCGAAGGGGAAAGCGCGTGGACCGGCTCTCCCGCCGATGACAGCAAACTGATCAGCGCCCTGCGCGCCGGTTCTTCGGCGGTCGTGACCGGACGTTCCTCGCGCGGGACGGTCACCAAGGACACGTTCAGCCTGTCGGGCATCACCGCTGCGACGAACAAGGCGCAGGCCGCCTGCAAGTAAGCAGCGGCCACAGTAGCGGACAAAGACAAGACAGGGGCCCGGGCCCCTGTTTTCTTTTGGGCCGCCTTGCACTATATAGGCCTATCGCCTTTCCCCGCCCGGACACCCCAGCCTATGAACGCCCCGACTGCCGCCCCGATCACTCAGGACCTGCTGACCATCCCGCGCAAGCTGCCCGAGACGGGTCGTGTCAATATCGTCGGGCTGACCCGCGACCAGCTGCACGATGCCCTGATCGAGGCTGGCACGCCCGAGCGTCAGGCCCGCATGCGCGTTGGCCAGATCTGGCAATGGGTCTATCACTGGGGCGTGCGTGACTTTGCCTTGATGACCAATCTGGCCAAGGATTATCGCGCCCTGCTTGCCGGGAAATTCGAAATCGCGGTGCCCGAGATCGTCACCCGCCAGGTCAGCGCTGATGGCACGCGCAAATACCTGCTGCGCATCGCTGGCGGGCATGAGGTCGAAACGGTCTATATCCCCGAGGAAGGGCGCGGCACGCTGTGCATCTCAAGCCAGGTAGGCTGCACGCTGACATGTTCTTTCTGCCACACCGGCACGCAGAAACTGGTGCGCAACCTGACGGCGGGCGAAATCGTCGGTCAGGTCATGGTCGCCCGCGACGATCTGGACGAATGGCCCCAACCCGGCGCCCCCAAGGATGAAACGCGGCTGGTGTCGAACGTCGTGCTGATGGGCATGGGTGAGCCGCTGTATAACTTTGAAAACGTGCGCGACGCGATGAAGGTGGTGATGGACGGCGAAGGCATCAGCCTGTCGCGCCGCCGCATCACTCTGTCGACCAGCGGCATCGTGCCCGAGATTGCCCGCACCGCAGAAGAGATCGGCTGCCTTCTGGCCGTCAGTTTCCACGCCACCACGGACGATGTGCGCAACCGGCTGGTCCCGGTGAACCGCAAGTGGAACATCGAGGTGCTGTTGAACGCGTTGCGCGAATACCCCCGCCTGTCGAATTCGGAACGCATCACCTTTGAATATGTGATGCTGGACGGCGTGAACGACAGCGACGACGACGCACGCCGGCTGGTCAAGCTGATCCGCGGCATCCCGGCCAAGGTGAACCTGATCCCGTTCAACGAATGGCCCGGTTCGCCCTATCGTCGTTCCAGTTGGGACCGGATCGAGGCGTTTGCCGATATTGTGCACAAGGCAGGCTATGCCTCGCCCATCCGCACGCCCAGAGGCGAGGATATCATGGCCGCCTGCGGCCAGCTGAAATCCGCAACTGAACGGGGCCGGAAATCTGCCGCCCAGATCGCTGCCGAAGCCGGGGCCGGGGCCTGAAACTGTCCGGTCCGTGCCTTTTCATCCCGCAGAACCGTTGCGGCAATGACTCGCACCGGGCTTGGCTCTCATCACGATTCCGCCACGACCCAGCCCAAGCTTGCCCCCCGCCGCCTGCGGTCGTAGAAGCGTGACGACCCGCGTAAGAGGTGCCGCATGACCCAGCCGAACCGTCCGAAACCCGTCGTCCTGTGCATCCTCGATGGCTGGGGCATTTCCGACCGGCCCGAGCAGAGCGCACCCGATCAGGCGAGGACGCCGAATTTCGACCGGCTGATGCACGACTGCCCGCATGCGCGGCTGGTGACCTTTGGCCCGGATGTCGGTCTGCCGAAAGGCCAGATGGGTAACTCTGAGGTCGGGCATACCAATATCGGCGCGGGCCGGGTCGTAGCCATGGATCTGGGTCAGATCGACCTCGCAATCGAGGATGGCAGCTTTTACGAAAACCCGGCGATTGGCGAGTTCATCCGCAAGCTCAAGGCCTCGGGTGGCACTGCCCATCTGATGGGTGTCATCTCGGACGGCGGGGTGCATGGCCATCTTGAGCATGTGCTTGCCGCAGCGCGGGCCATCGCTGACAAAGGGGTGCCGGTCGTCATCCACGCGGTGACAGATGGCCGCGACGTGGCGCCTGAATCGGCCTCGGGCTTTATGGCTGACCTGCTGGGCCGGATGCCCCAGGCAGCGCGTATCGGCACTGTCATCGGTCGTTATTACGCCATGGACCGCGATAATCGGTGGGAACGCGTCTCGCGCGCCTATGCCGCCATGATCCGCGGCGAGGGGCTGCACGCCGCAAATGCGGCCGACGCCGTGGCCGAGGCTTATGCCCGCGGCGAAACCGACGAATTCATCGAACCGACCGTGATCGGGGATTACGCCGGGGCGCGGGACAATGACGGGTTCTTCTGCCTCAACTTCCGCGCTGACCGCGCGCGAGAAATCCTTGCCGCCATCGGCCAGCCGGATTTCTCGGCCTTTGACACCGGACGGCGGCCAGAATGGGCGGCGTTGCTTGGCATGGTCGATTATTCGGCCAGACATGACGAATATATGACTGCCGCCTATCCCAAGCGGCCGGTTGTGAACACGCTGGGCGCCTGGGTGGCGCAAAAGGGTCTGCGGCAGTTCCGTCTGGCCGAGACCGAGAAATACCCCCATGTCACCTTCTTTCTGAACGGCGGCAAGGAAACGCCCGAACCGGGCGAGGACCGCTTTATGCCGAACAGCCCCAAGGTCGCGACCTATGATCTTGCCCCCGAGATGGCCGCACCCGAGGTCAGCGCCAAACTGGTCGAGGCGATTGGCGCGGGCTATGATCTGATCGTCGTGAACTATGCCAACCCTGACATGGTCGGCCATACCGGCAGCCTGCCCGCCGCAATCCGCGCCTGCGAGGCGGTGGACCAGGGGCTGGGCATGATGCTGGCGGCGTTGGAGAAAGCTGGCGGCGCGGCGGTGGTCATCGCCGATCACGGCAATTGCGAAACGATGATCGACCCCGAAACCGGCGGCCCGCACACCGCCCATACCACCAACCCGGTACCGGTGATCGTCTTTGGCGGCCCAAAGGGGGCAAGGCTGCGCAATGGCCGGCTGGCCGAAGTCGCGCCCACGGTGCTTGACCTGATGGGTCTGGACCTGCCGCCCGAAATGACCGGCACATCACTGATCGAGCGCGCATGAAACCATGGCTGTTCCTGCCGGTGCTGATGGCTTTGGCCATCGGCTCGATCGCCCCGGCTCAGCCGGCAACTCCGGGACAGGGCGATTCGCAACTGAATGATGCGGCAGAGCAGGCCGCCGAGGCAGCCAACATGCTGCGCGAGGCGGTCAGCCAGCTGGACGAGGCCCTGACCGAGGACGATCAGGTTGCCTCTTTGACCCGCATGATCCGCGCCTATGAGCAGGGCCTCTCGGCGCTGCGCGAGGGGCTGCGTCGTGCCGGTATCCGCGAACAAGAGATCCGCACCGAATTCGATTCGCGCCGCGAACGGCTGGGCCGGGTGCTGGGCGTGATGACGTCGATGCAGAAATCACCCGAAACCATGCTGCTTTTGCATCCCGCCGGACCGGAATCCTCGGCCCGGGCAGGAATGATCCTGTCCTCGGTTGCACCGGGACTTGAGGCCGAGGCCCGCAGCATGCAGCAAAAGCTTGAGGAAATCCGCACCGTGCGCGCCATCCAGCTTAGCGCCGCGAACACGCTGGCGCAGGGGCTTGGGCAGGTGCAAGAGGCGCGGCGGCTGCTTGCCTCGGCGGTTACCGACCGTTCAAACCTGCCGGTGCGCTTTGGCGAGGACCCCAAGGAGCTGACGGCACTGGTGCAATCGGCCGACACGCTGGAGGCCTTTGCCTCGGGCATCGTCGGCATGGAACAGGACGTCGGCGCGCCCATGGCCGATTTCGAGGGTGCACAGGGCAGCCTGCCCCTGCCGGTGCTGGGCAGGGTACTGCATCGCTATGATGAACCCGATGCCGCCGGTGTACGCAGGCCGGGACTGGTCATCGCGACCGCCCCCGCCGCGCTTGTCACGACCCCCTGGCCCGCCACCATCCGCTATCGCGGACCTTTGCTTGATTACGGCAATGTGATGATCGTTGAGCCCGCACGCGGGTATCTGATGATATTTGCCGGTCTGGCGCAGGTCTTTGGCGAGACGGGCGACGTGCTGGCGGCGGGCGAACCGGTTGGTCTGATGGGCGGACAGGAACCCCCCGCGCAAGAGTTCGGCGCCGAGTTTGTCGCCAATGCCGCAGCCGGAGGTGGCGCTGGACAGAGCGAGACACTCTATGTTGAACTTCGCAACGGCAAGGAAACACTGGACCCGGCCGAGTGGTTCATGATGAATCCAATCGTCGGAGAAGCCACGAACGGCATGGACCGCAGCAACGCAACCGGGCAGGACGGAACCGAATGAGACATTATCTTCTGGCAGGGGCGATCGGCACGCTTGCGGGCATCACCGTCGCCACCCAATTCGCGGGTCCCCTGGTCGCGCAGGAATCCGGCAAGAACGCCTCGGTCTATGAACAGCTTGACCTGTTCGGCAATGTGTTCGAGCGCGTCCGTGCCGATTACGTCGAACAGGTGGACGACAAGAAGCTGATCGAGGCAGCGATCAACGGTATGCTGACCTCGCTTGATCCGCACAGCTCGTTCCTGTCGGCCAAGGATTACGACGACATGCAGACCCAGACCCGTGGCAGCTTTGGCGGCCTTGGGATCGAGGTCGGGCAAGAGGACGGGCTGGTCAAGGTCATCTCGCCCATCGACGACACCCCGGCAGCCGAGGCCGGCGTCAAGGCCGGTGATTACATCACCCATGTGAACGGCGAATCGCTGATGGGCCTGAACCTGGACGAGGCGGTCGAAAAGATGCGCGGCCCGGTTGGATCGGAAATCAAGATCACCATTCTGCGCGAGGGCGAAAAAGAGCCCTTTGATCTGACCATCACCCGCGACGTCATCAAGCTGACGGTGGTCAAAACCCGCATCGAGGGCCATGCCGTCGTCCTGCGCGTCACCACCTTCAACGACGAAACCTTCTCGACGCTCAAGACCGAGATGGCAAAGGCTATCGAGGATGCGGGCGGCATCGAGAAGGTCACGGGCTTTGTGCTGGACCTGCGCAACAACCCCGGCGGTCTGCTGAACCAGGCGATCGAGGTTTCGGACGCATTCCTTGACCGCGGCGAGATCGTCTCGACCCGCGGCCGCAAAACCGAGGACAGCGAGCGATGGAATGCCAAGACCGGCGACCTGGCGCAGGGCAAACCGATGGTCGTGCTGATCAACGGCGGCTCGGCCTCGGCCTCGGAAATTGTCACCGGCGCGCTGCAGGATCACCGCCGTGCCATCGTCGTGGGCACCAAGAGCTTTGGCAAAGGCTCGGTCCAGACGGTGATGCCGGTCACTTCGGACAGCGCCATCCGGCTGACGACGGCACGCTATTATACGCCCTCGGGCCGTTCGATTCAGGCCCTTGGCATCCAGCCCGACATCATCGTCGAGCAGCCGGCACCCAAGCCCAAGGACGAGGATGAGGCCAACAAGCCGCTGACCGAGTCGAAATTCCTCAGCTCCGAAGCCGATCTGCGCGGGGCGCTGAACAACGATTCGATCAGCGACGAAGAGCGCAAGCAGATCGAGGAAGAGGCCAAGCAGGTCGCCGCCACCGCAAAACTGCGGGAAGAGGACTACCAGCTGGCCTATGCCGTCGACATCCTCAAGGGGCTCGCTGCTGTGGATTACCATGCCCAGGCGGTGCCCGAGGCCGCGAAACCCGCCAATACAGGCGAGGATTCGGGTCAGGAGGGGGCGAAGGCCGAATGAGCACAGAGCTGCTCGGCCCGTCGGGCCTGCCCTATCGTCCCTGTGCGGGGGTGGTGCTGATCAACCCCGCCGGGCTGATTTTTGCCGGGCAGCGCATCGACAATCCCGGCCCCGCCTGGCAGATGCCTCAGGGCGGCATCGACAAGGGCGAAACCCCGCGCGAGGCCGCGTTGCGCGAGCTGGTCGAGGAAACCGGCGTCACCCCCGATCTGGTCGAGGTGGTATCCGAAACCCCGGACTGGGTGACCTATGACCTGCCGCCCGAGCTTTTGGGCAAGGTCTGGAAGGGCAAATACGGCGGGCAAAAGCAGAAATGGTTTGCCATGCGCTTTCACGGTGCCGACGACGCCATCCGTATTGAGACCGAACACCCGGAGTTCGACCGGTGGCAGTGGATGCGGGCCTCGGACCTGATCGTGAACATCGTACCTTTCAAGCGCGAGGTCTATGCCCGCGTCCTCGCCGATTTCCGCGAAATTCTGGCTTGAAGGCAGTCCGTCCGGGGCCGGGCGGGCTTGCTTTGGGTCGGATCGGGAAGGGTTTCCCCGCCTGCACGGGGATGGACTGGTCACAACCTTCAGGCCCGCATCAAGAAAGCGCGTCCCCGATGTGCGGGGATAATCCGCCAGCCCGGGACCGGCCTGCCCGTTTTCATAGTGTTCCCGGCATACGCCGGGATAAGCGGGCCGGTTCGGGATCGTCGGCGAAGTGATCGCCGTATTCCCTGTGCCAATGGGGATAAGCCGCGTTCGCTGCGATAGCGCACACACCGGATATGCCGCGTATATACATGACCTTGCCGTCATCCCGGCGCCATCATGTCAGGCCAGGGTCACAGGCGCCCGATTCTTTCGGATGTTCTGGCATAGAGAAACGCCACCTGCGGATTGCATAGCCCCTGATTCGCCAAGGGGCGGTCCTGCCGCCCCCGCACCAAGGCCACACCGCAGGTAATGACCGCTGGTTCCGCGCTCTCAGCCTCGCAGCATCGCCAGCAAGCGGGTATCGGCATAGCCGTCAGGCGTCACACCGCGCGAGCGTTGGAAGGCCTTGATGGCCTCGGTCGACTGGCTCCCCAGTTTGCCGTCCACCCCGCCGGTGTCAAAGCCCTTGGCCATCAGCAGGCGCTGGATCTCGGCCTTTTCGGTGTTTGACAGGGTGCGGTCTCCGCGCGGCCAGTTGCCCTGAATGCCGGGACGGCCGGCGATGGCCTCACCCAGATAGGCAACGGCCAGCGCATAGCTGTCCGAGGCATTGTATTTCAGGATGGCGCGGAAATTCCCGGTGATCAGGAAGGCCGGACCGCGCGCACCCGCCGGGGCCAGGATCGAACCCGAAGGCACCGGCGCGCCGCTGACCGTGCGCACACCCATAGACGCCCATTGGCTGCCGGAATGCTGCACCGATTTACCGGTCTGGTTGAAGTCAAAGCCCGGAGGCAGGATCACCTCAGCGCCCCAGCTTTGACCCGAACGCCAGCCGTTCTGGCGCAGATAGCTTGCGGTCGAGGCCAGCGCGTCGGTCGGATCGTTCGACCAGATGTCGCGGCGGCCGTCCCCGTTAAAGTCTACCGCATGGGCAAGGAAGGATGACGGCATGAACTGCGTATGGCCCATGGCCCCCGCCCAGCTGCCGACCATATGGGCGCTGTCGACATCGCCGGACTGGATGATGCGCAGCGCGGCGACCAGCTCACCCGCAAAGAACTCACCCCGGCGGCCGTCATAGGCCAGCGTTGCCAGTGCCGGCACGATGCGGGTATTGCCACGATTGACGCCAAAGTTCGATTCCATCCCCCAGACCGCCAGCACGATTTCACGTGGGACGCCATAGCGGGATTCAATTGCCGACAGTGTGCTTGCATATTGCGCGGCCTTGCTGCGACCGGTCGCGCCGCGCGTCCCGATGGCACCGTCGAGATATTCCCAGATCGGCTTGGTAAATTCGCTCTGCTTGCGATCAAGAGCGACAAGGCTGGGCTGATAATGGGCATCCGCCATGGCGCTGTCAAAGACCGTGGGCGAGATCCCGGCAGCCAGCGCGCGCGGGCGGAAGCTTTGCACCCAGTTCCGGAAACCTGCCTCAGAACCCTGCCCTCCCGCAGTAGGCAACCCGCTGAAATTGCCGCCAACCGCGCCGGGGGTCCTGTTCAGCGAAACGCCACAACCGGCCAGCGTGCCGATCAGCAGGGCGGCGGTCGCAATGCGCATGATGCGTCTGGTCATTCTGCCTGTCCGTTCCGTGCTTTTGTTCTGGTTTCGGTCAGTCTAACCCAGCATGGGCCGGCTGGATAGGGGCGGATCAGTCCTCGTGGTCATAGAGCGTCTCCATCTGCGCGACGATGACGGCATTCTCTTGGCGGGCACGCTCCATCAGGGCGCGTTCTTCGTCGGAGATCTCATGCCCCTCGGCCAGACGCTCTTCGATCGTGCCGTGGCCGGTGACCTCCAGCGGTGCAAGGCCGGCCTGTTTCAGGATGGCGACGGTCTCGCGCACCGCCTCATCTTCGTCCTTGCCCGATGCGTAGCAGACCAGCGCCGCGCCGGTCGCACCTTCGGGCAGCCCGTCCTCTGCAGCGCGCCCGACCTCGACCAGAAGCGTATAAACCTGTTGCATGGCTTTTCCTTTGCGCCAACTTGCGGTCATATCGCCCGAAACAGATGGAGGAGGCAATGAGCAAGAGCTTGCGGCGGGTGCGCACCGCACTGCAAGAGGCGGGCCTGACCGCCGAGATCCGCGAGACCGACGACAGCGCCCGCACCGCCGAAGGTGCGGCTGCAGCAATCGGCTGCGAGGTCGATCAGATTGCCAAATCCATCATTTTCCGGGGCGAGGACAGCGGCCATGTCGTGCTGTTCCTGACTGCAGGCGGCAACCGGGTCGATCCGGCCAAGGCAACTGCGGTCGCGGGACAGAAGCTGGGCAAGGCCGATGCCGAGCTGATCCGCGCCGAGACCGGCTTTGCCATCGGCGGTGTGGCGCCGGTCGGGCATCTGCGCCCGCTTGAGGCATGGATAGACCCGCGCCTGCTGGAGTTTTCGACCGTATGGGCGGCGGCTGGCACACCACGCCATGTGTTCTCCATTACGCCACAGGACCTGATCCGCGTGACCGGCGCACAGACGGCGGATTTCACCGCCTGACCCCAGAGAAAAGGGGGCGGAAAATCCACCCCCTTTCCTGTTTTCGTGCGGGCGCCCTAACCCGCGACCGCGCGATAAAGCCAGATCAGCAGCACCGCGCCGACCAGTCCCGCCACGCCCTGGGCAAGCCAGCTGCCCGCCTGCGCATTCAGCCCGACAAGGCCCAGAAGCGCATTGCCGACCACCGCGCCGACGATGCCAAGGATGACGTTGAGGATGATCCCCGTATCGGCCTTCATGATGCTGCTGGCGATCCAGCCCGCCAGACCACCGACGATGATCGCCGCCAGCCAACCCAAACCCTGCATGTGATACCTCCGCTTTCAAGATGTCATGCGGACAGAACGCACAAACCCGGCTTCGGTTCACGGCCGCCTCGCAACTTGGTGTATGCGACGCGGCCGGATTGGCGGATCAATCGCGCAAAAGCTCGTTGATCGAGGTTTTTGAACGGGTCTGCGCATCGACGCGCTTGACGATCACCGCGCAATACAGGTTCACGCCATTCCTGGACGGCAGCGAACCCGAGACGACGACTGAACCCGCCGGAACCTCGCCATAGGTGACCTCGCCGGTTTCGCGGTCCACGATCTTGGTCGATTTGCCGATAAACACGCCCATGCCGAGGACAGAACCTTCGCGCACGATCACGCCTTCGACCACCTCGGAGCGGGCGCCGATAAAGCAGTTGTCCTCGATGATGGTCGGACCGGCCTGCATGGGCTCCAGCACGCCGCCAATGCCGACGCCGCCCGACAGGTGCACGTTCTTGCCGATCTGCGCGCAAGAGCCGACGGTGACCCAGGTATCAACCATGGTACCTTCATCGACATAGGCGCCCAGGTTCACAAAGCTGGGCATCAGCACCGCGCCCCTGGCAATATAGGCCGAGCGGCGGACGACACAGTTCGGCACGGCGCGAAAGCCCGCCTCTTTCCACTGGGCTTCGCCCCAGCTGGCGAATTTGCTGTCTACCTTGTCCCACCAGGTACCGCCCTGCGGGCCGCCGCTGTGGATCTCCATATCCTTCAGGCGAAAGCCCAGCAGCACCGCCTTTTTCGCCCATTGATTGACATGCCAGTCGTTATTTTCACGTTTTTCGGCGACGCGCAGCACGCCCTTGTCCAGTGCCTCCAGCGTCGCCTCGATGGCGTCGCGGACCTCGCCCCTGGTGGCCGGGGTGATCTGGTCACGGTTCTCCCAGGCGGCTTCGATGGCGGCTTCAAGGGCGTCATTCGACATGGTCTGGCCTCTCAACGGTGGAAACTCCTGACCAAGGGCTATAAGCCGAGGGCTGCGGCCGCGCAATGTGCGGCAGTCCGTGCCAGAGGTTTGGATGACAGAGTTTGAAGAGCGCAGCAATCCGTTCCGTGACAGCCATCAGGATGTCCAGGTAACCAGGACCACCCCCGATACGCCGCAGACGCGCGCACCGGCTTATCGGCTGGCCTTTACTGATACCGAGTTCCTGCTGCGCGAAGAGCTGCGTCCGGTCCGGCTGCAGCTTGAGCTGCTGAAACCGCAGATGATCATGGATGCGCGCGGCATCCGCTCGACCGTGGTGATGTTCGGCGGTGCCCGGATCCCGGCACCCGATCAGCGCGAGACGGCCCGCACGCCGACGCTGGCCGCCCTGTCGCATTACTATGACGAGGCGCGGCGCTTTGCCCGGCTGATGACCGAGCGCAGCCTGAAAAGCTATGGCGCCGAGAATGTGATCTGCACCGGTGGCGGTCCTGGGGTGATGGAGGCCGGCAACCTTGGCGCACATGAGGCCGGTGGCACCTCGATCGGCCTGTCAATCGTGCTGCCGCATGAGCAGGCTCCGAACGCTTATGTGACGCCGGATCTGTGCTTCAACTTCCATTATTTCGCGATCCGCAAGATGCACTTTCTGATGCGGGCCAAGGCGGTGACGATCTTCCCCGGCGGCTTTGGCACCATGGACGAGATGTTCGAGGCGCTGACCCTGATCCAGACCGGGCGCATGAAACGCGTGCCCTTCATCCTGTTCGGGTCCGAGTTCTGGAACGAGGTCATCAACTGGGAGGCGCTGGCCAAGGCGGGTACCATCAGCCCCGAGGATCTGGAGTTGATCAGCTTTGTCGAAAGCGCCGACGAGGCGGTCGAGATCATCGACAACTGGGTCGAGCCCTGCTCCTGACGGGGCGGGCGGTTGTCCCCATCAGGTGGGGGGGACAGATCATTCCCGGTGATAGGGACTGCCTGCAAGGATGGTGGTGGCGCGATAGATCTGTTCGGTCAGCATCACCCGGACCAGCATATGCGGCCAGACCATCCGGCCAAAGCTGATCGCCAGATCAGCACGGTCGCGCAACATGGGGTCGATGCCATCTGCCCCGCCGATCACAAAGGCCACATCCCGCGCCTGATCGCGCCAGCCGGCGATTCGGCTGGCTAACTCAGGAGAGCTGAGCATCTGCCCGCGCTCATCCAGCACCACCAGCGCGGCACCTTCGGGGATGACTTTGGAAAGCAGCGCCGCCTCGGCGGCCATGCCGCCGCCGCACTTGTCCTCGACCTCGGCCAGGGTGACGGGCGGCAAACCCAAGGCGCGGCCCGCCTTGGCGTGACGTTCAAGATAATCGGCGACAAGCTTCGCCTCGGGGCCCTGCCGCAGCCGCCCGACCGCGGCAATGACCATGCGCATATGTCAGTTCTCGGGCTTGCCTGCCTGTCCGGCGGCGTGTTCGGCACGCATCCGGTCCAGCGTGGCCGAACGCAGCGCATCAGCCGGCATCCACATCTTTTCCAGCTGATAGAATTCCCGGACCTCGGGGCGGAATACGTGCACGATCACGTCATCGGTGTCGATCAGCACCCAATCGCCGGTCTCTTTCCCCTCGATTCGGGCAGAGCGGCCGGATTGCTGCTTTAGCCGATCGACCAGCTTTTCAGCGATCGAGGCTACCTGGCGCGCGTTCCGGCCCGAAGCGATCACCATGTGATCAGCCATGGCCGAGCGACCGCGCAGGTCGATGGTCACGACATCCTCGGCCTTGTCGTCGTCAAGCGAAGCAAGAATGCGGCTTAGTAGCTGATCGCTCGTCAGCTGGGAATCCGCGGTGGTCGCAGCCGGCGTGGTAGCCGGCGAGACGGTATTGGACAGGGGTTCATCCTCCGGTCATCACGCCGATCTCCCCCGGCGCCGGGGTTTTATTAATTTAGCACGGAATTCCGTCCGCTCAATGAGGGGACGTCGGTTTTCTGGGCCTCAATACCGCCGGGACAGGCAGAAACTGGCAGATTGCCCCAGGGATCGGCGCAGCGCACCTGCCCCGCCGCCCAGGTCAGCGGCCTGTTTGCCAGATGTGCCATTTCCCGCGCACGTTCCGCCGGTGTGTGGGTGACATGCACCGCCAGCGCGAAAATCGCCACGCAGATCAGCGGGATCGCCCGCAGGACAAAGCGAATCAGCATGACCGGTCCCTTCCCGACTCATTTGCCGTGGAAGATAGGGCCAAACTGCTGAGATGGAATTAACAGCCCCGTGTAGAGCGGTTGAACATGATTGAACACACGGGCAAATGAACCTATTACTGGGCGCATGCGAGGATTCGTCTATTTCGACATCCATGACCGTGCCCGCCTGCCGGGTCGGTTCTACGGGGAAACCCTGTCCGTCACCGCCCGACTTTGACGGGCGCGGGCGCCTGCGCGCGCCCTGCCGCCTGCTGCGGCCCGAATTTCGCCTTTTCCCAGCTAGTCTTCCAGAAAAGAGACAGCCATGACCGGCAACACCAACGCGGGCGCGCCCCGCACCCTGTACGACAAAATCTTTGACGCCCATGTGGTCGAGCGTTCTGATGACGGGACCTGCATCCTCTATATTGACCGCCACCTCGTGCATGAGGTGACCTCGCCCCAGGCATTCGAGGGCCTGCGCATGGCCGGGCGCAAGGTGCGCCGCCCCGACCAGACCATCGCCGTGCCGGACCACAACGTCCCGACCACCGCCGACCGCGTGAACGGCATCGAAAACCCCGAGGGCCGTATCCAGGTCGCTGAACTGGACAAGAACGCCCGCGAATTCGGGCTGAACTACTACCCGATGAACGACATCCGTCAGGGCATCGTTCACATCGTCGGCCCCGAACAGGGCTGGACCCTGCCCGGCATGACCGTGGTTTGCGGCGACAGCCATACCGCGACCCATGGCGCTTTTGGTGCGCTTGCCCACGGCATCGGGACCTCTGAGGTCGAGCATGTTCTGGCCACCCAGACGCTGATCCAGAAAAAGTCCAGGAACATGAAGGTCGAGATCACCGGCAAGCTGCGCCCCGGTGTGACCGCCAAGGACATTACGCTGTCGATCATCGGCCACACCGGCACGGCTGGTGGCACCGGCTATGTCATCGAATATTGCGGCGAAGCGATCCGCGACCTGTCGATGGAAGGCCGGATGACCGTCTGCAACATGGCGATCGAAGGTGGCGCCCGCGCCGGCCTGATCGCCCCTGACGAAAAGACCTTTGAATACGTCAAGGGCCGCCCGCACGCGCCGAAAGGCGCCGCGTGGGAGGCCGCGCTGGCCTGGTGGAAAACCCTGTATTCCGACGAAGGCGCGCATTGGGATAAAGTCATCACCATCCGCGCCGAGGACATCGCCCCGGTCGTGACCTGGGGCACCTCGCCCGAGGACGTTCTGCCGATCTCCGCCAACGTCCCCGCGCCCGAGGATTTCGAAGGCGGCAAGGTCGAGGCCGTGCGCCGCAGCCTTGACTACATGGGTCTGAAACCGGGCACCCCGCTGAACGAAATCAAGATCGACGCGGTCTTTATCGGGTCCTGCACCAATGGCCGGATCGAGGATCTGCGCGCCGCGGCCTCGATCCTCAGGGGACAGAAACTGGCGCCGGGTGTGCGCGGCATGGTCGTGCCCGGCTCGGGTCTGGTGCGGATGCAGGCTGAGGAAGAGGGGCTGGACAAGATCTTTATCGACGCCGGCTTTGAATGGCGTCTGGCCGGCTGTTCGATGTGTCTGGGCATGAACCCCGACCAGCTTGCCCCCGGCGAACGCTGCGCCGCGACCTCGAACCGCAACTTTGAGGGCCGCATGGGCCGTGGTGGCCGCACCCACCTGATGTCGCCGGTCATGGCGGCAGCGGCGGGCATTCGCGGTCATCTGACCGATGTGCGCGAGTTTCTGACCGAGACGGTCTGATCGCTTGGGCGGGGTCCTTAGCGGCCCCGCCGCAACAGCATCAGCGCGTTAAGGGCAATCAGCACAAGCCCCGCGTTTTCGAGCCAGAAATTGAACTTGATGTCCGCAAAATCGGCACTGATCAGCCTGTCCACATGATGAAAGCCAGCCGCGCGCACCAGCACAAAACAGCACAGCACCGCCAGACCCAGCAGGGCCAGGCGGTTGTGGCTCATGTGTCCGCGCAAGGCTTTCGTCGCCCAGATCAGCGCCAGAACGGCCCCCAGAACCAGCCCGGCGATAAAGGCCAGCTGCACGATATAGCGGCTGTCATACCAGCCCTGCGCCCGCGCCACGCACCGCCCCGCAGCGGTCAGCGCAGTTTGCAGATCCAGCTGTTTGTTCAGGGCCAGAAAGGCCATCAACCCGGCAATGACCAGCCACAGTTTGCGTGCGGCACCCGCCGGACGACGGCGCAGTACCAGCACCGCCAGCCACAGGCAGACAAGATAGGACAGAACCGTCAGCCAACCGGTGAACCCGGGGTCCCCGATCTTTGGGGTCCAGTCGCGGGCGATGCAGGCACGCAGGTCGTGAAAGCTCGAAAATCCAAAAAACATCTGAAGGACCCGATTCGTCGTGGTGCTATGCGCCCAGCCGGCTTGGGTTAACGGGGACGCACTCCCCCAGTCAATTCGCGAGGATCAACACATGGACAAGTTCACCACCCTGACCGGCATCGCGGCCCCCATGCCGCTGGTCAATATCGACACCGACATGATCATCCCCAAACAGTTCCTCAAGACGATCCATCGTTCGGGTCTGGGCAAGAACCTGTTTGACGAGATGCGCTACAATCCCGACGGCACCGAGATCGCCGATTTCGTGCTGAACCAGCCCGCCTATCGCAGCGCGGAAATCATCGTCGCCGGGGATAACTTTGGCTGCGGCTCGTCGCGCGAGCATGCGCCCTGGGCACTCCTGGACTTTGGCATCCGCGCGGTCATCTCGACCAGCTTTGCCGACATCTTTTACAATAACTGCTTCAAGAACGGCATCCTGCCCATCGTCATGCCGCAAGAGGCGGTGGACGTGCTGATGGAGGACGCCCGCAAAGGCGCCAACGCCCGCATGACCATCGACCTTGAAAACCAGACCGTCACCACTTCGGACGGGCAAAGCTTTGGCTTCGACATCGACCCCTTCCGCAAACATTGCCTGCTGAACGGGCTGGACGATATCGGCCTGACCATGGAAAAGTCCACGTCGATCGACACGTTCGAGGCGCAGATGCAACAGAGCCGGCCTTGGGTCTGAATGCTTTCGCCGGGCTGGCGCTGATCCTCGCGCTGGCCCAGGGCACGCTGGCAGAGCCTTTGCGGATCGCCACCTATAGCCCCGGCCTGTCACGCGACGGGCCGGGGTTATTGCTGCGCGATCTGACCCGCAAGGACAGCCAGATTGACGCCGTAATCCGCGTCATCGCCGAGACACGGCCCGATATCCTTTTGCTGACCGATTTCGACTGGGACTACGACAGCAAGGCGTTGGATGCATTCGCCGCAAGGCTGGCCAAGGCGGGGCTGGATTATCCCCACCGTCTTGCAGCACGCCCAAATTCCGGCATGGCGACCGGGCTGGATCTGAACGCCGACGGACGGCTTGGCACAGCAGATGATGCGCAGGGGTTTGGCAATTTCACCGGTCAGGGCGGTATGGCGATCCTGTCACGCCACCCGATAGGCTCAGTCCGGGATTACAGTGGTTTCCTGTGGCGCGATCTGCCCGGCAACCTGATGCCGCCCCTGCCGCCCGAGGTCGAGGCGGCGCGGCGCCTGTCCTCGACCGCGCATTGGGATGCTGAAATCACCATTGCGGGTCAGCCGCTGCACCTGCTGGCTATGTCAGCAACCCCTCCGGTCTTTGACGGCCCCGAAGATTTGAACGGGCGGCGCAATCACGACGAACTGGCCTTCTGGGTGCATCATCTGCCCAAAGGTCCCTTCGTGCTTGCCGGAAATCTGAACCTTGATCCGATGGACGGCGACGGCCGACCCGAGGCTTTGGCCCGGATCATGGCCCATGTCACCGACCCCCTGCCCCGCAGCTCCGGAGGGACGGCGGCCAGGGGGGGCGTGAACGACAACCATAAGGGCGACCCCGCGCTGGATACCGGCGACTGGCGCGACGACCGTCCGCCGGGCAACCTGCGCGTCGATTACGTCCTGCCCGCCAAGGGGTTAGAGGTGCTGGGCTCTGGGGTCTTCTGGCCTGCCGAGGGGCCACTGGCCGAGGCCGCGCTGAAAGCCTCGGCGCATCGGCTGGTCTGGGTCGATGTGGATTGGCCACCCGCGCCCTGACCGGCCTGCAACGAGACGGCACCCGATTCCGCTTGCCGCCGGCGCGATCTCGCAGCTAACATGCCCGCGTATCGGTGCCCCTTGATCGGGGCCCAAAAGGGAATGCGGTGCGGCCCGGAACATCCGGTGCCAAATCCGCAGCCGCCCCCGCGACTGTGAGCGGAGAGCGGACGCCCATCACGCCACTGGCCCGTCATGGCCGGGAAGGCGGGCGTCAGCTGTGACCCGCAAGCCAGGAGACCTGCCGGTGCATGAAACCGTAACGTCGTCGGGTTGGACGACTACAGGAAAGGGTCAAGAATGACCGCAAAGACCATGACGACCAGCAGCGCCGCAGGCGCGCGCTCGGTCCTGCTTCCCGCCATTGCAGCGTTTGCCATCGGCTTTGGGCTGATCTTTGTGTCGGGGCTGGTGCAGGCCGAAACCCTGCATGATGCCGCGCATGACACGCGTCACGCCGTCGGCTTCCCCTGCCACTGAGATGTTTTCGCGCATAGTGACCAGCGGATTGATCGCTGGCGCTGCAGCAGGGCTGATTGCCGCCCTGTTGCAGCTTTGGTTCGTGCAGCCGGTGCTGCTGCATGCCGAACTGTATGAATCGGGCCAACTGACCCATTTCGGGGCCGAGACCGTCAGCGCCCATCAGGACCTCGGTCCGTTTGAATGGAGCCGCAACATGCTGTCGGTTCTGTTCACCATGATGGTCTATGCAGGCTACGGGCTGATGCTGGTGGCACTGATGGCGGTGACCGAGGTGCAGGGAAATACGGTATCAGCCCGGCAGGGGCTGCTGTGGGGGCTTGCAGGTTTTGTCACCATGCAGCTTGCCCCGGCCTTTGGCCTTGCACCCGAGGTGCCGGGCGTTGCCGCCGCTGATGTGCAGCTTCGCGCGATCTGGTGGCTTGGCACGGCGGTTGCGACCGGGCTTGCCCTGTGGCTGATCGTCTTTGGCAAAGGCTGGGCGGCATGGGGCGCGGCAATCATCCTGATCATCGCGCCGCATCTGATCGGAGCACCGCAGCCCGACAGTTACGCCGGCCCCGTCCCGCCCGAACTGGCAGCCGAATTCGCCGGCCGCTCGCTAGGCGTAGGCGCCATGGCATGGACCCTGCTTGGGCTGCTTTCGGGCTGGCTCTGGCAGCGCGAGGCGCAGGGCGCCCCAGTGCCGCAGGCGGCCTGATCGGGAATGAAGCATTCGCAGCCGGGCGGCCATCGTCCGGCTGTTCCTATGAACAAGGATAGTGACATGGATCGCTCGATCCCGATGCTGCTGATCGGTCTGATCTTCGGCGGCGGCATGGGCTTTGTCATCGCCGCCGCGAATGGTGTCACGCTGGACGGCCACGACCACGGTGCCAATGGCCATGGCGCACAGACCGGGACGCATCACCACGGCACGGCCATCGACCTGCCCGCTGGCAGCGCAACTGCCTCGGCGCGGCTTGAACCCGACAGCGTCACCGGCTGGAACCTGTTCGTGCAGGCGCAGGGCTTTTGCTTTGCGCCCGAACACGCAGGTCTGGCCCACCGCGCGGGTGAAGGTCACGCCCATCTTTACCTGAACGGCACCAAGATCGCCCGTCTTTATGGCCCCGCCCATCACCTTGGGTCGCTGGCGCCCGGCGATCAGCTGCGGGTCGAACTGAATGCCAACGATCACAGCCCCCTGACCGTCGGCGGCCAGCCGCTTGCTATCGAACTGACAGTCCCCGAACGCCCGGTCGCCATCCGCGCCGGGGCCGAGGGCCTGCCCGACAACGCAATCTGCGCTACACCGTGATGGAGTTCGGCCCCGAAGATCGCGCCACGCTGGACCGCATCCTACGCTGGCGCCGCGATATACGCCATTTCCGCCCCGATCCTGTGCCCGAACCCCTGCTGGATGAGCTGCGTGCCGCGATGGAGCTTGCGCCATCCGTCGGCAACTCTCGTCCCTGGCGGGTGGTTCGCGTCGAAACCCCGGCTCTGCGCGACCGGATCCGGGCCGAGTTCCAACGCTGCAATACCGAGGCCGCCAGCCACTATCGGGGCCAGCAGCGACAGGAATATGATGCATTGAAACTGGCAGGTCTTGATCGCGCACCGGTGTGGCTGGCCGTCTTTACCCGTCTCGACCCCTCTGAGGGGCACGGCCTTGGCCGGGCAACCATGCCGCAAACGCTGCAACAATCGACCGCCATGGCAATCATGGCGCTATGGCTGGCGGCACGGGCGCGCAATCTGGGGATGGGGATGGTCTCGATCATCGACCCCCAGCGGATCACCGCGCTTTTGCAGGTGTCGCCTGAATGGGAGTTCTCGGCCCTTCTCTGCCTCGGCTGGCCTGAGTTTGAGGATGACACGCCATTGCTGCATCGCAGGGGCTGGCAGGAAAATACCGCCCCCGAATGGCAGCGGCGCTAGGGCCTTACATCTTCAGCCCCGGCAGACGGCTGGCCTGCAGCACCCAATCGGCGAATTGCTTTTCGTCGAACGGGCCTTCGGGAATATGGACATAGCGCACGTCGGGCTGTTTCGAGGCGACAGGCGGCAGCGGATCCAGCTCTGCGCCGCGAAAAAAGCCGACTTTGATATATTTAGTCATGCAGTGAAAGCTGAGGAACCAGACCCCTTCCTCGACCCCGTAAAAAGGCGAATTCCACTTTACCGCCTTTTTCACACCCGGCACGGTGCGGGTGACGATCTGATCCAGCTTTTCGCCAACCTGATGCTTCCATCCCGGCAGCGCGTCGATATAGGCGCGAACGGGGGCTTCGCCATATCCCTTTGGGATCTGCGGATTGCCGCCCGAAAGCAGTTTTGGCTTGTCCTGCGGTTCGGTCATCGTCCTAGAACTCTACCCCCGGCTGGGCCTTGATACCGTCGCGGAACGGATGCTTGACCTGTTCCATCTCTGTTACAAGATCGGCAAGCTCGATCAGTTCCGGCCTGGCGTTGCGCCCGGTCAGCACGACATGGGTCATCGGCTGCTTTTCGCTGCGCAGAAAGACCAGCACCTCGTCCAGATCCAGATAATCATAGCGCAGGGCGATGTTGATCTCATCAAGCAGTACCATACGGATGCGGGGATCGCGGATCAGCTCTTTGGCCTTTTCCCAGCCGGCGCGGGCGGCGGCGATGTCACGCTCACGGTCCTGCGTTTCCCAGGTAAACCCCTCGCCCATGGCATAAAACTGGCACAGATCGCCGAAATGTCCGGTCAAAACCCGACGCTCGCCCGTGTCCCATGAGCCCTTGATGAACTGCACCACGGCGCAGGGCATCTCATGGGCGATGCAGCGCAGGATCATGCCAAACCCGGACGAGGACTTGCCCTTGCCCTTGCCGGTATGGACGATGATCAGTCCCTTTTCGCCCTGCTTTCCAGCCATCATCCGGTCACGCGCAGCTTTGATCCTGGCCATCTTCTCGGCATGGCGAAGGTTGTCTTCGGTCGGCATCGGGCACTCCTTTGCTTGACAAGTCGGGACCGGGCGCGCACAGACAAGGGGCGCTGGTTCCTGTCCTACGACAGGCTAAGAGGGAATGCGACAGGCAACCGCCTGGAAGCAGCCGCCCCCGCGACCGTGACCGGAAAGGTCGCCCATAAGCCACTGGCCAAAAGCCGGGAAGGCGGGACGACCGTGGGCTCCACAGGCCCGAATCCGCAAGCCGGGAGACCTGCCCGCGCAAAGGATTGACCGGCGGACGGGGTGTTCCTGCTGGGGCTTGGGGCATATGTCGCGCCCCCGCGCCCTGCCGCCATAACGGATGAAGGGCGCATGACAGTCACCTTGCATGTCTGCATCACCTGCCGCGCCGGCCTGCCCGTCCCCGACGGCGAGCCCGTGCCCGGCCTGCGTCTGTTGCAGGCGCTGACCGCCGAAACTCTGCCCCAAGGCGTGCGTATCGTTCCCGTCGAATGCCTGTCAGCCTGCGCCAATGGCGCGGCGATCGCGCTGTCGGGCCCGGGCCGGTGGACCTATGTCTATGGCAGCATGTCGGCTGATGACGCCCCCGAGATCATGCAGGGCGCCGCCGCCTATGCCGACGCATCTGACGGCATCGTCCCCTGGCGTGAACGCGTCACGATTTTCCGCAAGCGCAGCCTCGCGCGCATTCCTCCGATTGGGTAGCACATGACCGACCTGACCAAGACCCCAGTGACTGTCATCACCGGCTTTCTGGGCGCCGGCAAGACCACGCTGATCCGCCACCTGATGCAGAACCCGCAGGGCAAGCGGCTGGCAGTTCTGGTCAACGAATTCGGCACAATGGGCGTGGACGGAGAGATCCTGAAATCCTGCGCAGACGAAAACTGCCCGGCCGAAAACATCATGGAGCTGTCGAACGGCTGCATCTGTTGCACCGTCGCCGATGACTTCATCCCGACGCTTGAACGGCTGATGGCAATGCCGGTCAGGCCCGACCACATCCTGATCGAGACCTCGGGCCTTGCCCTGCCGAAACCGCTGCTTAAGGCGTTCGACTGGCCGGCGATCCGTTCGCGCATCACCGTGGACGGGGTGATTGCACTGGCCGATGCCGAGGCGGTTGCGGCAGGCCGTTTTGCCCCCGACGTGGCGGCAGTCGAGGCCCAGCGCGCCGCTGATGACAGCCTTGACCACGAAACGCCGCTTTCCGAGGTGTTCGAGGACCAGATCGCCTGTGCCGATATCGTCCTGCTCTCCAAGGCTGATCTGGCGGGCGAACAGGGGCTGGCCGCCGCCCGCGCGGTCATCGAGGCCGAGGCCCCGCGCAAGCTGCCGATCCTGCCGCTGGTTGACGGGGTGATCGACCCGCGCGTCATCCTGGGCCTCAATGCCGCGGCCGAGGATGACCTTGCCGCCCGCCCCAGCCATCATGACGGGGCCGAGGATCATGAGCATGACGATTTCGACTCGGTGGTGATCGAACTGGCCGAGATCGCGGACCCGGCTGATCTGGCCACCCGCATCGAACGGCTGGCGCGGGAACAGAACATCCTGCGGGTCAAGGGCCATGTCGCCGTCCTGGGCAAGCCCATGCGGTTGCTGGTGCAGGCGGTGGGCGAACGGGTGCGCCACCAATACGACCGGCCCTGGGGCGATGCCCCCCGCAACTCGCGCCTCGTCGTCATTGCCGAGCATGACGATATCGACGAGGCCGCGATCAGGGCGGTTCTGGCCGCATAAGCGCCGAATAAGCCATGCATGTCGTCTTTCGCGAAAGCCGTGGGCTGGAAGAAACCGAGGTTCCGACCGACCCCGGCCAAAGCCCCGCCGAGCTGATCGCACTGTCCTATTCGGACAGCGATCTCGGCGCTTTCGCTGCAGGCTGGCACCGTGCGTCAGGGGGGCTGCCCTCGCTGCGGCTGTGCAATCTTTCGGCGCTGCGGCACCCGGTTTCGGTCGATCAGTACTGCGAGACGACGCTTGCCGGGGCGCGGGCGATTCTGGTGCGGCTGATCGGGGGTGAACCCTATTGGTCCTATGGAGTCGCCAGCCTTCAGGATCTGGCGCGCAGACGGGGTATCGCGCTGGCCTTTCTGCCCGCCGACGGGCGGCCTGACCCGACGCTTGACCGTTATTCGACGCTGCCGTTGCCGGTGCTGCGCCGGCTGACCACGCTATGCGATCAGGGCGGCGCGGTCGCCGCGCAGATGGCCTTGGCAGAGCTGGCGCATGCTGCGGGCCTGCACACCGCGCCGGTTCAGGGCGAGGCTGCGATCCCCGAGTTCGGATTTTACGACCCCGATCACGGCGTTATTCAGCGGCCAAAGCCCGGGCTGCTCGTCAGCTTTTACCGCAGCTATCTGACCTCTGCCGATCTGGCGCCAGTCGATGCGATGATCCGCGCCCTGCGCGCCGCGGGACTGGACGCAACCGGAGTATTCGCGCCCTCGCTCAAGGCACCGGGCTTTGCAGAATGGCTGGCGCCACATCTGCCGGGGGTTGCGGCGGTGGTAAACCTGACCGCCTTTTCTGCCCGTGACGATGCTGGCGCGACGCCCTTTGACGGGGCCGACGGCCCGGTCTTTCAGGTGGCGCTTTCCACTGCCCCGCGCGAGCTATGGGCCGCAGAAGAACGCGGCCTTTCCGCCGCAGATCTGGCGATGCACGTGGTCCTGCCCGAGGTTGATGGCCGCATTTTTCTGGGCGCGATCAGCTTCAAACAGGCGCAAGAGCGCGACCCGGATCTGCAATTTTCTCGCATGATCCACGTCCCGGATGATCAGCGCATCAATGCGGCGGCGGCACGGGTGCGGGCTTGGCTGAACCTGCCCGCAAAACGCCGCGCAGTGGTGCTGTCGACCTATCCCGGCAAGACCTATCAGCTGGCCCATGCGGTTGGGCTTGACGCCCTTGCATCAGCCGGGGCGATGCTTGGCATTCCACATGACGATCTGGGCCGCAGGCTTAAGGCCGGGCGTCTGCACTGGCCGCAGGCGGATTACCTTGCCACGCTGGCCCGCCTGCCGGCGCGTCTGCGTGACGACCTTGCCGCCGCATGGGGCGCGCCTCCCGCTGGTGGCTTTCACTTTGCCGCCCTGCGCCATGGCGCCGACCTGATCGCGCTGCAACCCGAACGCGGAGAGGTCGCGACAAGGGCCGAGGATTATCACGACCTGACCCGCACCCCATGCCACGAATATGTTGCCTTTTACCTGTGGCTCAGGACACAGGCGGACGCGCTGATCCACATGGGCGCACATGGCACGCTTGAGTGGCTGCCGGGCAAATCGGTGGCACTGTCAGATGAATGCTGGCCCGAGGCACTGCTTGGCGATCTGCCCGTCGTCTATCCCTTCATCGCCAACGATCCGGGCGAGGCGGCGCAGGCGAAACGGCGGCTTTCAGCCGTAACGCTGGGCCATCTGCCGCCGCCCCTTGTCGATGCCGCCCTGCCGGAGCGCCTGACGCATCTTGAGCGGCTGCTTGACGAATATTCCACCGCCGACGGGCTGGACCCACGCCGCCGCGACCGGCTGATCCTTGCCATCCGAGACGAGGCACGTGCCGCCGGGGTCGAGGCGGATCTGGGCCTGCCCCCCGACGCCGCCCCGGCCGAGGCGATCCCGCTGATCGACCGTTTCCTTTGCGATCTCAAGGACAGCCGCTTTGGCGACGGGCTGCATGTCTATGGCTCTGGCGCCTGTGGCAAGGCCGAGCGTGAGGGGCTGACCCGCGCCCTTTCGGGGCAAAGGGTCGCGCCCGGCCCCTCGGGCTCTCCGGCGCGCGGGCGGCAGGATGTGCTGCCGACGGGGCGCAATCTTTTTACCGTCGATCCCCGCGCCGTGCCTTCGCGCAATGCCTATGCACAGGGGGTAAGGCTGGCCGAAGAGCTGCTGCGCCGCCATCTTCAGGATCATGGCGACTGGCCGCGTGGGCTGGTCGTGGACCTGTGGGGCAGCGCAACCATGCGCACGGCAGGCGAGGAATTTGCCATGGCGCTGCATCTGGCCGGGCTGCGCCCGCGCTGGGACGCCGCCTCGGGCCGGGTATCGGGGGTCGATATCCTTACGCTGGCCGAACTGGGCCGGCCGCGAATTGACGTGACGCTGCGGGTCTCGGGGTTGTTTAGGGACGTTTTCCCCGGTCTGGCGCAATTGTTCGAGACCGGGGCCGCGGCGCTGGCGACTCGTGACGAAAGCCCGGATGACAACCCCTATCGTCACCGCATCCCGCGCGTCTTTGGCCCCAAGCCCGGGCTTTACGGCCTCGGCCTTGCCGATCTTGCCGAAACGTTCAGCGATGAGGCGCGGCACGCGGCGGGCGAGGCATGGCTTGCCGCGTCCTCTCATGCCATCGGGGCCGATGGGCGCATCAGCCATCAGCCACAGGCGATCCGTGAGCGGCTTTCGGGGGCTGACGCCTTTGTCCATGCGCAGGACCTGCCGGAATCCGATCTGCTGCTGGCCAGCGATTACGCCGCACATGAGGCGGGCTTTGCCGCCGCCATGGCGCGGATCGGGGCTGCGCATCCGGCGCTTTACCACCTTGACGCCACGCGCCCGGACCAGCCGCGCGCCCGCACCCTGACCGAGGAAATCGCCCGCGTCACCCGTGCCCGCGCTGCCAATCCCGCCTGGGCGGACGGCATGATGCGGCACGGCTTTCGCGGCGCGGCCGAGATTGCGGCAACGCTGGATCACATGGCCGCCTTTGCCAATCTGGCCGGCGTGGTGCCGGGCCATCTGTTCGACCTTTATCACGAGGCGACGCTGGGTCGACCCGAGGTGGTGGATTTCATGCAGCGCGAAAACCCCGCCGCTCTGGCCGCAATGCGGGCGCTGTTTGCACGGCTGATCGCCTCGGGTCTGTGGGTCACGCGGCGCAACTCTGTCCTTGCCGGGGTGGCACCATGAGCGGTTTTGAGATCAAGGGCTGGTGTCCCGGCGCGCTGCGCCCGATGGAATCGGGCGACGGGCTGGTGCTGCGTATCCGGGCGCGAAATGGACGGCTGACACCCGACGAGGCGCGGCTGATCGCCGGTCTTTCTTCGCGCCACGGCAACGGGCTGATCGACCTGACCAGTCGCGCAAACCTGCAATTGCGCGGGCTGACCTCCTTGGGCCATGCGGCGACCATCGCGGCGCTTCAGCCTTTCGGCCTGACCGACCGCGATGCCGGGACCGAGGCGCGGCGCAATGTCATCCTGTCGCCATTTGCCCCGGTCGGCGGACCGGCGTGGCAGGTGGCCGAGGCGATCGCCCGCGCAATGACAGCACCGGATGCGCCAAAAGTGCCCGCCAAGTTCGGATTTGCAGTCGATGCGGGAACTGCGGTGCTGACCGATGTTCCCGCGGATATCCGGTTGCGCCCACATGGCACGGGCTGGTTGATCCTGCCTGATGGTGCGGATTGGGCACTTGAGGCCGCAAACCCCGCCGAGGCTGCCCGCCGCGCCGTCGCACTGGCACATTGGTTCGTGCAGACGGGCGGCGTGACCGAGGGTCGTGGGCGGATGCGCGACCATCTGCGCCAGGGGGCGCCAAAACCCGGGGGATCGGTCGCAGGGACCACCCGCCCCGGTGCCTCTGCCACGCCAGGTCCCGGACCGGCAACGAATGGCTGGATCGTCGGCTTTGCCTTTGGTCAGATCACGCCCGACCAGCTTGAGGCAGCAGCAGCTTTGGGTCCGCTGCGCCTGACACCGTGGCGCGCCTTGCTGATCGAGGGTGCTACCTTGCCCCGCATCCCCGGTGCGATCCTTGATCCGTGCGACCCGCTTACGCGCGTCCATGCCTGCACGGGCGCGCCCGGCTGCCCGCAGGCGCAGGCCGATGTACGGGCGCTGGCGCGGCATCTTGCGCCTCGCCTCGCGCCGGATCAGACGCTGCATGTCACCGGCTGCGCCAAGGCATGCGCTCATCAGGGACCGGCCTCGGCGACGCTGATTGCGACCGGGCGCGACCGCTTTGACCTGATCCGGGATGGCAGCGCGCGCGATCCTGTCACGCGGGCGGGGCTGGCCGTGCATGACCTGCCTGCCGCACTTGCCAAAGCGTGTCCCCAATGAAATCGCCTCAAACCCAGTGGAGCCGCCCGATGCTGCACCAATATGAAACCGACGGCGCCCGCATCTATGCGCAGTCCTTTGCCACTATCCGCGCCGAGGCCGACCTCGCCCGCTTTTCCCCCGAAGAAGAGCCGGTCGTCGTTCGCATGATCCACGCCGCCGGGCTGGTCGGGCTTGAACGCGACGTGGAATTCTCGCCCGGGATGGCCCTGGCCACGCGCAAAGCACTAGAGGACGGCGCACCAATCCTGTGCGACGCGCGCATGGTCAGCGAAGGGATCACCCGCGCCCGGCTGCCCGCAAAAAACCGTATCATCTGTACCCTGCAAGACCCCCGCGTACCGGAGCTGGCGGCGCAGATGGGCAACACACGCAGCGCCGCCGCGCTTGAACTATGGCGCGAGGATCTGGCCGGGGCGGTGGTCGCCATCGGCAATGCTCCGACCGCGCTGTTTCATCTGTTGAACATGCTGCGCGATCCGGCCTGCCCGCGTCCCGCCGCGATTATCGGCTGTCCGGTTGGCTTTGTCGGTGCCGCTGAATCCAAGGCGGCGCTGATCAAGGACCTGCCCGCTCCGGCACTGATCGTGCGCGGGCGGCTTGGCGGCTCGGCCATCACGGTTGCCGCCGTCAACGCACTTGCCAGCCGAAAGGAATAGCCATGGGCAAGATCATCTGCGCGGGTCTTGGCCCCGGCGATCCCGACCTGATCTCGGTCCGTGCCGACCGCGCCATCCGCGGGGCACGCCAGATCGCCTATTTCCGCAAAAAGGGCCGCGCCGGACAGGCCCGCCGGATCGTCTCGGACCTGCTGGCGCCGGATGTGATCGAACATGCGATGGAATATCCGGTCACGACCGAAATCCCCTTTGACAGCCCCGAATACAACCGGTTGCTTTCGGCCTTTTACGACGACTGGACGGGGCGGCTTGCAGGGCTGGCTGCTGACGGCGACGTGGTCGTGCTGTGCGAGGGCGATCCGCTGTTTTACGGCTCGTTCATGCATCTGCACGCCCGGCTGCAGGATCTGGCGCCGGTCGAGATCATCCCCGGCATCCCCGGCATGACCGGTTGCTGGAACGCCATCGGCCGTCCGATGACCTGGGGCGATGATGCGATGACCGTGCTGATGGGCACCCTGCCCGAGGCCGAGCTTGCCCGCCACATGCGCGCCGCTGATGCGGTGGTCGTGATGAAAACCGGCCGCAACCTGCCCAAGATCGCCCGCGCGCTGAACCTTGCCGGACGGATGACCGATGCCTGGCTGGTCGAGCGTGGAACGATGCCGAACCAGCGCGTGACCCCACTTGCGGACGCCGATCTGCAGAATTGCCCGTATTTCGCCACCGTTCTGGTGCATGGCAATGGCCGCCGTCCCCTGGCGGACGCAGCGGAATGAGCGGCTGGGTCGTGGTGGCGGGTCTTGGGCCCGGGGCCGATCACCTCGTCACCCCCGAGGTGTGCGCGGCACTGGACGAGGCCACCGATGTTGTCGGCTATATCCCCTATGTCGCCCGTGTCGCTCCGCGCAAAGGGCTGACGCTGCACCCTTCGGACAACCGGGTCGAGGTCGAGCGCGCGCGCCTGGCCCTTGATCTGGCCGAAAGCGGGCGGCGGGTCGTGGTGGTCTCATCGGGGGATCCGGGGGTCTTTGCGATGGCCTCGGCGCTGTTTGAGGCGCTTGAGGACCGCACCGTCATGCCCGAAATCCGCATCCTGCCCGGCATCACCGCCATGCTCGCCGCCGCAGCACGGATCGGCGCACCGCTTGGCCATGATTTCTGCGCGATCAACCTGTCGGACAATCTTAAACCATGGGCCCTGATCGAGCGGCGCTTGCGGCTGGCGGCCGAGGCCGATTTTGCCATGGCCTTTTATAACCCCCGCTCAAAGGCACGACCCGAAGGCTTTGCCCGCGCGCTTAACATCCTGCGCGAATGCTGCGGGCCTGACCGGCTGATCTCATTCGCGCGGGCCGTCTCGACCCCGGATGAGGTGATCCAGACCACGACGCTGAGCAAGGCATTGCCCGAGATGGCGGACATGCGCACCGTCGTCATCCTTGGCAACAGCGCCACCCGCCGGGCTGGCAGCTGGGTCTATACGCCGCGATCCGTGCCATGAAGCCAGACCATCACCTCGGCCGGGGTTGCGACGACGCGGCGCGGCGGCAGCTCAGGGCGGTCGATCATCACCACTGGCAGGCCCAGTTCGCGCGCAGCCGCGATCTTGGCCTCGGCCGCCTGGCCTCCGGCATTCTTGGCAACGACATGGGCGATGTCATGGCGGCGCATCAGCGCCACATCACCTGCCACGGTGAAGGGGCCGCGCGAAACGATCAGCGTCGCATCCCGCAGGGGATGGGCCGCCACCTCGGCAAAGCGCAGCATCCAGATGTGATTGATCCCGACAAAGGGTTGCAGGTTCTGTCGCCCGATGGCCAGAAACACCCCCGAGCCATCCCCCGGCAGAACACGGGCGGCAGCCTCATAATCGCTGACCCTGACCCAACGGTCACCGGGCGCGGACACCCAGGGCGGGCGTTCCAGCGCGATCAGCGCCGTGCCCGTCGCCGCGCAGGCAGTAATGGCATTGCAGCTCATCCCCTTGGCAAAGGGGTGGGTGGCGTCGATGACATGGCTGATGCGTTCGGTGCGCAGATACCCGGCCAGCCCCTCGGGACCGCCAAAACCGCCGATCCGCGTCGGCAGGGGTTGTTTGACCGGGCGCGCGGTGCGGCCGGCGTAAGAATACACCGCCTGCAGCCCGGCAGCGGCCAGCGCGCTGGCCATGGCTCCGGCTTCGGTGGTGCCGCCCAGCAAAAGGATGCGCGTCATGGCTGATCCCTGGCTTTCCATCATCGGTATTCAGGAGGATGGCCCTGCCGGCCTGTCGCCTGCAAGCCGCGAAGCGCTGGATCGCGCCGAAATCGTCTTTGGTGCCCCCCGGCACCTGGAACTCGCAGGGCTTGCCGCGCCACGCGGCAAAACCTGGCCGGTCCCCTTTGATCTTGGCCCCCTGTTGGCCCTGCGCGGGCAAAAGGTCGCCGCGCTTGTCTCGGGCGATCCGTTCTGGCATGGCGCGGGGGGCAGTATTGCCGCTGTTCTGCCCCATAGCGAATGGCGCGCTTTTCCCGCGCCCGGCACCTTTTCGCTGGCCGCCGCAAGGCTGGGCTGGCGGCTGGAGGATGTGACCTGTCTTGGCCTGCACGCCGCACCCTTTGCCCGGCTGCGCCCGGTCATGGCACGGGGAACGCGGACGATCTGCCTGATGCGCGACGCCTCTGCCCCTGCCGCCCTGGCGGAATGGCTGGTGGCACAGGGGTTCGGGCAGATGCGCATGGCCGTGCTTGAGGCGCTTGGCGGCCCCCGCGAACGTATCCGCGAGGCGCGGGCGCAGGAGTTTGCGCTTGACTGTGTCGCCCCGGTGGCGGTCGCTCTGGACGGGGCGGATCTGCCACCGGGGGCGGGCCTGCCACGTGGTTTCGGCCTGCCGGACGAGGTCTTTGCCCATGACGGCCAGATCACCCGCCGGGCTGTCCGGGCGATGACTCTGGCGGCGCTTGCCCCCCGTTCGGGTGAAATGCTGTGGGACATCGGCGGCGGCTCGGGCTCGATCAGCGTTGAATGGTGCCTGAACGGCGGGCGGGCCGCGACCATTGAGCCGCGCGCCGACCGCATCGCCAATATCGCCGCAAACATCGACGCCTTTGGGCTTGCGGAACAGATGCGCACCATCCACGGCGCCGCGCCCACGGCACTGGCTGGCCTGCCCCCGCCTGACGCGATCTTTGTCGGCGGTGGGGCCAGTGCGGCATTGATCGACGCCCTGCCCCCTGCACGACTGGTCGTGAACGCGGTCACGCTTGAAACCGAGGCGCTGCTGATCGATTTGCATGCCGCGCGCGGCGGATATTTGACCCGGGTTGCCCTGCAAGAGGCCACCCCTCTTGGCCGGATGCGCGGCTGGACCCCGGCGCGCAACGTCACGCAATGGAGCTGGCCATGAGGGTGGCAGGCATCGGCTTTCGCAAAGCGGCCACGCTGGCTGCGCTGCGCGAGGCGCTGACCCGTGCAGGCCCGGCCGAGGCGCTGGCGACCACGCCCGCCAAGGCGCAGGCCGCCCCAATACGTGCGCTTGCTGCCGAAACCGGCCAGCCCCTGATCGCAGTCGAGGTCGCAGGCATCGCCACGCCCACCCAATCGCCACGCATCCTTGCCCGCCACGGCACCGGTTCGCTGGCCGAGGCAGCCGCCCTTGCCGCCCTTGGCCCCGGCGCGCGCATCATCGCCCCGCGCGTCATCTCGCAGGATGGCACCGCCACCGCCGCCATCGCAGAAGGAGACCCCGCATGACCGTCCATTTCATCGGCGCTGGCCCCGGCGCGGCCGATCTGATCACCCTGCGCGGCCGCGACCTGATCGCCTCTTGCCCGGTCTGCCTTTATGCCGGCTCACTGGTGCCGCAGGAACTGCTGAGCCATTGCCCGCCCGGTGCGCGTATCGTGAACACCGCGCCCATGAACCTTGACCAGATCATTGGCGAGATCCTGAACGCGCATCGTGACGGTCATGACGTCGCGCGACTTCATTCCGGCGATCTGTCAGTGTGGTCGGCCATGGGCGAACAATTGCGGCGGCTGCGCGAACTTGGCATTCCCTATGACGTGACGCCGGGCGTACCTTCGTTCGCCGCCGCCGCCGCCGCGCTTGGGGCTGAACTCACGCTGCCCGGTATTGCGCAATCGGTGGTCCTGACCCGCACCTCGGGCCGGGCCTCGGCCATGCCAAAGGGCGAGCAGCTGGCAAATTTCGCGGCCACTGGCGCGACGCTTGCCATTCACCTGTCGGTGCATGTGCTCGACCGGGTACAAGACGAACTGCTGCCCCATTACGGTGCCGATTGCCCGGTCGCGGTAGTGTTCCGCGCCAGCTGGCCTGACCAGCGCATCGTCAGGGCGACGCTCGGCACGCTTGACCCGGCGATCGGCGAGGGAGAGCGCACGGCGCTGATCCTTGTCGGTCGGGCCCTCGCAGCCACGGATTTTCTGGAAAGCCGCCTTTACGCCGGCGATTACGACCGCCGGTTTCGGCCGGTCGGCACCACACCCCGGTTCCCCGAATGAAGGGCCTTGTCATCAGCGCCCCGGCCTCGGGCAGCGGCAAGACCACGGTCACGCTGGGACTGATCGGCGCGTTGCGGGCGCGCGGCCTGACCGTGCAGCCCTTTAAAAGCGGGCCTGATTATATCGACCCCGCCTTTCACCGCCGGGCGGCGGGGCGTGACTCGTTCAATCTGGACAGCTGGGCCATGGGACGGGCACAGATCGCACATCTGATTGCGCGCACATCGGACGCCGATCTTGCAATCGCCGAGGGCTCGATGGGGCTATTTGACGGCGTGGCCCAGCGCGGAGGCTGCGGCAATGGCGCCAGCGCCGATATCGCCGCGCTGACCGGCTGGCCGGTGGTTCTGGTCCTTGACTGCAAAGGTCAGGCGCAATCCGCCGGGGCCGTGGCACTGGGGTTCCGCGAGATGCGCCGCGACGTGGAACTGGCCGGGGTGGTGCTGAACCGCGTCGCCTCGTCCCGGCACGAAATGCTGATGCGCCACGCGCTGGACCCGCTGGGCATCCCGGTGCTGGGCGTGCTGCCGCGCGAGGCCGGGATCGAACTGCCCGAACGTCACCTTGGCCTTGTGCAGGCGCAGGAGCTCGCCGCCCTTGACTCCTTGCTTGCCGCGGCTGCCGCAGCGGCAAGGCTGCATCTGGACCTTGACGCCATCATCGCGGCGGCTGGGGGCGGCGTCGTGGCCGGGCCATTTTCGCCACTGCCTCCGCCCGCACAACGTATCGCGCTGGCACAGGATGAAGCGTTTTCCTTTGTCTATCCGCATCTTATTCAGGGCTGGAGGACAGCCGGGGCTGAGATCCTGCCCTTTTCTCCCCTTGCGGATCAGCCCCCCGACGACAGTGCCGGGGCCTGCTGGCTGCCCGGCGGCTATCCAGAATTGCACGCAGGCAGGCTTGCCATGGCCGAACGCTTTCGCGCCGGGTTGCAGCGTTTTTCCCAGACGCGTCCGGTTCATGGCGAATGCGGTGGTTATATGGCCATGGGCGCGGGGCTGGTCGATGCTCAGGGGGTGCGGCACCAGATGGCGGGCCTGCTGGGGCTTGAAACCAGCTATGAAAAGCGCCGGATGCATCTGGGCTATCGCCGGGCTCAGCCTTTGGCCGGGCTATACCGCCAGCCGCTGGCCGGGCATGAGTTCCACTATGCGACGATTCTCGCGCAGCCGGACGAGCCTTTGGCGCAGGTCACCGACGCTAATGGCGACAGGGTGGCCGAGACCGGCTCACGCCGCGGCCATGCCACCGGCACCTTCTTTCACCTGATCGGAGAGGCGCCATGATCGAGCTTGCGTTGATCGGCATCGGCACTGGCAGCCCCGGCCATCTGACCCGCGAAGGCATTGCGGCAATGGCGAATGCTGACCTGATCCTTATCCCCGCCAAAGGTGAGGATAAGGCCGATCTGGCCGAGTTGCGCCTTGCGCTTTGCCGCGATGCGCTGGTGAGCCCGCCACCGCTGGCGATCTTTGACATGCCGCAGCGCGGCGCCGCAAACGGCTATCGTCAGGGCGTCGAGGAATGGCACGACGCCATCGCGGCCCGGTGGGAACAGGTGATCCGCGATCATGGCGCCATGCGTCCGGCACTGCTGGTCTGGGGTGATCCTTCGCTTTACGACAGCACATTGCGCATCGCCGGGCGGGTCGCGCACCGGCTGCCCATGCGCGTGAAGGTCATCCCCGGCATCACCGCAATTCAGGCGCTTTGCGCGGCCCATACGATCCCGCTGAACGCGGTGGCCGCCCCGGTGCTTATCACCACCGGCCGCCAGATCCGTGACCATGGCTGGCCCGGGACCGCAGAGCGGCTGGTCGTCATGCTGGACGGCGAATGCTCGTTTCGCCATCTCGACCCGCAGGGCGTGCATATCTGGTGGGGCGCCTTTCTGGGCATGCCAAACCAGATCCTGATCAGCGGCCCCCTGTCCGAAGTCGCCGACCGCATCCATGAGACCCGCGCCACGGCGAGGGCCGAGCACGGCTGGATCATGGATATCTATCTGCTTGACCGATGCCCGTCACCCTGACCCTGCCGCCCGGGGTCAAGGCCGATGCGCTGGCCATGGCGCTTGGCACGCTTGACCCGACCGTCACCCTGCGCCGTACGGCCTTGCAGGCAAAAAACGCACGGCCGGTCTTGATGGCTGTGCAATCGCCGGGGCGCGGCTCATATCTTTTTCACGACCTGCGCCCCGAGGATGCCGGTGACGTGGCCGCTACAATCCGCGCCTATCTTGCCGCCCCCGACGGCTGGATCAGCGACGCCCGACCCTGCGGACGGCTGCGGTATTGCCTCAAGCTGCGCATCCCGGCGGGATGAAAAACCCGCCGTTCATGTCCGCGCGGAGGGAGGAAACGCGGCATGAACGGCGGTCACTGCCATGAGAGCCCCGTGCGGCCCGGGGCGACGGGAGGTGCATGGACCCCGTCCCCTTCAGCCTGCGCTGCATCGCAGCATCGCGCAAGCACAGGCCGCGACAGCGCCACCCGAAAGCACGGATGTGCCCGTTTTATGGGTGATCTGGCCCGGACTGCGACGAAAAGCAGCAGTCCAAAATCCCCAAAAGCGCCGGAAAACCGCCCAAGACCAAGGGTTTTCACGAAAATGATATCGTCGGCGCGTTGGCAGTTTGGCCTGGTTGTGCAACCCTGCCCCTGCGCGAACCCCAGTGCAGCTAGACGCCACACAAAAAGGAAGATGACATGCGCCTGATTCTCATTGCCGCCGCCCTTGCCGCGGTTCCTCTGGCAGGCTTTGCCCAGGACGATCCGGCCAAGCAGGCCGTCAAGGCACGCCAGGGTTTCTATCAGATGCTCGCCATCAACATGGGCACCCTTGCCGGTATGGCCAAAGGTGATATCGCCTATGACGAAGCCGCCGCCAGCCGCGCCGCCGCCAATATCGAGGCGCTGACGCAATATGACATGCCCGCCCTCTTTATCGAAGGCAGCAGCTCGGCCGATACCGAAGGCACCGCTGCCAAGCCTGATATCTGGACGAACTCCGAGGACTTCCAGGCCAAGTTCGCCGGTCTGGGCGAGGCCGCCTCGGGCGCGTCCGAGGCCGTCAAAGGCGGTCAGGGTAATATCGGCCCGGTGGTCGGGAAACTGGGCGCTGCCTGCAAGGCCTGCCACGACAGCTATCGCGAAAAAAGCTGATGTCGCGGCGCGGCCCCATCCGTGAGGTCCGGCTATGGGACCCGCTTTTGCGCGGGTTCCATTGGCTTTTGGCGTTTTTCGTGATTGCGGCCTGGTGCCTTGGCCAGTTCGGCCCGGCAAAGATGACCCTGCATTTCTGGTGCGGCTATGTCGTGGCGGGGCTGCTGATCTTTCGCCTGGTCTGGGGCTTTGTCGGCCCGCCCCCGGCGCGGTTTACGCATTTCGTCCGGGGACCGGGGGCCGTGGCCCGGTACATGCGCAGCATGTTCCTGCCCGAGCCCAGCCACTGGCCCGGCCATAACCCCTTGGGGGCACTGTCGGTCATCGTCATGCTGGCGGTGCTGGCAGCGCAGGTGACGACCGGGCTGATCTCGGACCCCGACGACTATATCAACGTCGGCCCACTGGCATCTTATGTCAGCAGCGCCACCCGCTCAAAAGCGGTGGGCTGGCATAATCTGGGTGCCAGCATCATCCTGATCCTGGTGCTGCTGCATGTCGCGGCGGTGCTGTTCTATCGCTTCTGGAAGCGTGAGGATCTGGTCAGCCCGATGATCAACGGCCGCAAGGCGATCCGCGAGGAATAAGCGGCGCATTTGATCGAATCGCCCCTTCGTGCGAGGCTGGTTCATGCCGGGCCTCGCCTATTGACAGCCCGGCATGGCTGACCCGCATGAAGGAGCCGATGATGATCAGCAGGACCTTCGCCCTTGCGCTGGCCTTCTCTATGGCGGCGATCCCCGCATTCGCGGATTGCAACGGCCACAAGAAAGTCCCCAGCGACCAGACCACACAGATCGAGCGCCCGGCCCCAGCGCCGAGCACGAACAGCTAAAGGAAAAGGGCGGGATCAACCCCGCCCTTTTTCAGTTGAACTTGTTATCGCGGGGAAAGCCCCGTGGCGCCATACGTCCCGCTGTTGCCCGTTTGCCCAGCCATTCGGTCAGATCGGGCTCGGTCCGGGTGCGGCCACCGCTTTCCTGCCAGCGCAGACCTTCGGCCAGGGTGATGCAGATCGCGTCCGACAGCCCGCCGTCCTTGAACTTTTGCAACCGGACGCCCTTGCCCCGCGCCATTTCGGGCAGCTCGTCCAGCGGAAAGACCAGCATCTTGCGGTTCTGACCGACCACGGCAACATGGTCACCGGCGACGCGGCGGCAAAGCGCCGGCTCGCCATTCAGTACCTGTTTGCCGGCACGGGTCTGCGCAAGGATATCCGCCGCACCAACGATGAACCCGTCCCCGGCCTTTGAGGCAACAAGGTAACGCTCGCCATCGCGCCAGGGGAACATGTCGATCACCGCCGCATCATTCGGCAGGTCGATCATCAGCCGCAGCGGCTCACCCATGCCGCGCCCGCCGGGCAGGTTATTGGCGGGCAGTGTGTAAAAGCGGCCATTGGCGGCAAAGATCATCAGCTTGTCGGTGGTTTCGGCATGCAGCGCCATGAAGGGGCCGTCGCCGTCCTTGAACTTGACCTCGGCATCCAGCGGCTGATGACCCTTAAGCGCGCGAATCCAGCCCATCCTGGACAGAATCACGGTGATCGGCTCGCGCTCGATCATCGCCTCCATGTCGATTTCGGCCACCTCGCTGGCTTCGCCGATCTCGGTGCGGCGCTGGCCTCCGGGCGCGGACTTGCCGAACTTCGAACGCGTTTCGCGCAGCTCTTCGGCAATCCTGGCCCATTGCGCGCCCTCGTCAGCCAGCATGGCCATCAGGCCCTCGCGCTCATGGGTCAGCTTCTCATGCTCGGTGCGCAGCTCCATCTCTTCGAGACGGCGCAGGGCACGCAGGCGCATGTTCAGGATCGCCTCGACCTGAACCTCGGTCAGCCTGAATTCGGCGATCATCACGGCTTTCGGATCATCCTCATTACGGATGATCTCGATCACGCGGTCGAGGTTGAGGAAGGCGATCATATAGCCTTCCAGCACTTCCAGCCGGGCCGCGATCTTGTCCAGCCGGTGGTTCGAGCGCCGCACCAGAACCTCGCGCCGGTGGTCAAGGAATGCGCGCAGCACCTCTTTCAGCGAACAGACCTTGGGCACGCGCCCGTCGATCAGCACGTTCATGTTCAGGCCAAAGCGCACCTCAAGGTCGCTGACCCGGAACAGCGCGGCCATCAGCTGTTCGGCATCGACGGCGCGGGTGCGCGGTTCCAGCACGATGCGGATATCTTCGGCCGATTCATCGCGCACATCGGCAAGGATCGGCACCTTCTTGGTCTGGATGATCTCGGCCAGCCGCTCGATCAGCTTGGATTTCTGGACCTGATAGGGGATCTCGGTCACGACGATCTGCCACTGGCCGCGGCCCATATCCTCGACCACCCAACGCGCCCGCAGCCGCAGGCTGCCGCGGCCGGTGCGATAGGCCTCGGCAATCGTCTCGCGCGATTCGACCAGCACGCCCCCGGTCGGGAAATCCGGCCCCGGCATGATCGAGATCAGCGTGTCGTCGCGGGCATCGGGTGCCTTGATCAGATGCAGACAGGCGTCGATGACCTCATGCAGGTTATGCGGAGGCACGTTCGTCGCCATCCCCACCGCGATCCCGCTGGCACCATTGCAAAGCAGGTTCGGGAATGCAGCAGGCAGCACCACCGGCTCTTGCAGCGTGCCATCATAGTTGGGGCGGAAATCGACCGCATCCTCGGCCAGCCCCTCCATCAGCGCCTCGGCTGCTGCGGTCAGGCGGGCCTCGGTATAGCGGCTGGCGGCAGGGTTGTCGCCGTCGATGTTGCCAAAGTTGCCCTGCCCGTCCACCAGCGGATAGCGCATGGCGAACGGCTGGGCCAGACGCGCCATCGCGTCATAGATCGCGGCATCGCCGTGGGGGTGATAGTTGCCCATCACATCGCCGCTGATCTTGGCCGATTTACGGAAAGCTCCGATCGGGCTCAGCCGCAATTCGCGCATCGCGAACAGGATACGGCGGTGCACCGGCTTTAACCCGTCACGCGCATCCGGCAGCGCACGGTTCATGATCGTGGACAGCGCATAGGTCAGATACCGCTCGCCAATGGCGCGCGACAGCGGTTCGGACGTGGTCTGATCCGCGTTGGGATCGGGGGTATTCGGATCGTCGGACATGGTCGATTGAATAGGCCCGCGAACCGCATCGGTCCAGCCGGAAATGCGCGGCTTGCGCATGAGCGGGCCCTGGCGCAGAACCGGGTAGCAAGGAGGCGCGCATGAAAACCGTTCTGATCACCGGCTGTTCTTCGGGCATCGGGCTGGACGCAGCGCGCCACATGCGCGAACGCGGCTGGCGCGTCATCGCCACCTGTCGCAAGCCCGGGGATATCGAGGCCCGCCGTGCCGAGGGCTTTGATACCCTGCCGCTTGAGCTTGGCGACGAAGACAGCGTCGCCCGCTGCGCCAAGGCCGCTCTGGCGCTTGGCCGCATCGACGCGCTGGTCAACAACGCCGCCTTCGCCATCCCCGGCGCGGCCGAGGACCTGCCGCGCGGCGCGCTGCGCGCGATATTCGAGGCGAATCTGTTCGGCACCCATGACCTGACCCGCCGGCTGCTGCCGCATTTCCGCGCCCATGGCGGACGGGTGGTCAATATCAGTTCGGTCCTTGGCCTTGTCGGCATCCCCTGGCGCGGCGCCTATGTGGCGACGAAATTCGCGCTTGAGGGACTGACCGATGTGCTGCGCGTAGAAATGGCAGATACCGGCGTCCGCTTTGTTCTGATCGAGCCCGGCCCCATCGGCACGCTGATCCGCCAGAACTCGATTCCGCATTTCGAACGCTGGATCAACTGGCAGGCAAGCCCGCGCGCCGACCAATACCGCCGCACGCTGCTAAAGCGGCTTTATGAGCCTGCCGCGAAAAAGGACCGGTTCGAGCTGCCGCCCTCGGCGGTCAGCGCCCGCATCGCCGAAGCACTGGAAAGCACGAACCCGCGCCCGCGCTATTACGTTACCACGCCGACCCGCATCGCAGGCTTTGGGCGCAGGCTCTTGTCCACACGCGCACTGGACTGGTTCGCGCGCCGCAGCTAGGTTGCATGCCGAAAGGGCTTTTCATGCACGACAAACCGCTCTTCTATCTCCTCGTGATCTGCTGCCTTGTGGTCCTGGTGATCCTTGCCACCGGCATCGGCGGCTTTGCCCGCGGGGGCGAGTTCAACCGCAAACACGGCAATCGCCTGATGCGCTGGCGCATCATCGCCCAGGCGGTCGCTATCGCGGTCTTTCTGCTGTATCTCTGGATCAGGAGCGGCTGATGGTCGTATTGAACAAAATCTACACCCGCACCGGCGACAGGGGCGAAACCGCGCTGTCGAATGGCGAGCGTGTGCCCAAACATTCGCTGCGGGTCGAAGCCTATGGCACCGTAGATGAATTGAACGCGACGCTTGGCCTCGCCCGGCTGCATGCCGGGGGCGAGATCGCGACCCGTATCGCGGTGATCCAGAACGATCTTTTCGATCTTGGCGCGGATCTGTCGCGGCCGCGCATGGAAGAGGACGCCGATGCCCCCTATACTGTCCTGCGCATGATCGACGCGCAGGTCGAGCGTCTTGAGACCGAAATCGACGCAATGAACGCGGCGCTTTCACCCTTGCGCAGTTTTATCCTGCCGGGCGGTTCGGCGCTGGCGGCGCATCTGCACCTGTCGCGCACTGTCGCCCGCCGGGCCGAACGTGCTGCCGTTGCGCTGATGGCTGCCGAAGGGGCCAATCCGGCCGCTGTGAAATATCTCAACCGCCTGTCGGACTGGCTGTTCGTGGCGGGGCGCGTGGCCAATGATAACGGCGCGCAGGATATCCTGTGGGTGCCAGGAGCCAGTCGTTAGCGCGAACACGACAGGATGGAAATGTTACGACGCGTTACGGTCGTTTTTTCCCTGTTATTGCCGCTGATGGCCAGCTAACAAACCTTCCGAACAGGTGACACAACCAAAGGGGAGCGGCCGATGAAGGTTCTCGTGCCATTGAAGCGTGTGATTGACTACAACGTTAAGGCCCGTGTTAGGTCTGACGGCACTGGTGTTGATCTTGCGAACGTCAAGATGTCGATGAACCCGTTCGACGAGATTGCGGTTGAGGAGGCGATCCGCCTGAAGGAGTCCGGGAAGGCCTCTGAGGTGATCGCGGTTTCGATCGGTGTGAAGCAGGCAGCCGAGACGCTGCGGACGGCGCTTGCGATGGGCGCGGACCGTGCGATCCTGGTGGTTGCTGCCGATGATGTGCATCAGGACATCGAGCCCCTGGCGGTGGCCAGGATCCTGGCGAAAGTGGCGCAGGAAGAGGGCGCGGGCCTGATCATCGCCGGCAAACAGGCGATCGACA
>NZ_JAFL01000004.1:0-198229 GCF_019633685.1 Paracoccus sp. J56
CCCGCCATCATCTTCGCGAAGATGCCTTTGTCGCTCCAACGCTTCCAGCGGTTGTAGAGCGTCTTATGTGGGCCGTACGCACTTGGTGCGTCGCGCCACCTTAAACCATTGCGATTGACGAAGATAATGCCACTCAGCACGCGTCGATCGTCAACGCGAGGTTTGCCATGGGACTTCGGGAAGAAGGGCTCCAGGCGCGCCATCTGCGCATCCGTCAGCCAGAAAAGATCAGACATGTTCACCGCTCGATTTTCGAACCGTGAATCACGCCGACAAGCGTAAATCAATGGGTCCTGACCCTAACCTGCCCGACTTCAACGAGAGCTGGCGGGAATTGTCCGCGAAAGCAGGCGCCACAGACTTCGCTTTCATTACGCGCAGGTGATAGGGATGGCTGACGATATGGGCCATCTCGACGACCTGCCGAAGCGTGACGCTAATCATGTCGCAGAAGAGAAGGCGGAAGCGGCCTTACAGGCACGCCTAGCGGCGAGCGGTCGCTTCATCCTCCAACGCTCTGACCGCAAGGACTATGGAACGGACTGTGAGATCGAAGTTGTCGATCAGGAGCAGGCGACCAATGTCAGAGTCCACGTGCAGCTCAAAGGGACCGAACGCCCGCTCAACGCAGATGCCTCGCTCAGCATTGAGGTCAGCCGCTCGAATCTGAATTACCTACTGATGCACCCGCACAGCTTCTACGCCGCTTATCATATCCCGACGTCGTCGCTGCGCATCTGCCCAGCGGAGACTGTTCTCCACCAATACGAGCATGCGGGAAAAAACTGGACCCACCAGCAATCGCTCACCGTCAATTTCACTGACGAGCTGACAAACGAGCGGCTGAATCGGCTGGCCACGTTGGCTAGATCCGCGGCGCGGGCGGCGCGCGATCGTCGGGTCGAGCAGACCCGGGCGGCGCCTGGCAACGTCGCTGGTCTCGTTCGGCGCGGTATTCCGGACATCCATATTCCGGACGATCCGGCCCTGGCCGGCCAACTCCTTGCGCTCCTCTACAATCAGGACGCCGACGTAGCTATCAGCGCAGCCTTCGATCGGTTTGCGGCAGTGCTCGGGGTAGACAGCGAAGCCATGGGCCCCGCTTACATGGCTGAGGTCAATCTCGGGATGGCGGGATTAAGTCGGTCGCGCGCACGGATCGAAGCCGCGGTGAACTTTTTCAGGAATCAGCTCGACCTAGGCCGCTACGAGCGGGGCAGCCTTCAATACACGGTCGGCAATGCCTTCTCGGCGCTCGGCCAAGAGGAAGACGCCAAGGCCGCTTATGAGGCGGCTCTTGCCGATCCCGCGTTTGCCCACACGCCGGATCTAGCATCCCAAGGCCATAAGAACCTCGGGACGAGCTTTGAGCGGCTCGGAGATGAGAAGCGAGCAGTCGAGCACTACCGCGAAGCCTTGCGGCTGAACCCGCACCTTCCTGAAGCCCACAATGCCATAGCCCAATTCTACGTGCGCCATGGCGAGTGGAAGCACGCCCTCGCGCATCTGGATCAGGCCGTCTTCACCGACCCTGCGCGCGCCAAAGCGGCCGGAGTCGCGGGGTGGAGAGCCAACGTCCTTTTCAACATGGGAGAGGGAAGCGCGGCGTTCCGCGAGATCAATAGCCTCCTAGTCCAAGCTGACTCCGAGCCATGGATCTGGCCGTTTTCGCACGGCTGGTGGCGAGCTTCGGTCGTACAACGACGGAGAATGCGCGCCAAGCGCTGGGCTTCTGGCACCGCTATGTCAGCGCCCACCCCGAGACCTCCGGAGGTCGTCGCGAGCTGCTGTTGGCCACTTTGTACCTGCGAGCGGAGGGAGAGGATGTTAGCCGCGCCTACGCGGAATTCCGTGCCGAGTTCGATCGCCAAATCGAGCACGTCGACGACAAGGATGAAGTCGCCTTCTTATGGGATCGCCTTGGGCACTGGGCGCAAGATGAAGCGGACTGGGCCGAGGCTGAGCACTGTTTTCGGAAGGCCTACGATCTGGCGGGCGGTCACTACGGCTACTGCCTTGGGACCGCCCTCAACTTTCTCGGTCGGTTTGAAGAGAGCCTGCCAATCTTGCGCGAACAGGCCGAGTGCATCCAGCCTGACGCCATGAGCTGGTTTCAGCTCGGCGCGGCCTACGGCGACCTTGGCCAGTCCGCGCAGGCCATTGACGGCTATGAGAAGGCGCTCGCGCTGGATCCCGATTACGATTTGGCGATGTTCAATCTCGGCGGCGCTCACTGGAACAGCGGGGAGAAGATTGAGGCTTTGGCAATTTGGACGACGGCCATCGACCGCTTCCCAGATCACGAGCTCGCCGCGAAACTCCGACGTAATATGCCGGCCTTCTTTCCACCTCACCAAGATTAACGAGGCCTATCTGCATAGGAGCCTGTGGCGTAGAATCGGCGGCGTACCGGCAAGGTGGCCCAACTGGTTGGGCATGCGAAAACCATTCCCCGTAACTCAAACGCCTCGTAATTAGCTATCCGATTGATAATAAAAGAAATAACTCGCCATTTTGTGCGGCAATCGGCGGCCAATGGCGGATGGAGTGGGATTCGAACCCACGGAACCTTTCAGTTCGCTGGTTTTCAAGACCAGTGCCTTAAACCACTCGGCCATCCATCCGCTGCAAGCGCCTTGCGTCCTCTGACAGCCACCGGGGAAGGAGGCCGCTTGCGCCAAGCATCACAGAACCGACACAGACGGCGAAGTCAAGCGGTCCTGTGCTCTTATCCCACTCGTCTGCTGTCACGACCCTGCGACCACAATTCCAGGCAGCAGCAGACCCGCGCGCAGCCCGCCCAGTTCCGAACTGTCGAGCGTCAGTTTGCCGCCATGCAGCGCCGCAAGATCGGCGACGATGGCAAGGCCAAGACCGCTGCCGGGCGGGCCGGTTTCGTCAAGACGTGCGCCTCGGGTAAGGGCCAGCGCGTGATCCTCATCCGACATGCCGGGACCGTCGTCCTCGATCAGGATATGCAGCTGACCACCCTTGGGACGGGCCGAGATGCGCAGACAGGTCGAGGCCCATTTCACCGCGTTTTCGACCAGATTGCCGATCATTTCCTCAAGATCCTGCCGCTCACCTGCAAAAGCAGGGGCGGTCTCGGCCTGCGTTTCGACCTGCAGACCCGAATCACGGATCGGGCTGCGGAGCACCATCAGGATGTCGCCGATAACCGGGGCAACCGGGGTAAATTGTCCCAGCAGTCGCGGTGCGGCCGAACTGCGGGCACGGCGCAGGTGCCAGCCGATCTGGCGGTCCATGCGCGTGATCAACGCGTGGCCGGGATGATCGGGCGGCAGTGCGTTCCCAAGCGCAGCCAACGGCGTCTTTAACGAATGGGCCAGATTGCCGACATGTTCACGCGACCGGGCAAGCACGGCGCGGTTCTGTTCAAGCAGCGCGTTGATCTCGGCCGCGACGGGGCGCAACTCGGCCACAGCGGGCAGGGGCAGGGCCTCGGCTTGCCCCGCACGGATGCGCCGCAGGTCGCGGCCAAGCCGGTCAAGGCTGCGCAGCCCCGCCGCGACCTGCACCAGACTGGCAAGCGCAAGCACCAGCCCCAGAACGGCAAGCGAAATCCCAAGAGGCCGGCGAAGGCGGGACATCGCGGTGTCGATCTCGGCCCGGGGGGCGGTCACGGTCACAGCCAGGGTCGAAGTGGAATCGGGCAGGGTAAAAACATGGCGCGTGACCCTTAGCGGCTCGGCCGCCGGACCAAGGCCACGTCCCCCCTGAAAATCAGCCTCGGGCGGGTTCAGCACATTGTCAAACAACGAGGAGGACTTTGCCACCACCCTGCCATCCTGCGTCAACTGCCAGAACCAGCCTGACAGCGGCATCTGAAACCGCGGATCGGCGGGTTCGGGACCGGCGATCAACCGGCCGTCACCGTCAATGGCAGCGCCTGCGATCAGCGCATCGGCGACCGCTTCGGCTTCGGCATCGAAGCGGCCGGTGATGAAATCCTCAAGGATAGAGGCGATGACCAGATAACCCGCGATCAGCGCCACGCCAATCAGCAGCGCCGCCAGCCCGATCAGTCGTGCCCGTATCGAATCTCGGGGCAGCATCAGGCCCCGCCGCGCAGCACATAGCCTTCGCCGCGCCGGGTTTCGATCAGACCCTCGCCAATTTTGCGGCGCAGACGCCCGATGACCACCTCGATCGACTTGAAGTCTCGGTCGGCAGCGGAATCGTAAAGATGATCCGACAGCTCGCTGCGGCTGACCACGCGGTTCTGGTGGTGGATGAGATAGGAAAGGATGCGGGTTTCGAACGCCGTCAGTTTCAGCGCCAGCCCGTTTCGGGTGATGACGCCAAGCTGGGTATCAAGCTGAAGCGGCCCGGCCTTGATCACCGCCTGAGCATGGCCGGCCGCGCGACGCACAAGGGTCTGGGCCCGCAGCACGACCTCTTCCAGGCGGAAAGGTTTGACGGCGTAGTCATCAGCTCCGGCGCGGAAACCGGCGACCTTGTCGGTCCAGTCGCCGCGCGCGGTCAGGATCAGCACCGGCATGGTCACGCCCGTCTCGCGCCAGCGCGTCAGCACCTCGATTCCCGGCATCCCCGGCAGGCCCAGATCGAGAATCGCCAGATCATAGGTCTCGGTCGAGCCCAAAAACTCGCCCTTGGTGCCATCGGCGGCGATGTCAGAGGCAAAGCCGCCGTCGCGCATCGCCTCGGCAAGCTGACTGGACAAAAGAGGGTCGTCCTCGACGATCAGGCATTTCATCGGTCTTCGTCCTTCCGGCGGGCTTTGGTCAGACCCTTGCCCGCCACCTCAAGAAACTTGCCATCATGCGCGTCAAGCCTGACCACCAGTACATCCCGCGATGGGGTAAGCAGGCGCAGCTCATGCACCAGGACAACGCCGCGCGCGCGCTCATCCGGGCGGGGTGGCATCAGGCGCGCGGCGATCAGCCGGCCGCGAAAACGGCTCTGGACGATCTCGGCCGCGCGACGCAGGGGCAGGATGCGCAGATCGCGCTGGGTCAGGCTTTCGAACTCGGGGGCCCAATCCTCGGGCCAGGGGTGGCTGTCGTGCCCCTTGTGATTATCGGCCGACGCGGGCAGGGCCAGCGCCAGCGCGGTCAGACAGCCAAGGATCGGGATGCGCAAACGGTTCATCACACTAACCTAATGCGCGAAATCCAAACGAAAGCCAAACGTGTCGTTGGCTTTTGGTTGGTTCGCGGCAGGCTATTGACCGATTCGTCAGGGGCCGATCAGGATGCCCCGCGAAGGAAGGAACCAGAGATGAGCAGAAAACTCTCGACCTCGATCGCAGTCTCCGCCCTGCTGGCAGTGCTGGCGGCGCCGGTGCTGGCGCAGGAGGCACAGCCCGCACAGCCCCCCGCCGCCGAGGCGCAGGCGCCGGTCACGCTGCCCAAGGTCCTGCAGGACGCCGGGCTGACCGATGTGAAAAGCAAACGCGGCCCGCGTGGCAGCAGCCGCGTCGAGGGCAAGCTGGCCGATGGCACGCAGATCGACGCCATGCTCGACGACAAAGGCGAGCTGCGCGGCCTGCGCGCCCGGGGCGAGGCCGTTCTGCCCGAAACGCTGACCACCCAGCTTGTCCCCCAATCGGTGCGCGACAATGCCGTGTTCGGCGAGCTGGGCAAGCTCAAGGCCGTGTTCTCGGGCGAGCGAGGGGTAGCACTCGCGGGGCAGGATGACGAAGGCAACAAGATCCGCGCCGCTTTCGCCCAGGACGGCACCCTGCTGCGATTTGGCAGGGGCGAGGCGGAACGCGACAAGGGCTGGCACGGCAAGCGCCATCATCACCACTGGAAAGGCGGCCATGACCGTCACCGCGGCGATTGGGGGCCAGGTCCGCGTCACGGCCGCGGGGGACCAGAGGGCGACATGCCTCCGCCTCCGCCGCCCGCAGGTGACGCGCCCGAGCGTCAGGGCGCACTCTCGCCCGAGCAGATCAACCACGACGGCCTGCGCCGCGAACTTGCCTCGGCCGGCTACAGCCGCATCGGCGAAATCATGCAGGACGGGCCGCGACTCGCGGCACGCGCCGTCAACCCTGAGGGTGAGCCGGTAACGGTCGAGCTAAGCCCGAAAGGCGAAGTGATGCGGGAAATCAATCAATAGGCGGGATTTACCGTCGAGCAGGCCGCGCGGGTTATGCGCCCGCGCGGCTCATTTATCGGACGAATGCGATCAACTCTTGGCAAGAGCTTGCCTTTCGGCGCGAAAAGGCTTGCCTGATCGGCGCGGCAATGCGAAATCCGCTCGAAATTTCCGGGCCTTTCTGCCCGAAACTGGGGTTGGTCAATGCGTCGTCGAGAATTTGTTCTTTGTGCCGGTGCAGCTATGACGGCAGTCAACGCGCTGTCTTCCTCGCTGGGGGCGGCAGTCGCGCAAGAGCTGCCTGAAGAGGCGCAGGCAGCAGCCGAGCCCAAGCCCTTTGGCTTTGAGGATGTGGCAGAGATGGCCAGAGAGTTGGCCGCCAATCCGTACCAGCAACCGGGAACCGAGCTGGTCGGCAGTTTCGCCAATCTGAGTTATGATCAGTATCGCGGCATCCGCTTTCGCCGCGACCGCGATCCATGGGCCGGCAGCCGCGATTTCGCGCTGGACCTGTTGCCCCCGGGGGCGATCTACCGCGAGCCGGTCGATATCAATCTGGTCGACGAAGGCGTGGTGATTCCGCTGAAGTTCGACCCGCACATGTTCGATTTCGACCCTGCGCAATTCCCCGATGGCGTCGATTACGAAACGATCGGCAGCATGGGCTGGTCGGGTTTCCGCCTGCGCGCGCCGCTGAACCGTCCCGATGTCATGGACGAGATCGCGGTCTTTCAGGGCGCAAGCTATTTCCGCGCAGTGTCGCGGGGCACGCTGTACGGCCTTTCTGCGCGCGGCCTTGCCATCGGCACTGGCAGCGCCGAAGGCGAGGAATTCCCGCTGTTTCGGGCGTTCTGGATCCACAAGCCCAGCGAACAGGACCGTTCGGTCCTGATCTACGCGCTGCTCGACAGCCGCTCGGTGTCGGGCGCTTACGAATTCCGCATCACTCCCGGTGCCGAGACGATCTTTGACACGCGCGTCGCATTGTTCCCGCGGCAAGAGATGCGCAATATCGGCATCGCGCCGCTGACCTCGATGTATTGGTTCGGCCCGACCGACCGTTCACGCGTCGACGATTACCGCACCGCCGTTCATGACAGCGACGGGCTGCAGATGCTGACAGGCGGCGAACAGCGGCTGTGGCGCGTGCTTTCCGGCCACGGCACGCTGCAAATCTCGGCCTTTATGGACCATGATCCGCTGGGCTTTGGCCTGGCGCAGCGGGCGCGCGACTTTGAATCCTATAAGGATGCCGAGGCGCGTTACGAAAAGCGCCCCTCGGCCTGGATCGCACCACAGGACAGCTGGGGCAAGGGCACCGTCACGCTGGTCGAAATTCCGGTCGATAACGAATTCAACGACAATGTCGTCGCGTTCTGGCAGCCATCGGACCCGCTGCTGGGCGGCAGTCGATATGACTTCAACTATATCCTGACATTCTCATCAGAAGTTCCTGATAGTGCACCAATTTCGCGGGTCGTCGAGACCATGTCGGGTCGGGCGGTGAACAATTCCAACGCCCGCTCGTATATCGTCGATTTCGACCTGGGCCTGTTTGGTGCCGAGGATCCTGTGCCGCAGATCCGCGCCTCGGCAGGGCGGATCGGGCACAGCTACCTGCTGCGACTGCCCGAACAGGGGCGGATGCGGCTGGCCTTTGAATACCTGCCCGAAGGGGCCAAATTCGCTGACCTTTCGGCAGTGCTGAACGGCCCTGGCGGGGCGCTTAGCGAAACCTGGATTGCCCGTTGGACCCGCGAGTGAGCGACGTGAGCAGCATATCAAGCCCGCCGGGATCGTCCCCGGCCAGCGAGATCCGCAACCTGCCGCTTTCCGCCGAAGAAAGCTGGGAAACACTTGGACTGTCGCAGTCCAGAGGCCCCGCAACCCCGCCCGAGGCTCCGCTGGAGATGCCCGAGCAGGACTTTCGCGCCCGCCCGCCACAAGGCCCAGACAGTGGCTGGCCCTCGCCAGGCACAATCCTTGCCCGACTGGTTGCCTTTGGCGGCGCGGCTGTGATCGCGTGGATCGGCTGGCGTCAGATGGTGCTGAGCTTTGGCGCCAATATGACCTGGCTGCAATCGGTGCTGCTGGTGCTTTTTGCACTGACCTTTACCTGGGTCGGGTTCTCGTTCACCTCGATGATCTCGGGGCTTTTCGCGCGGCCCTTGCGCACGCCCGAAGGGCCTAATGATGCAAAAATCGCCGTGATCATGCCGGTCTATCACGAAGACGCTGCAGCCACGGCGGGGCTGCTGGCTGCTCTGGCGCGGGATCTTTATCGCGTGGGTCTGGGCGAACGCGCCGAGATCTTTGTGCTGTCTGACAGCCGTGAGCCGGATTCCGTTTTAGAGGAAATGGCTGCAATCAGCCGTCTTCGCGATATTTCCCCGGTGCCGGTCTGGTATCGCCGTCGGCGCAGCAACAAGGGTCGCAAGGCCGGCAATGTGGGCGAATTCGTCAGTCGCTGGGGCGGGCGCTATGACCAGATGGTCGTGCTTGATGCCGATAGCATCGTGGGGGCCGAGACGATCCGGGCGCTGTCCGCGCGGATGAACGCCGATCCGGCCATCGGGCTTATCCAGACCATGCCGATGCTGGTCGGCGGCCAGACCATTTTTGCGCGGCTGACCCAGTTCGCCGGTCGTATCTATGGTCCCGCGATTGCCCGCGGGGTTGCGGCTTGGTCGGGCAACAGCGGCAATTTCTGGGGCCACAATGCCATGATCCGGGTCAGCGCCTTTGCGCAATGCTGCGGCCTGCCGGAACTGCCGGGCAAGCCCCCATTTGGCGGCACCATCCTGAGCCATGACTTTGTCGAGGCCGCGCTGCTGCGCCGGGCGGGCTGGAAGGTACGGCTGGACCACGACCTGCGCCAAAGCTTTGAAGGCTGTCCGCCCACACTGCTGGACATGGCTGTGCGCGAACGTCGCTGGGCGCAGGGCAATCTGCAGCACGCGCGCCTGATCTTTTCGCGCGGCTTTGCCTGGATCAGCCGCGTGCATTTTGTCATCGGCATCCTCGGCTTTCTGATGTCGCCGATCTGGCTGGCGATGATCCTTGTCGGGCTGGCGCTGTCGGCCAATGTGCTGTTGTCGCGGCCGGATTATTTCCCGCAGACCTATCAGCTGTTCCCGACCTGGCCGACCTTTGACCCGGTACGGATGCTGTGGCTGTTCATCGCCGCCATGTCCTTTCTGCTGGTGCCGAAATTCATCGCCATCCTTCGCGCATGGCTGCGGCCTTTGGCACGGAATTCGGGCGGCAATGTACGGCTTTTGGCCTCGGCCATTTTCGAGATCGTACTGTCCGCCCTGATCGCGCCGGTGCAGATGCTGATCCAGACCCGACAGATCCTTGAGATCCTGCGTGGCCGTGATTCCGGATGGGAGGCACAGGTCCGCGCGGGCCAGATGCCGCCTTGGGGGGTGGTGCTGCGCCGCCACGCCATCCATGTCATCACCGGCACCGCGACACTGGTGGTGCTGGCTTTCCTGGCCCCCTGGCAGCTGATCTGGCTGTCGCCGATTCTTGCCGGGCTGATCCTGTCGCCCATGACCTCGCGCTGGTCCGCCAGCCCGGTCTTTGGCCGCTGGGCACGTCGCCAAGGTCTGCTCGTCACCCCCGAAGAGCGAGAGGCGCCCGAGATGCTGACCGCCGCCCATGCGCTTGAGTTCCGCATCAGCGGCACTCTGCCACGAGAAGGGGGACTGACCCTTCTTGGGCGTAATCCGGCCCTGAGGTCGCGGATCATGGCGCTTTTGCCTGAAAACCCGGACAGCCCGGTCAAAGACCGCCTGAACGCCATCGCGGCCGAGGCCAAGATCGCCCATGCTACCTCACAGGCCGAGGCGCTGAATTTCCTTAGCCCCGCCGAACAGCTGGCGCTGTTGGAAAGCCGGGCACTGATAGAAACATTCGCAAAGCTGCCGCAATGAGACGGATCCCCGCCCTTGATATGCTGCGCGGCTATGCGCTGGTCTGCATCATGCTGGATCATATGCCCATCGGCGTGCTGCGCAACGTGACGCTGACCAATTTCGCCGTCTTTGACGCAGCCGAGCTTTTCGTGCTGCTGTCGGGTTTCCTCGTCGGCCTGGTCTGGGTCAAGATCGAGGCACGTGAGGGGCGATGGGCGGCCCAGATCCGCTTTCTGCGTCGCGCCGCGCAGGTCTGGCTGGCGCTGATCGCCGGGGCGATCCTGCTGGCGCTGTTCTCGGCTTTGCTCTTCAAGCTGCAGATGAACCATACAGCAGTATGGTTCCAGTATGCGCGCTGGATCTTTGAACATCCCATCGGCTATGTCGCCACCGTCGCGCTGATGTGGATGCAGCCGAACCTGCTGGATGTGCTGGCGCTTTACGTGCTGCTGATCGCAACCGTACCGGTTACCGTGCCATTCCTGCTGCGCTGGCCCTTTCCTGCCATGGCCGTGTCGGTCGCGGTCTGGCTGTTTGCCGAACCGTTGAACGCGCTGATTCCAAACCAGCGGCCGGGGCCGGGGCTGCTTTTCAACCCCTTTGGCTGGCAGATGCTGTTCTTTTCCGGCATCGCTATGGGGGCATTCCGTGACCGCATCATGCCGGTGCTGCGCCGCCATTCGGCGATCCTGACCACGATCTCGGTCGCGATCCTGCTTTTCAGCCTGACCATTGTCATCAGCTGGAAGATAGGCGCCCCGGCAAAGCCGATTACCGAGACCCTGCGCCAGGTCACTGGCAAGATCGACAAATGGTCGTTGGATTTCATGCGCTTCATCGCCATTCTTGCTGCAAGCTGGGTGGTGGCTGTGCCGCTGGCGCGGCCCTTTGCCTGGCTTGCCGCTACCCGTTTTGGCGAAGTGCTGGCCGAAATCGGGCGTGGCGGGCTTTATTCTTTTGTCGTCTGCGTCATGCTGTCGATCTGGGGCGACGCGCTTGACATGACCGTGCCGCCCGGTCCGGCCAATATCTGGTTGCGTCTGGCCATTGATCTGTGGCTGATCACCGCTTTCTGGGCCCTTGCTGCTGTCTGGATGCGGCGCGGGAAATGGCTGCCACGCTTGCGGTCACAGCTGGGCTTGCGCTAGGGGCTGAGATCATGGCGGGGCTTGCCTTGGCCCGCGCAAGCCGCTCAACTGTCCGCCTCAAGCCAGGGAGTGATGATGAAGTCGGATATCCAGATCGCCCGCGAGGCGCGCAAACTGCCGATCGCGCAGATCGCCGCCAAACTGGGGCTGAGCGAGGCCGATTTCCTGCCCTATGGTCATGACAAGGCCAAGATCACCCATGACTGTATCGCGGGGCTCGGGGGCAGGCCACAGGGCCGGCTGATTCTTGTCACCGCCATCAACCCGACGCCTGCGGGCGAGGGCAAGACCACCACTACCGTTGGTCTGGGCGATGCCCTGAACCGGATCGGCAAGCGGGCGACCATCTGCATCCGCGAGGCCTCACTGGGGCCGAATTTCGGGATGAAGGGCGGTGCCGCCGGTGGCGGGCGTGCGCAGGTCGTGCCGATGGAGGACATGAACCTACACTTCACCGGCGATTTCCACGCCATTACCACCGCGCACAATCTGCTGGCCGCGATGATCGACAACCACATTCATTGGGGCAATGCGCTGCGCATCGACCCGCGCCGGGTAACATGGCGGCGGGTGATGGACATGAACGACCGGGTGTTGCGGCAAGTGGTGGTGGCACTTGGCGGCCCGGCGAACGGCGTGCCGCGCGAATGCGGCTTTGACATTACCGTCGCCTCTGAGGTGATGGCGATCCTGTGCCTCGCCTCGGATCTGGCCGATTTGCAAGAGCGTCTTGGCCGCATCATCATCGGCCAGACCTTCGACCGCCAGCCAGTGACGGCACGCGATCTGGGTGCCGATGGGGCGATGACCGTCCTGCTGCGCGACGCGCTGCAACCCAACCTTGTCCAGACCATCGAGAACAACCCGGCGCTGGTTCATGGCGGGCCCTTTGCCAATATCGCCCATGGCTGCAACTCGGTCATGGCGACGCGCACGGCGTTGGCGCTGTCAGATTACGTTGTGACCGAAGCGGGGTTCGGCGCCGATCTGGGGGCCGAAAAGTTTCTTGACATCAAATGCCGTCTGGCGGGGCTGCGCCCCGATGCGGCGGTGCTGGTGGCAACGGTGCGCGCGCTCAAGATGAACGGAGGGGTGGCGCGCGCCGATCTGGGGGCCGAAAACGTCGCCGCCCTGCGCACGGGCTGTGCCAACCTTGGCCGCCATATCGAGAACCTGCGCCAATTCGGCTTGCCGGTGGTGGTGGCGATAAACCATTTCGCCACGGACACTCAGGCCGAGATCGGGGCATTGACCGCCTATTGCCGTGGTCATGGCGTGCAGGCGGTGCTGTGCCGTCACTGGGCCGAAGGCGGCAAAGGGGCCGAGGATCTGGCCCGCACCGTGGTCGATCTGGCCGAAGGTGGCGCAGATTTCGCCCCGATCTATCCTGACGGGATGCCTCTGGCCGAAAAGATCCAGACCATCTGCCGCCGCATATATCGCGCCGATCATGTCGACTTCGCCCCCCATATCCTTGAACGCCTTGCCGAATGGGAGGCAGCGGGCCACGGCAATCTGCCTGTCTGCATGGCCAAGACGCAGTATTCCTTTTCCGCGGATCCCCATGCGCTTGGTGCGCCCGAGGGGTTCTCGGTCCCGGTGCGCGAGGTGCGGCTTTCGGCCGGCGCGGGCTTTGTGGTGGCGATCTGCGGCGATATCATGACCATGCCTGGTCTGCCGCGCGAACCGGCGGCGCTGCGCGTGGGGCTGGATGCCGACGGTCACGTGCAGGGCCTGTTCTAGACGATGCGCGCAGGTCTTCCCGTCGCCCGGCCCGGCATGACGGTCGGGCTGCTGGGCGGGTCCTTTGATCCCGCACATGAAGGTCACGTCCACATCACCGAAGAGGCGCTGCGGCGCTTTGGTCTTGACCGGATCTGGTGGCTGGTCAGTCCGGGCAATCCGCTTAAGGCGCATGGCCCCGCACCTCTGGCCGAGCGGATCGCTGGCGCGAGGAGGATCATGCAGCACCCGCGTGTCGAAATCACCGGGATCGAGGCACAGCTTGGTACCCGCATGACCGCCGACACCATCGCGGCGCTGCAGCGGCTTTATCCCGGCGTGCGCTTTGTCTGGCTGATGGGTGCTGACAATCTGGTGCAATTCGACCGCTGGGACCGCTGGCAAGAGATCGCCGCGCGCGTGCCCATTGGCGTTGTAGCCCGGCCGGGCTGGAGGATGCCCGCCCGCTTTTCCCGGGCGGCGCGCCTGATGTGGCGCGCACGTCTGCCCGGGTTGCGCGCGCGGCAGCTGGCCCGCTCTGGGACTCCGGCATGGGTGATGATAAACCTGCCGCTGAACAAGCTGAGCTCCAGCGCCATTCGGGCGCGGCGGCCGAAAGGAAACTGATGAACCGATTGTCGCGGCGTGGCTTCATGGCAGGCCTCGGGCTGTTGGCCCTGACGCCCCGCATGGCTGTGGCGCAACAGCCGCCTGCTCCCCGGCCCTCGCACCTTGGGCCTGAAAAGCTGATCACCGAGGCCAAGCTGGGCGGGGTGGTGGCCTTTGCGGTGATCGACCCCATCTCGGGGCAGGTCCTGGCTGAACGTCAGGCAGATCAGCCCATGGCCCCGGCAAGCACGCTGAAGGCGGTGACGGCGCTTTATGCCCTTGACCGGCTGGGCGAGGGGCACCGTTTCCCAACCCGCGTCATCCGCGCCGGAAATACGCTGATCCTCGCAGGTGGCGGAGATCCGGTGCTTGATACCGATGCACTGGATGAACTTGCTGCTGCTGCGGTGGCTGATGAAAAGGCAGCGGGGCGCACGCCGCCGACCACCTTTGCTGTCTGGGGCGGGGCGCTGCCACGTATCGAGCGGCTGGACCCGGCGCAGGATGTCCATCTGCCCTATAATCCGTCGATTTCCGGGATAATCCTGAACTTTAACCGCGTTCATCTGGACTGGCGGCGCGGTGAAAAGGGCTATCGGCTGTCGCTTGAGGCACGGGGCCGCAAACTGTCGCCCCGCGCCTATACCACTGCAATCACAGCGGTCGACCGATCCCTGCCGCTGTTTACCTATGACGCCGACAAGCTGGAGAGCTGGACTATCGCGCGGCGCAGCCTGGGCCGCTCGGGCAGCCGCTGGCTGCCGGTTCGCCGACCCGAGCTTTATGCCGGGGACGTGTTCCAGACGCTTTGCCGCGCGCGGGGGCTGGCTTTGCCTAATCCCGAGGTGATCGAGATCCTGCCCGAAGGGGTTGAGATCGCCCGTCACGAAAGCCCTCCTCTGCATCAGATCGTGCAGGATATGCTGGAATATTCCACCAACCTGACAGCCGAGGTGATTGGCCTTGCTGCGAGCCGCGCAGGCGATGCGCCAAGCTCGGCCCATGCTATGGCGGACTGGCTACGCGGTCAGGGGATCAACAGCGAGTTTGCCTTTCACGACCATTCGGGCCTGTCGCCCCTAAACCGGGTCAATGCCCGCATGCTTGCCGCGCTGATGGCCGGGCCGGGCCAGTCGCGCAACCTGCGCCGGCTGATGAAGCTGATCCCGCTGCGGGATGCGCAGGGCAAACGCAAGGAAAGCGACATCCGTGTCGAGGCCAAGACCGGGACACTGAACTTTGTCTCGAACCTTGCTGGCTATGCACAGGCGGCAGAGGGGCGGGCACTGGCCTTTGCCATCCTGACCGGAGACGAGCCGCGTCGCGCCGCGACCGAGGGGCAAGAACTGCCCGAGGGCGTGCAGGGCTGGACAAAACGCTCAAAGGCGCTGCAGCAGGCGCTGATCGAGGATTGGCTGGCTGAATTCGCCGCCTCGGCCCCAATCGCCGCGGCGCCCGACGGGGTCAATCTCTAAACGGGATTAAAAACAAGATATAAGGCGCTGATATCAAAGAACCCTGTGGCGGGCGCGGGCGGCAAGCTCAATTGCCGCGGCGTGCAGGCGGTCGATGTCGAACTGGTCCCGGATCTCGGCCAGCATCTCGGCTTCGATCTCGCCCAGACGGCCGTCCGAGGCAGCCACGTCGCAGGCCAGCACATAGGCGGTGTCGAACATCTTTTCCGGCAGCGCCTGACGAACGAGGCCGAAAAGGGCGTCAAGCCCGTCCTCTTCTTCGAACAGTGTCACGACAGTCTGGGATACGGCCCGGACCCGGTCGATGTCGTAATCGGCAAAGACCGGGGTGTGGTTCACCGCGCGCTCAATGGCGACCAGCTCAGCCGTGCGGGGGTTCTGATCCGAGGCCGAGACTGCCACCATGACCGCAACCAGCGCGTCGCAGGGCGAGAAAGAGGGCAGAGTGTCAGGCATCACTTCTCTCCGTCGGTTTGCGGGCGTAATTATTGACCAATCCGCCTCATTTCAATACGGGGAAAAGCCTGTGAAATGGAGAACTCCCGATGACCGCCCTGCGTGATGCCGCGATGAAATCCAAGGCCTGGCCCTTTGAAGAGGCCCGCCGCGTGCTGAAACGCTATGAAAAGAAGGATCCCGAAAAGGGTTACGTGCTGTTCCAGACCGGCTATGGCCCCTCGGGTTTGCCCCATATCGGCACCTTTGGCGAGGTGGCGCGCACGACGATGATCCGTCGCGCCTTTGAGATCATCTCGGATATTCCGACACGGCTTTTCTGTTTTTCGGACGACATGGACGGCATGCGCAAAGTGCCCGACAACGTGCCGAACACCGACATGCTGCGCCAGCACCTGCAAAAGCCGCTGACCTCGGTGCCCGATCCCTTTGGCGAATACGACAGCTTTGGCGCCCATAACAACGCCATGCTGCGCCGGTTTCTTGACACTTTCGGCTTTGAGTATGAGTTCATCAGCGCCACCGAGTTTTACAAATCGGGGCAGTTCGATGCGACCCTGCTGAAAGCGGCCGAGAAATACGACGCGATCATGGAGGTCATGCTTGCCTCGCTGCGCGAAGAGCGCCAGCAAACCTATTCCTGCTTCCTGCCGATCAGCCCCAAATCGGGTCGGGTGCTGTATGTGCCGATCAAGCATGTCGATGCCAAGGGCGGCACCATCACCTTTGACGACGAGGATGGCGACGAACTGACGCTGCCCATCACCGGCGGTCATGTGAAATTGCAGTGGAAGCCGGACTTCGGTGCCCGCTGGGCCGCGCTTGACGTCGATTTCGAGATGTATGGCAAAGACCACTCGACCAACACACCGATCTACGACAGCATTTGCGAGATCCTGGGCGGGCGTAAGCCAGAGCATTTCACCTATGAGCTGTTCCTTGACCAGCACGGGCAAAAGATCAGCAAATCCAAAGGGAACGGCCTGTCGATCGACGAATGGCTGACCTATGCGGCGACCGAAAGCCTGTCCTATTTCATGTATCAGAAGCCCAAGACGGCAAAGCGGATGTATTTCGACGTGATCCCCAAGGCGGTGGACGAATATCATCAGCAGCTGCGGGCCTATCCCGATCAAACGCTGGATCAGCAGCTGGCCAACCCGGTCTGGCACATCCATGGCGGCAACGTGCCTGAAACGAGCATGGTCGTGCCGTTCCAGATGCTGCTGAATCTGGCCTCGGTCGCGGGGGCAAAGGACAAGCACGGGCTTTGGGGCTTTATCCGCCGCTATGCGCCCGAGGCCAGCCCCGAGACGCATCCGGCGCTGGACCAGGCTGCCGAATTCGCAGTTCGCTATTTTAACGACTTTGTCGCGCCGGCCCGTGTTTACCGGGCGCCGACCGAAGTCGAGCGTCGCGCGCTTGAGGATCTGGCCGGCCGACTGGCAAGCTGGGATCAGCCCGTTGATGCCGAAGCGTTGCAAACCATGGTCTTTGCCATCGGCCGCGAGCATGGGTTCGAGCCGATGCGGGACTGGTTCCAGGCGCTTTATCAGGTCCTGCTGGGTGCCGATCAGGGGCCACGTTTCGGCGGTTTCATTGCGCTTTACGGCGTCAATGAAACCCGCGCGCTGATCGAGCGCGCCCTGGCCGGAGAGCTGACGGACGGTCCGGCCGCCTGATTCAGCCAGACACTGATGTTGCGCGCGGCCCTGTTGCCGCGCGCGCATGGTTAACGACTGGTTAACGCGGCATTGCCAAATTCCAGCCAGACCGCGCGGGCAAACGCCTCGCAAGTTCTGGAACAGGAGAGAATTGGCATGACCTTTGCGATCATCGGAAACCAGTCGCTGATGCCGCGCGCATTTCGGCAGGGGTTGAATCTGTGGTCCCGGACCGATGGCCGGCCGGGGTCGCCGACCTGGGCGGGGGCCGCAAACGCCGCCATCGTCCCTGCTGACGAAGATTTCGGCAGTTGTCTTGAGATCCTTAAGCAAGACACCGAAACCCGCATCCGCTACATGAAACGCACCCCGATCAATCCGGGCAGCTATTTGCGCATCTCGGCCCGGGTCAAGGCAATCGCGGGGAACCTGCCGCAGGTGCGTATTGCGGGCTTTGCCGGCAATGCCGCGGGAAACAATGTCGGCGGCGTGCCTCAGACCGGCCCGGCTGTTACGCTGCCGGGCTATGGCGAGGTCGTCGAGATCGCAGCCATCGTCGGCACCGGCCAACGCGAGGGCGTGGACATGCCCTGGGGGCGCAACGCCACTTTTGGCCATTTTGGTCTGGACCTGATCGGCGACAATAACGGCTCGATCCGTATTGAAAGCATCGTGATCGAGGATGTCACTGCCGCTTTTGTGCCGGGTATGCTTGACTGGGTCGATGTGCGCGATTTCGGCGCCGTGGGCGATGGCAAGACGAACGACCGCGCCGCGTTCCTTGCAGCCGATCAGGCCGCCGCAGGAAGGCAGGTCCTCGTGCCCGAAGGGAGCTATTTTATCGGCTCGGATCTTAGCCTGACCTCTCCCACCCGTTTCGTCGGCACCCTGCGTATGCCGCGCAGCGCGCGTCTGGCATTGCTGCGCAGCTTTGACTATCCGACCTATGCAGCGGCTTTCGGCGATGAAACCGAGGGGCTGAGGCGCGCGCTACAGGCGCTGTTCGGCTATACTGACCATTCCGTGCTGGATCTGTGCGGCCGTAACGTGAACCTGACCGCGCCGATCACCATGGCCGATGCCGCGCCGGGCCTGACCAGCTTTTCCAACCGCCGGGTGATCTCGAACGGGCAGATCAGCATCGTGCCCGGCCCGGCATGGGACAGCCGGACGGTGACTTCAACCGCGACCTTTAACCCGGCCCGGTCGCTGAACCTGACTGCCGTCGCCAATGTCGCGAATATCGAGATCGGCTCTCGCATCATCGGGAGCGGTGTCGGGCGCGAGGTCTATGTGCTGGACAAGAACGTGGCCGCGGGCACGCTGACCCTTTCACAGCCGCTTTATGGCGGGGCGGGGACGCGCAACTATACCTTTGTGCGCTACCGCTATGCGCTCGACTTTTCGGATATGGAGCATCTGAGCCGACTGAATTTCGACGATATCGAATTCCTGCTCGACGGAAATGCAAGCGGCGTCATGCTGGCAAAAAGTGGTTCGCTGAACTGTTTCCGCGACTGCTATTTCACCCGGCCCAAGGATCGCGGCATCACCTCGATCGGGTCATCCTGTCAAGGTATGCTGGTTGACCGCTGTGAGTTTCTGTCAAACGAGATGGGCGATCTGGCGCAGAACCGTTCGACCATTGCACTGAACGTCAACAACAACGACACCAAGATCCGTCACAGCCGCTTTATTCGCTTTGCGCATTTTGCGGTGATGAACGGGGGCGGCCATATCATCGAGGGCAACCATTGGTTTCAGGGTGACAACGCCCAGAACGGCCTGCGTTTTGGCGGGCTGGTGCTAACGCAGACCAACGCGCAGACCACGGTGACCGGCAACTATATCGACAACTGCTCGATCGAGTGGACGAATGAGCACGACCCCAGTCCGAAGTTTGAGGGGGATGAATATTCATTCGGCGGCCTGACCATAACCGGCAACACCTTTCTTGCCTCGAACACGACCGAGGGTTTTAACTGGCTGGTCGTCAAACCTTATGGTGCGGGGCATTTCATCCACGGCCTTGCCGTGATGGGCAATGTGTTCAAGTCGCTGTACAATAAGGTCAACCGTATCGACAGCGTCGATACCAGTTTCGCCGACCTTAACTATCAGCGCATGCGCAACATCCAGTTTCAGGGTAACATGTTCAACGGCGTGAACACCTATGTTGCGAACCCGGTCGATGTCGCCTTTACCCAAGGGACGGCTTCAAACCGTTGGGTGATTACGGTGGATACGGCGTTGCCCTTTAACGGATGGGTGCGCAACGTTCAGTCGGTCGTGGCGACCAGCCAGATCACCAATGCCGCGAACAAGCCTGTTTTCGAAATGCCATGGGTGCAGTCCGCACTGGGATCGACCCGCCGGCAGGTGGCGTTGCATTGGAGCACAGCGGCCCGTGGATCGGTCAGCCTGCGTCTGCGCATGGACAACCCGGACTGACCGTCACCCTGCGCGACCACCGTACTTTCCCCGGCGGATCACTCTGCCGGGGGGTTCAGCATGTCTGATGGCAGCAGGCGGAAAGCCTGACCAAACCCGCCATTCAGCAGACCCGAGACCGGCTCGATCCGCCAGAAGCGAAAGTCTGGCAGGTCGAAATAGACCTTGGCCTTGGGGTCACGGGTAAGCCAGCGCGCACGACGCTCTGTATCCGCAGGGGCGGGAACGGCGCGGCCAAGGATCGACAGTCGCGCGTGGGTCATGGCATCACCCTTGGCGACATCGGCCACGATCAACAGACCGGCACGCGGATCCGCAGCCAGCGCCCGCGTATGCGCCGCAAGCCCGGACAAAAGCGCAAGCGGCGCACCATCGGCATCGGTCTGCAAGGCGATGCGGGTAACAAGCGGCACTCCCGTTTCAGGGTCAATCGTACCAAGGCTGGCATGCCGCGCCTGAGCCAGCAATTGCCGGGCAAGGTCGCGGGCCTCATCGGTGGTTTCGCGAATCGGATCCTTTTTCATGGCGGCATGTTGCGCCAGGCGCCACCCCGGCAGCAACCGGATTCCGACTATATTTGTCAGATGCTCACCGTCAGCTCTTCGGGACTAAGCGCGCCGGGATAATGGCAGGCGGTCAGATGTGCCCCACCCGTAAGATCAGGGCGATCCATGGCACAACGCTCCTGCGCGCGCGGACACCGGGTGCGGAATACGCAGCCCGAGGGCGGGTTCATGGGCGAGGGCAGCTCTCCGCTAAGCGGGATGATGCGCTTGTCCCGCTCAAGCTCCGGATCGGGGATCGGCACGGCTGACAGCAGCGCCTGCGTATAGGGGTGCTGGGGATCGGCATACAGCTGGTCTGCGCCGGCAAGCTCCATCACCCGGCCCAGATACATCACCAGAACCCGGTCGCTGATATGTTTCACCACCGACAGATCATGCGCGATAAAGATCAGCGCCAGCCCCAGATCGCGCTGCAACTCGGCCAGCAGGTTGATGACCTGCGCCTGAATCGAGACATCCAATGCCGAGACCGGTTCATCGCAGATCACCAGTTTCGGCTGCACGATCAACGCCCGGGCAATGCCGATGCGCTGACATTGACCGCCGCTGAATTCATGCGGATAGCGGTTGATCTGGTTCGGCAACAGGCCGACCCGGTCCATCATGTCTTTGACCCGGCGGCGGACCTCGTCACGGCCAAGGCCCTTGTGATGGGTGGTCAAAGGTTCGGCGATGATCTGGCCTACGGTCATGCGCGGGTTAAGGCTGGCCAACGGGTCCTGAAATACCATCTGGATCTGGCTGCGATAGCGCATCATCCGACGCGGAGACAGGCCGATCAGATTGGTGCCATCCTGCCAGATCGCCTTTCCATCTGCCGGGGCAAGACCGATCAGCGCCCGCGCCAGCGTGGACTTGCCCGAACCGGATTCGCCGACAACCCCCAAAGTCTCGCCCGGCATCAGGGTGAAATCGACACCCCCGACCGCATGAAGCAGGCGCGGCTTGGCCCAGGGCAGGGCCCCTTGTCCGGGAAGCTGGAACGTGACGCGCAGATCGCGCGCCTCTAGCAAGGGCTGGTCGGTCACGGCTTGGCCTCCTGCAACAGATCGGAATGCGGGGTACTGCGCAGCACGGCCAGGTTTGCGTGGCAGGCGCGCTCGCGACCGGGGGCGAAAGCCTCAAGCGGCGGCATGGCCTCGCAGGCTGGCATGACATAGGCGCAGCGCGGCGCAAAGGGACAGCCGGGCGGCGGGTTGGTCATGTTCGGCGGGCTGCCGGGGATGGCGGCCAGCTGTTCACCCTGCTGATCAACGCGCGGGATGGCGGCAAGCAGCCCCCGGGTATAGGGATGGGCAGGGTCGGCAAATAGCGGCGCGACCGCCGCTCGCTCCATCACCCGGCCGCCATACATGACCATCACCCGTTCGCAAGCGCCCGCAACGACGCCAAGGTCATGGGTGATCAGGATCATCGCCATGCCGAATTCGCGGCGCAGTTCGGCCAAAAGCTCCATGATCTGCGCCTGAACGGTCACATCCAGCGCCGTCGTCGGCTCATCCGCGATCAGCAGATCGGGGCGGCAAAGCAGCGCCATCGCGATCATCACCCGCTGCCGCATCCCGCCCGAGAACTCATGCGGATAAAGCCTGATGCGGCCTTGCGCGTCAGGGATGCGGACCGCGTCCAGCATCCGCGCAGCCTCGGCAACTGCCTCGCGCTTGCCCATGCCCTTATGCAGCATCAGCACCTCGGCCATCTGGTCCGAGACACGCATATAGGGATTCAGGCTTGTCATCGGGTCCTGAAACACCATGGCAATGCGGCGGGCGCGAATGCTGTTCAGCACCTTTGGCGGAGCGTTCAGGATCTCGGCCCCTTCGAACCGCACAGAACCCGAGGCACGCCCGTTTCGCGCCAGCAGCCCCATCACCGAAAAGGCCAGCTGCGATTTGCCCGAGCCGGATTCGCCGACGATGCCCAGCACCTCGCTGCGCTCAAGATCAAGGTCGATGCCGTTGACGGCGGCAACCTCGCCCTCGACGGTCGAAAAGCGCACCTTCAGATCACGGATTTCCAGCAATGCCATGTCAGCGATCCTTCGGGTCCAGAGCGTCGCGCAAGCCATCCCCGACAAAGAAAAAGGCAAATAGCGTGACGCAAAAGAAAAACAGCGGAAAAACAAGCTGCCAGAGCGTGCCGTAATTCATCGTCCCCGCCCCCTCGGAAATCAGCGCGCCCCAGGAGGTCAGTGGCTCTTGCACGCCAAGGCCAAGGAAACTGATAAAGCTTTCGGTCAGGATCATCAGCGGCACCAGCAGCGTCGCATAGACCGCCACCACGCCCATCAGGTTCGGCACGATATGGCGCAGGATGATGCGCCAGGCAGGAACTCCGGTCGCGCGGGCGGCCTCGATGAACTCTCGGTTCTTCAGGCTCAGGGTCTGGCCGCGCACGATCCGCGACATGTCGAGCCATGAGATCAGCCCGATGCCCAGAAACAGCATCAGCATCGACCGGCCAAAGATCACCAGCAGCAGGATCAGCACGAACATATAGGGAATGGACATCAGCACATCGACCGTACGCATCATCACCGCGTCGATACGGCCGCCAAGATAGCCCGCGGTCGCGCCATAAAGCGTGCCCACAAGAACGGCGATCCCCGCACCGATCAGACCGACCATCAGGCTGATCTGCGTGCCCTGCACCGTGCGGGCAAACAGGTCGCGGCCCAGATCGTCAGTGCCGAACCAATGCCCGTTTTCAAGGCTGGGCGCGCCAAGCTGCGCAGCCTGACCCATGATCGAAAAGTCCATCTCTTCGTTCGACCATGCAGCTATATGATTACCAAACAGGGCAAACAGCCCGACAAGGATCAGCACCAGCAGGCTGACCATGGCGGCCTTGTTGCGGCGAAAGCGGCGGCGCGCGTCAGCCCATGGGCTGCGGCCCTTGACCTCGGGCTGGGCCAGGCGCGTGGCCAGTGACTGCATTTTCTGGCTGTCAATCATGGCTCAATACCGGATCTTGGGGTCGATCCAGGCGTAAAGCACATCGACCACGAGGCTGAAGAAAATGGTCAGCGCACCGACAAGAATGGTGATTCCCATCATCACCGCATAGTCGCGGTTCAGCGCCGAATCGACAAAGCTGCGGCCGATGCCTCCGGTCGAGAAATACATGTCGATCACCACCGAACCGGTGATCATGGTGACAAAGGCCGGGCCAAGATAGCTGATGACCGGCAACAACGCGGGGCGGAGCGCATGGCGCAGGATCACCGCGCGTTCGGGCAGGCCCTTGGCACGCGCGGTGCGGATATGGTTTGAACCCAGTACCTCCAGCATCGAACTGCGGGTGATACGGGCAATAGAGGCCATGAAGCTGGTCGACAGCGCCACGACCGGCATGATCCAATAGGTGGGACCGCCCCAGCCTCCGCCCGGCAGCCAGCCAAGCCACAGCGTAAAGACCAGCACCAGCAAAGGCGCCATGACGAAGTTCGGCAACACCTGCGCGCCGATCGAGATACCGACCGCAAGGTGATCAAGCCAGGAGTTCTGCCGGATCGCCGCCGCCACGCCAAGGCTGATGCCCACCGCCACCGCAACGGCAAAGGCGATGCCGCCATAGGTCAGCGTCACCGGAAAACCAGCGGCGATGATCTGGTTCACCGAACGGTCGGGATAGACAAAGCTGGGGCCGAAGTCGAAATGTGCGACAATGCCCCAGACATAGCCCACGATCTGCCGCCACAGCGGCTGATCAAGCCCGTATTTGGCATTCAGGTTGGCCAGCACTTGCGGCGGCAGGGCGCGTTCCTGCGTGAAGGGACCGCCTGGCGCGGCATACATCAGCAGGAACGAAACGACGATCAGCAAAAGCAGCGTCGGGATGGCGACCGCGAGCCGCCGCAAGATAAAGCCAAACATGTGCAGGTTCCCGAATTCAGGTGCCGGACAGGATCAGGGCCGGGTGCGGGCGGTCGCCTCCATGGCTTATTTCTGGATGCGATAGATGTTCCTGGCGTACCAGTTGTTCATCACGTTCATGGTCGGCAGGCCCTTGATGTCATCGCGGATCATATCAACCTTGGCATAGTGATAGATCGGGACCAGCGGCATGTCCTCGGCCAGGATCTGCTCGGCCGCGGTATATTGCTGGTTGGGGTCCTCAGAGGTCTTGGACTGATCCATCACCTTGTCGAACTCGGGGTTCGAATAGCCGCCGTAGTTCATCCCGGTCGAACGGAAAAAGTCGAGGAAGGTCGAGGCCTCGTTGAAATCGGCGCACCACGCATAGCGGGCCATCTGGAAATCGCCCGATTGCATCCGGTCGGTATGTACCTTCCATTCGACGTTGTTCAGCGTCAGCTCGATGCCAAGCGGTTTATAGAACTGCTGGGCGGCAACGGCGATCCTCTTGTGGCTTTCGTCGGTGTTGTACTGCAGTGTCAGCTTTAGCGGCTTGTCCGGCCCATAGCCCGCCTCGGCAAGCAGCGCCTTGGCCTTTTCCAGCCGCTCGGCCTGCGACCACGAGGCGTAGTCAATCTGCGGCATCTGAAAGCCTTCGATCGCCCAATGGGTCCAGTTATAGGCGGGCTTCTGGCCGCCCTGCAGGATCTGGTTCACCACCACATCACGCTGCATGGCATAACTCAGCGCCTTGCGCACCCGCGCGTCCTTGAGCGCCTCGGGGCCTTTCTCGCCCACATTCATCAGATAGCCGTAGGTGCAGGAAAAGGGGATCGAGGTCGCCTGATCGGGGAACTGTTCCTTAAGCCGGGGATACTGACCGGCAGGGATCTGCACCCGGTCCAGCTCACCCGCCTGATAGCGGGTCAGTGCTACGTTGTTGTCATTCACCGTCAGGCCCTTGATATGCTCCATGACGACATTGGCGGCGTCCCAGTATTCGGGGTTCTTGTCCATGCTGATCTGCACGCCGAGGTCATGGCTTTTCAGCACGAAAGCGCCGTTGCCGACCAGCTTGCCCGGCTGCGTCCAGTTGTCGCCCCCGGCCTCGACCACCTTCTGGTTGACCGGGAAGGTCGAGGGATGCGTGACCATTTTCGGAAAATAGGGGGTGGGGGTGGTCAGCCGCACCTCAAGCGTGTGGTCATCGACGGCCTTGACGCCCAGTTCGTCGGGCTTTTTCTCGCCCTTGACGATGGCGGTGGCGTTTTCGACGTTCATCAGCTCCATGTACCACGCGTATTCCGCTGCGGTCGCCGGATCGGCCAGCCGCCGCCAGGCATAGACGAAATCATGCGCCGTGACCGGATCGCCGTTTGACCATTTCGCCTCGGGGCGCAGGTGGAACGTATAGGTCAGCTTGTCCTCGGACAGATCAAAACCCGTCGCCACACCGGGTACAGGGGCGCCATGGCCGTCCTCGTTCATCAGCCCCTCGAACAGCTGACGCAGGACATCCGAACCTTCGACATCGGTGTTCTTCTGCGGGTCGGTCGTCTTGATCGCGTCCAGCAGCCAGAAGGTATAGCTCTGATTCTCGGCCAGCTTTTCACCTTCGGCGGGCTGGACGGCAAAAGCGGGCAGGGCAAGCCCTGCAACCAGTGCGGTAGTGAGGAACAGACGGGTCATAGGGCACCTCTCTGATATCTTGCGGCGCGGCTGCTTGCCGGCTCGGCCGTGATGATTAGAGAAATAGTGCCCAAAAGCTGTAAGACAGCAAGAGCGATTTCCGGCTTTCGCAACGTCAGGCCATGTGAAACAACAAGGGCATGAGTTCTGATACACGCATCACCATGGTTACGGGCGGTGCCCGGTCGGGAAAGTCGGCGCTGGCCGAATCCCTTGCCGCCCGCCAGCCCGGCCCGCGGATCTATATCGCCACAGCCGAGGCATGGGATGACGAGATGACCGCCCGTATCGCCCGTCACCGCGACCAGCGTGGTCCCGGCTGGCAAACGGTCGAAGAGCCGTGCGACCTTGCCGGTGCGCTTGCGCGTACCGACGGGCAGGGGGTGCGGCTGGTCGATTGCCTGACGCTGTGGCTGTCGAACATGATGGCCGAGGGTGATCCCGGCCCACATGTAAACGCGCTTTGTCAGACGCTTGGCACCCAGCACAGCCCGGTGGTGCTGGTGACAAATGAGCTGGGCCTTGGCATCGTGCCCGAAAATCCGCTTGCCCGCCGCTTCCGGGATGAGCATGGCTGGATGAATCAGGCAATCGCGCGCGTTGCGGACGAAGTCTGGATGGCCGTCAGCGGCCTGCCGCTGTGCCTGAAATCGCAATGAGGGATATAGTGAAACAGTTCGACGAGACCGCCGCCGCTGCCGCCCGTGACCGTCAGGATCAGCTGACAAAGCCGCCGGGATCGCTGGGCCGGTTAGAAGAGCTGGCGGTCTTCATGGCAGGCTGGCAGGGTACGGATCGGCCTGTGATCGACCGCGCGCAGGCACTGGTCTTTGCCGGCAATCATGGCGTGACCAATCAGGGCGTGAACCCTTTCCCGGTCGAGGTCACCGCCCAGATGGTCGGGAATTTCCGCAACGGCGGCGCGGCGATCAACCAGCTTTGCCGGCTGGCGGGCGCCGATCTGCAGGTGATCGCGCTGGAGCTTGACCGTCCCACCGCTGATTTCACCCAAGGCATGGCGATGGAGACCGAGGATCTGATCACCGCCATCCAGACCGGCAAGAACGCCATTGACCCCGAAGCCGATGTCATCCTGCTTGGCGAAATGGGGATCGGCAATTCGACCGTCGCGGCGGCGCTGGCAGCAGCAACCTTTGGTGGCACGGCCGAGGATTGGGTCGGACCGGGCACCGGTGCCGATGACGGGGTCATGGCCAACAAGCTGCGGGCTGTCGAGACCGGGCTGAAACGTCACAAGGGCGCGGCAACCTCGGCCTCGATCCTTGGCTCATATGGCGGGCGCGAACAGGCGGCAATATGTGGCGCGGTGATTCGGGCGCGCGAACTGGGCATTCCGGTGATCCTTGACGGCTTTATCTGCTCGGCGGCTGCCGGGGTCCTGATGGTGAACGACCGCAATGCGCTGGATCACTGCCTGATCGGCCATGAAAGCGCCGAGCCGGGGCATCGCCGGCTGATCGCCGTCCTTGGCAAAAAGCCGGTGGTGACGCTTGACATGCGGCTGGGCGAGGGGTCGGGCGCAGCCGTGGCGCTGATGGTTCTGCGCGCGGCGCTGGAATGCCACAACGGTATGGCCACTTTCGCCGAGGCCGGGATTGGCTAGGCGCCTGACCGAGGCGGCGCTGGCGCTTGTCTGGCTGACCCGCCTGCCGGTGGGACGGTTTCTGCCTGCCGCGCCTCCGACACTTGCCCAGGCCGCCTGGGCATTTCCGCTGGTCGGGCTGGTGGTCGGCCTGATCGCGGCGGCCGTGCTGGGCCTGGCGGCACTTGCCGGGCTGCCGGGGGGCATCGCCGCGCTGCTTGCCATCGGCACGGTCATGCTTGTAACCGGAGGGTTGCACGAAGACGGCCTGGCCGATTGCGCGGATGGCAGCGGGGGCGCAGACCGGGAAAGACGGCTTGAAATCATGCGCGATTCCCGTGTTGGCAGCTATGGCGTGCTGGCGCTGATCGTAACCGTCGGGCTGCGCGTCTTTGCCATCGCAGCGCTCATGCCCGAACCATGGACCGCGGCAGCGGCGGTGGTCGGGCTGGGCGCAGCATCCCGCGCCGGGATGGCCGCGGGGCTGGGGCTGATGCCTGCCGCGCGCCTTGATGGGTTGGGCCATGCCGCAGGACGGCCCGGGAAAGGGACAATCCGGGCGGCGATGATCCTTGGCGGTGCGTCGCTCATCCTGCCCGCGCTTGCCTTGCCCAGTCCGGTGCCCGCCTGGCTTGTCCTGATCGCGGCGGTTGCGCTGGCGCAGCTGTGGCTTGCGCGATGGGCGATGCGCAGACTTGGCGGCCAGACCGGCGACGTCCTGGGCGCAATGCAGCAGATCGGTGAGGCGGCGGGCCTTGTCGCAATGGTTGCGCTGGCCTGAACCCCCGCGCGTCGCCTTTTTCTTGACGCATACCTGCGGTTCACTCATACCAGACCGCCACATGAGAAAGTCAGGGACAATCCGGGGCCCGTCACGCATGGGCTGCCATTGAACGAGGGAGGTTTTCATATGGGTGCCCTGCTGGGCCTGTCGCGCGGCATAGACCGCATCAACTCGATCATCGGCCGCGGCATGAGCTGGATGATCCTGGTCGCCGTTCTGGTCAGCGCCGGGAATGCTGTCGTCCGCAAGGTGCTGAACACCTCGTCCAACGCCTGGCTTGAACTGCAATGGTACCTCTTTGGGGCCGCGTTCCTTGGCGCGGCGGCGTATACGCTCAAAGAGAACGAGCATATCCGCATCGACATCATCTACGGGATGTGGAGCCGACGCCGTCAGCACTGGATCGACCTGATCGGGCATGTCCTGTTTCTGATGCCCTTTGTCACGCTGATGATCTGGTATCTCTACCCTTGGGTGATGCGCTCTTATGCGCGGGGCGAGGTCTCGAACAACGCTGGGGGGCTGGTGCTGTGGCCTGCCAAGATGATGTTGCTCATCGCCTTTATCATGCTGTTCTTTCAGGGCATTTCCGAGATCATCAAAAAGATCGCCGTCATGCGTGGCGTCATCGAAGACCCCACCCCCTTCGTCTCGGCCCATGAGGCCGCGGCCGTGGAAAGCGAGATGATGGCGCGCGAGATGCAGGCCGTACTGGAACAGGACACCGAGGACGGAGACAGCCGCAAATGATGGTCTTCATCGCGCAGAACATGGCGCCGATCATGTTCGCCTCGCTGGTGCTCTTTCTGCTCTTTGGCTATCCGGTCGCGTTCGCGCTGGCGGCAAACGGGCTGCTGTTCTTTGTCATCGGGGTCGAGCTCGCTCCGCTGTCGGGCGGTAGTATCAACCTTAGCTGGCCCCTGCTGAACGCCATGCCAGAAAGGTTATGGGGGGTACTGTCAAACGAGACATTGCTTGCCATTCCATTCTTTACCTTCATGGGCATCGTGCTGGAGAAATCCGGCATGGCCGAAGACCTGCTTGACACCATCGGTCAGCTTTTCGGTCCGATCCGGGGTGGTCTGGCCTATGCGGTCATCATTGTCGGCGCGCTTCTTGCTGCGACGACCGGGGTTGTTGCTGCATCGGTCATTGCCATGGGGCTGATCTCGCTGCCGATCATGCTGCGCTATGGCTATGATCGCAGCATCTCTGCCGGCACCATCGCCGCAGCCGGTACGCTGGCGCAGATCATCCCGCCGTCGCTGGTGCTGATCGTGCTTGCCGACCAGCTTGGCCGGTCGGTCGGTGACATGTACAAGGGCGCGCTGATCCCCGGCCTGGTGCTGACCGGGATCTACATCCTTTACATCTTTGTCATGTCGATCATCCGCCCGAACAGCCTGCCGGCCCTGCCGAAAGAGGCGCGGACGCTTGGCTCGGGCGTTACCTCGCTGCTGGTGGCGCTGGCACTGACGCTTGGGATGGCGTGGCTTGCATTCCGCTGGCTTTACCCGACGCAGGGACGCGATGCCGACATCCTGGCTCCGGCTCTGGCGGTGATCGTGATCTATGTGCTGGCGCTTTTGGACCGGGCGATGAACACCAACCTGATGTCGCGCCTTGCGCAACAGGTCATCATCGTGCTGATCCCGCCAATGGCACTGATCTTTCTGGTGCTGGGCACGATCTTTCTGGGCATCGCCACGCCCTCTGAAGGGGGTGCGATGGGCGCGGTCGGCGCGCTGTTCCTTGCCGGGATCAAGAACCGGCTGAACTATGACGTGATCCGACAGGCGCTGCTGGCCACGACGCGGTTGTCGGCTTTTGTCATGTTCATCCTGATCGGGGCGCGGGTGTTCTCGCTGACCTTCTATGGCGTGAACGGGCATCTGTGGGTCGAACATCTGCTGACCTCGCTGCCCGGGGGCGAGTACGGCTTCCTGATCGCGGTGTCGCTGCTGGTCTTTCTGCTGGCGTTCTTTCTGGACTTCTTCGAACTGGCCTTCATCATCGTGCCGCTGCTTGCCCCCGCGGCCGAGGCCATGGGCATCGACCTGATCTGGTTCGGCGTCCTGCTGGGCGTGAACATGCAGACCAGCTTTATGCATCCACCCTTTGGCTTTGCGCTGTTCTTCCTGCGATCGGTCGCACCGCGGGCACCCTATCAGGACAAGGTGACGGGGCGGACGATGCAGCCAGTGACCACCGGGCAGATCTATTGGGGCGCGGTGCCCTATGTCTGTATCCAGCTGGTCATGGTGGCGATCGTGATGATCTTCCCCGGGCTGGTCATGCATTACAAAGGCGCGCCGATCGACACCTCGAACGTCCGTATCGAGATCCCCTCGGGCGGCGGCGAGTTGGGGGGCCTTGGCGGCTTTGGCGGGCTTGGGGGAGGAGATCCCTTTGGCCAGCAAGGCACGACCGCGCCCGCTGCCCCCTCGCTGGATGGGCCGGGCGGTCTTGGCGGGGCACCGGATTTCGGCGCGAGCACCAGCCCTGCACCGGAAACGCCAGCGCCCGAAGCTGCCGCCCCCGCTGCGCCGGCGGACGGGCTGGGTGGACCGCTGTCGGGCCCGCCACCCGGTCTGACCGCACCAGCGCAGCCTCAGGGCAACTGATAGCAAAGGCGGCCTCCGGGCCGCCTTTTTCATGAGTGCCGCCACAGAAAAGGGCCGCCGCGATATACTCGCAGCGGCCCATCTTGTCGGTCTGAAGATGGCTCAGAGCGTGCCGTTACGCTGCTGGATCATCATGAAGGTGTCGTAGGTATATTCCGAGGTCTGGTTATACAGGTACCAGTCCGCGCGGGCGACCTTGAGCGAATCCCAGATTTTCTTGAACGGCGCGTTCGATGCCTCAAGCTCGGCATAGACTTCGTTCGCGGCCTTATAGCAGGCGTCCAGAATCTCGGCGCTGAACGAACGCAGCTGAGCACCCGAAGCGACCAGTTCTTTTAGCGCAACAGGGTTCAGGTGGTCGTATTTTTGCAGCATGTCGGCATCGACCGCCTGACATGCCGTACGCAGCAGCGACTTGTAGTTGTCGGGCAGCGATTCGTATTTCTCTTTGCTGAAGAAGAAATGGACGGTCGGGCCGCCTTCCCACCAGCCGGGGTAGTAGTAATAGGGCGCGACCTTATAGAAGCCGAGCTTGAGGTCGTCATAGGGGCCGACCCATTCCGAGGCGTCGATGGTGCCCTTTTCCAGCGCCGGGTAAATGTCGCCGCCAGCGATCTGCTGAGGCACGGCACCCAGCCGCTCAAGCACCTTGCCGGCAAAGCCGCCGACCCGGATCTTGAGCCCCTTGAGATCGTCCACCGAGGCGATTTCTTTGCGGAACCAGCCGCCCATCTGCGCGCCGGTGTTGCCGCCCGGCAGGCCGAAAATATTATGCGTGGCAAGGAATTCATTATAAAGATCAATGCCACCGCCGTGGTATTGCCAGGCGTTCATCGCCCGCGCCGACAGCGCAAAAGGCACCGCAGATCCCAACGCAAAGGTCGGGTCCTTGCCCCAGCTGTAATAGCCGACCGAATGGCAGGCCTCGACCGTGCCGTCGGTCACAGCATCCTGTGCCTGAAGGCCCGGGACGATCTCGCCACCCGCAAAGACCTGCAGCTGGAATTTGCCGCCCGTCGCCTCGGACAGATATTTCGACAGCACTTCGGCGCCGCCATAGATCGTGTCCAGCGACTTGGGAAAGGCCGAGGTCAGACGCCATTTCACCTCGGGCATTTCCTGCGCGATGGCGGGCGCAGCCAAAGCGGCCCCGGTCGCTGCCACTGTACCGCCAACCGTGGCGCGGGTCAGAAAGGCGCGCCGGTCGATCTGGTTGGTTTTTTTCATTGGGTTCCTCCGCATTGATCGGCCCCCTTCTGGCGGCCGATAGTGGGGGAAATGTTGCACGCGCCCGCAAGCCTGTCGAGATATCAGCGCAAATTCCCGTCCCGCTCCCGGGCCAGACCCGATTGCCGCAGCGTCAACCAGCCACAGATCCATCCCCTATCTGGTATGATGATCAATGGGCTACCCAAGTGGTTTGGGCTTGCCTATACTGACTGGGGTCCGGGGCTTTGGGGGAACAAGGGATGCGCTGTCCTTTCTGTGGAAATGTCGATACGCAGGTCAAGGATTCGCGTCCTGCCGAAGACAACGTGGCCATCCGCCGCCGCCGCTTTTGTCCGGCCTGCGGCGGGCGGTTTACCACCTATGAACGGGTGCAGCTGCGCGATCTGGTGGTCGTCAAATCAAACGGCCGGCGCGAGGATTTCGACCGCAGCAAGCTTGAGCGTTCGATCCGCATCGCCATGCAGAAACGCCCGATTGAGCCGGAGCGTATCGACCAGATGATTTCGGGCATCGTGCGACGGCTGGAAAGCCTTGGCGACACCGACATTCCCTCGAAGGTCATAGGCGAGATCGTGATGGAGACTCTGGCCCGGATCGACACCGTCGCCTATGTCCGTTTCGCCAGCGTTTACAAAAACTTCCAGGCAGCGGACGATTTCGACAAATTCGTGTCCGAATTGCGGCCGCAAGCGGTCGAAGAGTGAACGACCTGCGCCACATGCGGCACGCGCTGGCGCTGGCGCGGCGCGGGCTTGGCAATGTCTGGCCTAATCCTGCCGTCGGCTGCGTGCTGGTGCGCGACGGTGTCATCGTCGGGCGCGGCTGGACTCAGCCCGGCGGGCGCCCCCATGCCGAAGTCAGGGCGCTGATGCAGGCGGGCGAGGCCGCGCGTGGCGCCACGGCCTATGTCACGCTTGAGCCCTGCGCCCATCACGGCAAAACCCCTCCTTGTGCCGAGGCGCTGATCCGGGCAGGGGTAAGCCGCGTCGTCTCGGCGCTGACAGACCCAGATCCACGCGTCGCCGGGCGCGGCCATGCCATGCTGCGTGAGGCGGGCATCACTGTGACCGAAGATGTGTGCGAGGCCGAGGCACGCGAGTTGCAGCGGGGGTTTTTAAACCGCATCCAGCTTGGCCGGCCCATGCTGACCCTGAAACTGGCCGTCAGTTTCGATGGTCGCATCGCCACCGCCTCGGGTGAAAGCCAATGGATCACCGGTCCCGATTCACGTCGCCATGTCCATGCGCTGCGTCTTGCGCATGACGCGGTGATGGTCGGGGGCGAAACCGCCCGCACTGACCGGCCCGGTCTGAACGTGCGCGGCTTTGGCGCGGTGCGCCAGCCGGTGCGGGTCGTCGTCTCGTCTCGCCCCTTGCCCGAACTGCCGCCGGAGGGGGCCGAACATGGGCCGCTATGGCAGGTTTCGGGCGCACCTGAGGGCTTTATGGCCGAGCTTGGAGGCCGTGGCCTGACGCGGATCTTTTGCGAGGGGGGCGGGGTGCTGGCCGCCAGCCTGCTGCGCGCCGGACTGGTTGATCAGCTGATCGGTTATAGCGCCGGGGTCGTTCTGGGCGGTGATGCACGCAGCGGGATCGGAGCCCTTGCGCTGGATCACCTGGCCGATGCCCCACGCTTTCACCTGGCTGAGACCCGGCGCATCGGCCCTGATCTTATGCATCGCTGGCTGCGCGACTAGCGCCGCCACAACCAGGCATAGCTGGAAAGTACACCCTGCGCCTTGGCAAGCCAGCGCAAGGCTGGACCGCCCGATACGAATGTCGGGTTCGAAAGCCGCTCAACCGCGACTTCGGGCGGGCAGGGCAGGCGGCTGACCGGATCGAAATAGCGCGGATAGGCGATCAGCGCGCAATAGATCAGTTGCTCAAGATCGGCCCGCACCTGCCGGCGGGCGGGAACCGGCCCCAGATCGCGGGTCAGACCCCAGCCTGCATAGAAGGGTGCGCCCAGCGTCGTGACCGGAACGCCGCGCAACAGTGCCTCGAAGCCAAGGGTTGAGGTCATGGTCCAGACCTCATCAACCTTGCCCAGCAGCGCATCCGCCGGAGCACCGTGGGCAACGACATCGGCTAACGCATCAAGCACAGCCGCGGGGATCAGCCCGGGGCGCAGGCCAGCCTCGACATCGGGATGGGGCTTATAGATCAGCACGGCATCGGGGTTCTCGGCCCGCACCCATTGCAGCAGGGCAAGATTGCTGCGCACCTCGCCCGCGCCGAGACGGATCGAGGCGTCATCCTCGACCTGTCCGGGCACAAGGATGCGGCGTCCGGGGGGCAGATCAGGCAGCTGTCCGGTCAGATTGTATTTGGTGATCCCGGCCCTGGTCAGCTGCCGCGCCAGTCGCGACGCCCGCTCGCGCCCACCGGGGGGCAGGGGCTGGGCCATCAGCCGCTCAAACCGGCTTTCGCGGCTGGGATCGTAATAGATGCCAAGATCGTCAGCGACCAGCGACAGCGGCGGAACCAGCGCCGCACCCAAACCGCGCGAGCGCAGAAACCCATCCTCGACCCGCAGCGCGCCGGGTGTCTCGTCCGCGCGATTGGCCCAGGCCATGGTGACCTGTGGCCCCGGCTTGTCGCTGAACCGCACCCCCCGGCCGCTGCCAAAAAAGCGCGCCATAAAGGGCCGCTTCCACAGCCGCATACCATAGGCCAGATGCCCGTCATGATCCTGACGCCATGCCCGGGCCTCGGCCTCGATCTGGTCCATCGCGCCCTCAAAATCGGTCAGCCGGTCCCGGCAGGGATCATACCAGACCGGGGCAAGCAGATGACTGGCGGCAAAGAGCTGTTCGATACTGGCAGGGCGGCGGCGCGGGACGGGATGCTGATCCTCGGACAAGCCCCAACCGGCATAGAACGGCTGGCCAAAGACCCGCGGCCTGTGGCCGGCAAGCATAGCTTCATACCCCAGCTGCGAAGACAGGACATAGACCCCCGCCGCACCGCGCAATAGCGCCCAGGGAGAGACCGGGCTATCGCAGAACTCATCCCCCGGACGCAGGTCCTGCGGGGTAAAGTGGCCGGGACGCAGACCCCGCGCTGTCTCGGGGTGGCTACGAATGACGACAGGCTGGCCTGGATTTTCATCCCGCGCCGCCTGAAGCATCCGCAGGAAATCATCCCGCGTCGCCCCCATCAGTGAGGCATCGCCGCGCGTCTGGTCGATCACCAGAACATAGCCGGGGGTCGGCGGCGCAACAGCGGGCAGATGGGCATTGTATTTCGACAGATCAGCCGCAATCAGCCGCTCGATCCCCTGACGGGCGCGATCAAGCTGCGCCTGCGTTTCAGGCGCATGGACCAGAGTTTCGATAAGCGACGGCGCACGGGGATCAAAATGCAACCCGATAGGGTCGATCATCAGACCAACGGGGCCGCGCCGCGCCACTGTGCCCCGCGCCCGCCCGGGCAGGACTGAGCGAAGGAACGCGTCTTCGACGCGCACCAGCCGGGCACCAGTCCGACCGGCCAGCGCCTTGCCGCGCCATGCAGTCGGACTGTCGCCCCAGATGCCTACGTAATCACTGCGTCCCGGCATCCCGACCCGCACCGACCATCCGGCAAGGGCAAGAATACGACGAAGTCGCGGGCGGGTAAGAAAACCGCCGTTACATATGAAAAGCCGCCGAGACCCCCCGGCGGCTTTATCAGTCTGCACCATTCGACCTAGTTGAAGGCGTTGTCGACGCTGCCGACCTCGGTCGCAGTGCCAAGGATCGATTGCAGGGTCTTGCGCCATTGGACGAACGGGGCCTCAGTCACATAGACAGTGTCGCCATCGCGGATGACAAAGTCACGAGCCAGGAACATGCCGTCCGGCTTGGTCAGGTCCAGAACATAGGCGAATCGCTGGGTGCCATAGATGTCGTTGCGGCCCAGCACGGCGCGCGCCACCGATTGCGGCTCATCGCGCAGGATGAACACGCCCTTGGGATCGGCAAGCTGGGTGCTAAGTCCGCCGACCATGGCCACCGCTTCGATCGCGCTGATCTGTTCATTGCCAAGCGGCACCTTGGTCTGGCCGCCAAGCGCCCCAAGCGCGGTAAAGCTGCGCTGGTCCTCTTCGACCAGGATCACGTCGCCGGGGCGCAGCGCGATATCGTTGCGGGCGTTTGAATACAGATCGCGCAGCCAGACCTTGCCGCTGGAGTTGCCACGTTTGACGGTTACCACGGCAATTTCCGGCTCGATCGCGACACCGCCAGCCCGCGACAACATCGAAGACAAGGTACGGGTCGGACGCTCGATCGGATAGACGCCTTGCGCGTTCACCTTGCCCATGACCGAGACGGTCGCGCCGTCACCGGCCACGCGGGTTACCATAACCTGCGGGTCGGGGGTCTGGGTTTCCAGCTTTTGGGTGATAAGGCGACGCAGCTCCTCGGGGCTGTTACCAGCGGCACGAACCCGGCCCGCATAGGGCACAAAGATATAGCCCTGGCTGTCCACCTGAAGTTCGGTCAGCTGGGTCGAGCTTTGTCCCATCGAGGCCAGCAGCCCGTCATCGACGTTTTCCCAGATCGACAGGCCCAGCACGTCGCCGGGGCGGATTTCATCGGCACCGACGGTGCCGGCGGCGCGGAAATCGGCCGAGAAACCATAGGCGGGGGTAAAGTTCGCAGCACGGTTCACCCGGTTATCGACATTGATGATATGGGTGCTGCCGCCTTTTTCCACCGAACCCGAAAGGATCTCGCCCTTGGTCGGGCCCGAACGGGGCAGTCCGCAGGCCGAGACCAGAAGCATTGCCCCCACCAGGGCAACCTGGGCCATGCGGGCGGCAAGGGACTGTCTCCGGCCACCGAGCGCGCCGGATCCAAAGCGCGAAAAACCTGCTTGCGTCAAACTGTTACTCCTGTCCTCTCGCGCGATTCCCGGATCGCAATGCTTGTTTTGCCGCACGTTAGCGCAGCATGTCCGGGTTTTCCATAATTCTTGGCAATCTAGTCGTCGCTAACGCCCATTTGTTGCCGATATTTGCCCCGGCCGGCAAAAAGTGCCTGATAAGGATCCTCGGGCGCCAACATCATATCAACGACCAGCCGCAGCGCATGAGCCCGCGAATGCGAGGCATAGAACCCGCCGGGCACCTGGCTGCTTTCCAGCAGAAAGTCGCGATAACGACGATAGGAAAGGGCATGCGGCGGGCGCGGATCGCTAAGGAACTCGGCAAGGCTCTGGTCCGAAACAAGACCCGGCTTGCCAAAGACCGCCTGTCCCATCGCCTTGACCGGCAGACCGCGCCACAGGGCCTGCTGCGCCGCGGTCGAGTTCACGGTCACCGCTGCCCGCGCCTGATTAAGCAGGCGCGCAAGCTTGCCGCCCCGCACGAAATGGACCCGCTCTTCGATTCCCAGCATCCGCGCCCTGTCCAGGATCGCCCGGCGGACGCCGCCGCGCCCATCTTCAAGCGGATGCGCCTTGAAGACGATGTGATGATGACGCGGGGCCGAGCGGGCGAATTCCGTCAGCACCTCATCAGTAAATTCGGACATGCGCTGATAGGGCGAATGAGCGACAAAGTTCGAATCATGCTCAAGCTGCATGAGTACCAGAACATAAGGAAAGCCGCCGCGACGAACTGAGCGCGTCTCGCGCATCTGCGCCAATGTGTCAAAGGGCGTCAGCAGAAAGCGGCGCAGGTTCAGCCGGAACTCCTGGAACACGCCGATCTGGCGATGGGTGCGATAACCGGGATAACGCCGGTTCGCCGCCAGCACGAGGAAATGGTAAAGCGCGCCATAGAATTTGTGCTGACGCATATCGCCCCAGCGCGCCGGGGGGCGGTTCATCTCATTCATGCGATTGCGCAGAGCATTGCGCATCTCGCGCACGGGGATGCGCATCAGCGCCGAATGCCCGTTCGAGCCGCCGCGTTCATAGGTGATCCAGAACGGGCGCAGATAACCTTCTTCGAAAACATGCAGCACCAGATCGTGGCGCTGCGCAGCCTCGCGCGCAACGGCATGGATCGGACGGACATCGCCATAAAGCACGATGTCGGTCACGCCCTTCTCGCTGATGATCTGTTCCAGATGCTCGGGCCAGTCCTCGGGACCTGAGGCATGACGGATGAACCGCGGCTTGTCCGACCAAAAGAACTCATCGCCTGCGTTAAAGCCCACGCGCCAGACCTGCGCCCCGGTAGCGCGCAGCAGCAGGCCCACCCGATCAAAGAACGGGCCATGCGGCCCCTGAAGCATCAGAAAGACCCGCTTGGTGGCAGGTAAAGCCGCACTGGCACCCACCACCGACAGCGCAGCCGTGGCCGCGCGCACCGCGCCACCGGCTTTGCGTCGGGGGTGGTTCTGGATCTCCGGCACCAATGGTGCGGGATCGGATGAAGGCGTTTCCGTCTTGGCTTTCAGCATTCGGTGGATCTGGCGTCAGTGATGAGCAAAATTGAGCGGGCGTTTCGCTACAGGCGGCGCCCTGCCACCGGCGTCATGGCTATTCGCTACAGGCAGCGTCCGGCCACCGAAGTCATGTCTACACCTGATTGCCCCAATTTTCACAGCCTGTCACGGGTTTTTACGATTTATTAACTGATGAACGTTGCGCCACAGCTTCACGTTTGCTTGCAGTAGCGCCCCCGAAGTTCTAGTTCTCAGCCTGAAAAGCAAAAGGGGTATGCGCATGTTTACCGGCATCATCACCGATATCGGCGAGGTTTCCAGCGTCGAGATGCGCGGTGACATGCGGGCGCGGATCTCGTGCCGTTACGATATGTCGGGGGTCGATCTGGGGGCCTCGATTGCCTGCGACGGCATCTGCCTGACCGTGATCGAAAAGGGTGCGGACTGGTTTGACGTCGATATCTCGGCCGAGACGATCTCAAAGACCAATATCGGCGCGAACGGCTGGGCGCGCGGCAAGCGGCTGAACCTTGAACGTGCGCTGCGGGTCGGGGATGAACTTGGCGGGCATATCGTCTCGGGCCATGTCGACGGCGTCGCATTGATCGAAGAGATGCGCACCGAGGGCGACAGCACCCGCATCACCCTGCGCGCCCCGAAAGAGCTGGCGCGTTTCATTGCTCCCAAGGGGTCAGTGGCGCTGAACGGCACATCTTTGACCGTCAATGAGGTCGAAGGCGAACTTTTCGGCATCAACCTTATCCCCCATACTCAGGCGGTGACGACCTGGGGCACGGCAAAAGTCGGCGATCAGGTGAACCTCGAAATCGACACTCTGGCGCGCTATGTGGCGCGGCTGGCCGAGGCGGGCTGATGGCAGGCATCGGCCACAATCGCGGCCCCGGCTCTGGCAGCGGCTTTCGTGCCCATTGCTGGAGCGTGGCACGGCGCGAGCTTTTGGGCGCGCGCCTGCCGGTCGAAGTGGTGCGCCTGCAACTGCGCCGGGCCAAAGAGCTGGGGCTTGACTACCGCACCTATGCGGGCGTCCGGGCAACGACAGGCCGCGATCTGGTGGCCTTTCTTTATTCGACGAATGCGCTGGGGGCGTTTCGCAGCGACCGCCCGGTTCTCCCGGCCAAGCGCCAGCGCATCTGCGAAAGCGCCGCCGCCGCACATCTGGGATACGGGCCGGGCCTGGCGCCTCAGCCGGTTGCCAAGCAGATCGGCGCAGTCTCGGCGCTGGCGCTGCCGCAATTTGGCGCAAGCTGGTCAGCCATGCGCGAGCGGATGAAGGATTGGCTGCGCGCGCAGGGCCTGCCGGGCGACGCGGTGCTGATGATCGGAGAGACCGACCATGAGCGCGAAATCATGATGGCAGGAGGGCTGGCGGCTTTCGTCACCGGCCAGAAGTTCTTTGCAGGAGCGGCGGATGCAATATGACAAGCCTGGCCCGGTCGAGATCGACTGGTCCGATGCGATCTCTCCCACCGAAGAGATCATCAATGAGGCCCGCAACGGCCGCATGTTCATCCTGGTCGATCACGAGGACCGCGAGAACGAGGGCGACCTGATCATCCCCGCCCAGATGGCCACGCCCGAGGCGATCAACTTCATGGCCACACATGGCCGCGGCCTGATCTGTCTGGCACTGACCGCCGGGCGCATCGACGCATTGGGGCTGACACTGATGAGCCCCAAGAACTCCAGCCGGCACGAGACCGCCTTTACCATGTCGATCGAAGCGCGCGAGGGCGTGACGACCGGCATCTCGGCCCATGACCGCGCCCATACGGTGGCGGTGGCCATAGATCCCAGCAAGGGACCGACTGATATCGCAACCCCCGGCCATGTCTTTCCGCTGCGCGCCCGCGACGGTGGTGTTCTGGTCCGTGCAGGCCATACCGAGGCCGCAGTTGATATCTCGCGGCTGGCCGGGCTGAACCCTTCGGGCGTGATCTGCGAGATCATGAACGAGGACGGCACCATGGCACGGCTGCCGGACCTTATCGGCTTTGCCCAGAAGCACGGGCTGAAGATCGGCACGATCAGCGACCTGATCGCCTACCGCCGCCGCCACGACAACCTGATTGCCGAACGCGGCCAGCGCGCGGTGCAATCCGTCCATGGCGGCGAATGGATGATGCGCATCTTTGCGGATGAGATCTCTGGCGCGGAGCATATCGTGCTGACAAAGGGCGACCTGAGCGAACCCGGTCCGGTTCCGGTCCGCATGCATGTGCTGGACCCGCTGCATGATGTTCTGGGAATCGGGCGCGAGAATGCGGGCACGCTGGGCGCCGCCATGCGTATCATTGCCGAAGAGGGCAGGGGCGTCGTAGTGCTGTTCCGCGACCTTGAGCCGCGCTTGCCGCGTCAGGACGAGGTTTCCTCGCACGTGCTGCGCCAATACGGGCTTGGGGCGCAGATTCTGTCTGCGCTTGGCCTGTCAGAACTGGTGGTGCTGACCAATTCGGCCCCTGTCAGGGCTATCGGGCTTGACGCCTACGGACTTTCCATCCATTCCACCCGTCCAATTCCCGAAGAGTAAGTCATGGCCGCCAGCATTGAACATTACCAACTGCCGCTGCCCCGGATCGAGGGCAGTGTGCGCCTGCTGATCGTGGTCGCGCCTTATTACCGCCAGATCGCGGATGCGCTGATCGCCGGCGCGCGTGGCGTCGCCGAATCGGCCGGCGCTGCCGTCGATCTGGTCGAGGTGCCCGGGGCGCTGGAAATTCCCACTGCCATCGCGCTTGCCGCCAGCCGCAACCTCTATGACGGCTATGTCGCGCTTGGCTGCGTGATCCGGGGTGAGACGACGCATTACGACACCGTCTGCAACGACAGCTCGCGCGGGCTGACGCTGCTGGGGTTGCAGGGCCATTGCATCGGCAACGGCATCCTGACAGTCGAAAATTTTGCTCAGGCCGAGGTCCGCGCAAACCCGGACGACCAGAACAAGGGTGGCGGTGCGGCGGCAGCGGCGCTGCACCTGATCGCGCTCAAGCGCGGCTGGGAAGGTCAGACGCCGCGGGACAAGGCAGCGGCGACGCCCCGTGACGTTATCCGACTGGCAGGTGAAATCGACGGGCCGGGCAGCGCATGAGCGGGACGAGCAACAAATCGCACGGCAACAGGCAAGAACGGCAGGCCCGCGCCTCGGCCGCCCGGATCTATGCCGTGCAGGCACTTTTCCAGATGGAAGCCGCCGGTCAGTCGGCCGACCGCGTCCAGCGCGAATTCCTGAACTGGCGTATCGGCCGCGACAACGAAGACGCGGACGTCCCCTCGGATGACGCCGACCAAGAGCTTTTTGCCCGGATCGTCGACGACGCGGTCACCTGGCAGACCCGCATCGACCAGATGACTGACCGTGCGCTGGTCGAGAAATGGCCGATCGGGCGCATCGATCCGGTTCTGCGCTCGGTCTTTCGGGCAGCGGGGGCCGAACTTGTGACGCCCAAGACCCCGCCCAAGGTGGTCATCACTGAATATGTCCGCGTCGCTCAGGCATTTTTTGCCGAGGGGCGGGAAGCAAAGTTCGTCAATGCGGTTCTTGACCACATGGCGCGCGAGGCCCGGCCCGAGGCCTTTTGATTCCCGGCCCGCGAACGAGACATTCTGCCGCGGGCCTGTTTTTCCCTTCGCGATCAGACACTGCCGCATTAGAATGCCCGGACACCACCATGCCCCGGGAAGTTCAATGCCGCAGCTTGTCCGCCTTTATATCGTCAGCATCGCCATTGGCTTTGCGCTGGCGCTGGCATTCACAACGCTACTGCTGGTTTTGGATGTAGCAGGGCTGCGCCATTTGATCTCTGCCACACGTGGCGGATGGATCGCGGTGCTTATGCTAATTGTCTTTCACACCATTCTTTTTTCGGGCACGCAGTTCGGAATTCGCGTCATGCTGATGGCCAATCAGGGTGGACCGGGCGGTGGATTGCGCCAGTGTATTCACCTGCAGCGCGCAAAAGCTTCGGCAGCCGCCCGACCCGATCCGCGTTGAACGTGGCAAGCCCCGCACGCTTTTACGCCACCAGTGTGGGTCTTTCGCAACAATTTCACGCGCGCAAAATCCGCCATCGCCTGCCCAATTTTTAGGCAAAGCCATCTCGGGCTTTAAGTATTACCGCTTCTTTACAATTCGTGAGCAATTGGACTTGCCGTTAGCGGCTGATCTGGGGCGAAAAATTTTGTTACCGCCCTTCGAAGAAAGGGTTTCATCACAAATTCAAACGGTCAATTTTCCGCCGATATTAAAAATCTCACAAAATTTCACTTTTTTGAGAGTCAGTCTGCAATCTCCGGGCCTCTTTAACGCTTCAGAGCAGCGTTTTACCTCTGTCCCAGCAGAGATGCTCGTGGCCCGGAAGATCGGTGCCACGGACACGAAACGGTTCGAAAAAGGACTGAAAAATGAAAACGCTTGCTTATCTTGCTGGTGCCACTGTTCTGGCCACCGCCTTCGCGGCTCCCGCTTTCGCGCAATCCGAGATCGCAACCGGTGCTAACGCGACCGGCATCTCGCAGGTCAACGAACGGCTGAACGACGTCGAGGAAGCGGTCCGCGACGACTTCAACCGCTCGGCCGACGCCTATCGCTACGGCACCCCGCAACAGCGTCAGGGCGTGTTCGGCTCGGTCGCGCTGACCTATGCCGGCCGCACCGGCAACAGCGACAGCCAGGATTTTACGCTGGCTGGCCGTCTGTCGCACAACCAGGGCCCGTTCTCGCAATCGGTCGGCCTGCTGCTTGAGTATGGCGAAAACAACTCGGGCGACAAAGACACCGAAAAGACCTACGTGATCTATGAAGGGATGTATAACTTCAACGATCGCTTCTATGCCTTTGCTCTGGGCCGTCTGACCACCGATGCGCTGGCCAGCGATCCGGTCAGCCTGGCCGGCGATCAGGACTTTGGCGCACTGGATGGCCGCCTGAAGCGTGACGCCTACTTCGGTGTTGGTCCGGGTTACCGCGTGATCAACAACGACACCACCGCATGGCGCGTGCAGGCCGCCGTCGGCGTGCGCTACACCAAGGCTGTGGACGTGCTGTCCGTCGATGCGGTCGATCCGAAGACCGGTACCTTCGAATATGTCTCGGATACCGAAGTTGGTTACCTGCTGTCGTCGCGGTTCTATCACAAGATCAACGACCAGTTCTTTATCACCAACGACACCGACTATCTGACCTCGGACACCAACGACACGGCGACGAACGAGTTGGGTCTGAACTTCAAGATGACGGACGCCTTTGCTACCCGCGTGTCCTACAAGACCGAATACGTCTCGGACCGCGCGATCCGTACCGACAACACGCTGGGCGTGTCGCTGGTCTACGGCTTCTGATCGCAAAGAAGATCCCTCCTCTCTCTGGGCGGCCTGCGGGCCGCCCTTTTTTCTTGGGTACCAGCAGAAAAAAAGGGAGAGCGCGGGGGAGAGTGGCGGGAACCGCAGCAACCGTGGCAGCGCAGGTTTCCCCGAAAGCCTGGATATCCAGGTGGGCGCCAGATAACGGGACCAAGGCCCCGACAGAGCCAGCCCCCTCGGTGAAATTATAGGCCAGTGAGAAAAATGGCCACGCACGAGAAGAGCAGAAACCCGCCAGCCCCCTAGATAGGACGAGGGCCAGCCTGCCGCAAGTGCCGGACCCGTTGCGCACGACGCTTGCAAGATGTTTCCGTTTCGTTCATGTTTGGCTCATGACCTCTCAAACCGACCCCACAGCAGATCTGCTGCCCGCCCAGCCGGGGCAGCGGCTGGCGCGTGGAGTGGCGCGGATGCTGACCGGGTTGGGCCATGCAGCACTGGCAGAGTTCACGCCAACCGGCGGGTTGCGGGTCGATGTGATCTCGGTCTCGCCCAAGGGCGAAATCTGGGTGGTCGAATGCAAAAGCTGTCGTGCCGATTTTGTCTCGGACCGCAAATGGCAGGGTTATCTTGAGTTCTGCGACCGCTTCTTCTGGGCGGTAGACGCCGATTTTCCCGAAGATCTGCTGCCTCAGGGCTCGGGCCTGATCCGCGCTGACTCATGGGGGGCCGAACTGGTCCGCATGGGGCCCGAATCGCGGCTGGCCGGAGCACGGCGCAGCCGGCTTTTACGTGACATCGCCCGGGTCTCGACCACCCGGCTGATGGCGCTGACCGATCCGATGGGAATCAGCGGCGGGGCTTCTTGACATTGCCCTTGGCCGGTTTGCCACCAGAGCCCATGCTGCGCGCAGCCTCGGCAGCAGCAAGCAGCTCTTCGGCAATCTCTTCGGCCTCTTCGGGATCGAAATCCAGCGGTAGATCGACGCCCTCGGCCTCGACATAGATCCTGACCATGCCGCGATCAGTAGGCCCGATTTGCAGATTCGCGGCAATATCGCTTTCGCTGTTGATGCTCATGCTGGTTCTCCTGGCGCGTGGCCTGTGGATCTGAACATTTTCCTTAACCTGCATGCGAAAAACCGGCAAGACGGGCTTGCGCCGGGACCGTGCTGGGGCTAGATAGCCGCCTGTGCCGCCTTAGCTCAGTTGGTTAGAGCACCAGATTGTGGATCTGGGGGTCCCCCGTTCGAGCCGGGGAGGCGGTACCACCGCAATCTGACAGCCGAAACCCTGCCACGACGGTCCAGCCAGGTTCTGGATAGGCGCGGGGTTTGTCAAACGGGCGCAAGCGGCTGACCGGGTTTTCCGGTTCGCGATCAGAAACAAGGCGGAGCCGCAAGCGGCGGTCGGTGCCAGAATGGCTGAAACGAATGTAATCTCTCTTGACGCCTGCGCCCGGCTTTCGGTCGCGCCGATGATGGACTGGACCGACAGCCTGTGCCGGCGCATCCATCGGCGGCTGTCGCGTCACACGCTGCTTTATACCGAGATGGTGACCGCTCCGGCGCTGGTTTACGGCGACCGGGCAAAGCTTTTGGATTTTGACGTTGCCGAACATCCGGTTGCGCTGCAACTTGGCGGATCAGACCCTGCCCAACTGGCCGAGGCCGCGCGCATCGGTGCTGAATGGGGTTATGATGAGATCAACCTGAATGTCGGCTGCCCCAGCGACCGGGTGCAATCGGGCTGTTTCGGTGCGGTTCTGATGACGCGTCCCGAACTTGTCGCGGAATGTGTCGCGGCGATGATCGCGGCAAGCCCGGTCGAGGTGACAGTGAAATGCCGTATCGGCGTCGATAATCAAGCGCCCGAGGCGGTGCTGCCCGATTTCATCGCCCGCGTGCGCGACGCCGGTGTACGCCGCCTGACCATTCACGCCCGCAAAGCCTGGTTGCAAGGTCTGTCCCCGCGTGAAAATCGTGAAGTCCCGCCACTGGATTATCCCCTGGTTCATCGCATGAAGCAGCAGTTTCCTGAACTGCATCTGTCGATCAACGGTGGCATTGCGACGCTTGATGCAACGCGCGAGCATCTGGCGGTGATGGATGGGGTGATGATCGGCCGCGCCGCATATCACCAGCCGTGGGAGGTTCTGGGTCAGGCCGACCGGCTGTGGGGCACAGAGCCGCCATTCTCTGATCCGCTGGCGGCGGCACAGGCGCTGCGCGAACTGGTCGAGACGCATCTGGATCGTGGCGGGCGGCTGCATCAGGTGACACGTCATATGCTTGGCCTGTTTCACGGCCGCCCCGGGGCGCGAGGCTGGCGGCGGCAATTGTCGGAAGGCGCCTCTCGCGCCTGTAACCGGGCCGAGGCGCTTGCCGTCTATGACGCGGCGCTGGCCGAGGTCATGGCTCCGGCCTGAGCAGCCCGTCCGTCTCTGCCCATGCCCGCATGGCCCGCATCAGGGTCTCGCGCCGCGATGACTGGCGGGTCGTATCAAGATAATGCGCCAGGATCAGATCCCCGATCAGAAAGCGCAGAATGGGCAACTGATCGGCAGGCAGCAAACCCGGCACACGGGTCAGGGCGCGCCAGTCGGGCAGGGCGATCCCGTCCCGGACCCGCGCCGCGGGCCGCTTGCGTCGGCTTTCCAGCCAGACCAACAACCGGGCCATATCACGGGCCAGCGCCATCTCTGCCGCGCCCTCCATATCAATGCCGGTCAGGCGCAGGACGCCGGGGCGCAGCTCTTCGGCAAAGATATTATCCGCAGTCAGATCGCCATGGCTCAGCCCGCGCTCGACCGGAAGACCGCGCAGCCCTGGCACCTCGGCACGCATCCGGCCCAGATGGGCTTCAACCAAAGCGCGATCTATCCAGCCGCCCCAGGCGACCTCTGCCTGCGCCTCGGCCCTGCCAAGCCAGAAGCGCGGGCCAAACCTGCCACGGCTGCGGCTTGTCCGGGCAAGCGCACGCAGCCATTCCCCCATACGGGTGATCAGGGTTGCGCGCCGCGCCGGCCCGGCCTGAGCCAGCATCTCGGCCAGGGGACGGCCCGGCGCAGGGGCCGTGATCAGAATGCCATGCTCGGGCAAGGCAAGCAGGGGCGACACGACACAATCAAGCGGCCCGTCCAGAACCTGCGCCACCTGCTTCAACCGTGTCTCTGCCCGTTGCACGCGGTCAGCGGGATCGGCGCCGCGAAACAGCTTCAGCCACGCCGGGCGACCGTCCAGCCGGATTTCAAGCACCATGCGGTCGGGCCGGTCGCGCACAAGCCGCAACGGCTCGACCCCTGGCAGGGCCGCAAGCGCGGCCAGCGGATCAGACCCGCTCGGCAGCCTTGGCCTCATTCCACAGTGCATCCATCTCGGCCAGGTCGCTATCCTCGGGACGTCGGCCCTGAGCGGCAAGCGCAGTTTCGATCGACTGGAAGCGGCGCGTGAACTTGGCATTGGCCAGGCGCAACGCCTCTTCGGGGTCAATCTTCAGGTGGCGGGCAAGATTCGCCATGACAAACAGCAGATCGCCGAATTCTTCGGTCAAATGGGCGTGATCGGCACTGTCGCGCGCCTCGACCAGTTCGCGGGTTTCTTCGGCGATCTTGTCCAGCACTTCGGCGGGGCCGGGCCAGTCAAAGCCGACACGGGCGGCGCGGTTTTGCAGCTTGATCGCCCGGGTCAACGCGGGCAGGCCAAGCGCCACGCCATCAAGCACGCCCTTTTCCGCCTTGGCGGCGCGTTCGCGTGCCTTGATCTCTTCCCAGTCCTTGATCTGTTGCTCGGCCGATTTATCGCGGGATTCGTCGCCAAAGACATGAGGATGGCGAAAGATCAGCTTGTCCGAAACCGCGCGCACCACGTCGGTAAAGTCGAACATTCCGGCCTCGGACGCCATCTGCGCGTGAAAAACGACCTGCAAAAGCAGATCGCCCAGCTCTCCCGGCAGCTCATCCCAGGCCTCGCGCGCGATGGCATCGGCGACCTCATGCGCCTCTTCTATCGTATAGGGCGCGATCGAGGCAAAATCCTGCTCGATATCCCAGGGGCAGCCAGCCTGCGGGTCGCGCAGCGCCGCCATGATCGCAAGAAGGCGGCGGATGCCGGTCTTGTCCGCCGTCTCGCGCATCAGCGCGGGATGGGTGGCCTTGTCCTCTGTCATGATCGAACCCCTTTGCTCGGCGCAGGCTGCATTGACCTGCCATATGCGCGGCCCCATGTCCACGCCATCGCACCAAAGCGCGCGTTCGGCTTTCTTGCCATCGCCTGCCGCCGCAGATAGGGTGCGCGCCAATTCCGCCGGGGGATTGCCCGGAGAACGACAGCACAGGGATAGACTTAATGCTCGTGACCCCCGCCTATGCTCAGGCCGCAGGAGGCGCCGGTGGCGCCGCCGGACTTGCCTCGTTCCTTCCGCTGATCCTGATTTTTGTGATCATGTATTTCCTGATGATCCGCCCGCAGCAAAAGCGGATGAAGGAACATCGCGCCATGATCGAGGCCCTGAAAAAGGGGGATGAGATCGTGACCCAGGGCGGCCTTGTCGGCAAGATCACCTCGGTGCGCGACAATGAGCTTGAGGTCGAGATCGCCGCGGGCGTCAAGGTTCGTGTCATCCGCTCGACCGTGACCGGGCTTGTAAACCGCACCCAACCTGCCGCCGCCAACAGCTGAGACCCCGTCAGACACCATGCTGGACATCCCCCTCTGGAAGCGTCTGCTGATCCTGGGCATCATTGCCCTGGGTCTGCTCTGCGCGATGCCGAACCTGTTTTACAGCCGGGTCGAGCAGCATAACGACGCCATTGCCGCCGTTGAACGTAACGGGTTCGAGACCCCCGAAGAGGCCGAGGCCCGCGCCGGCTGGCCGGACTGGCTGCCATCAGGGCTGGTCAACCTTGGCCTCGACCTGCGCGGCGGAGCCCATCTCCTGGGCGAGGTGCATGTCCAGGATGTCTATAAGGCGCGCATGGACGCACTCTGGCCCGAGCTGCGCGACGCGCTGGTTGCTCAGCGCGAAGTCGTCGGTGCAGTCCGCCGCGTGCAGGCCCCCGACGGGCAACTCGCAGTCGAGATCGGCAACCCCGATCAGATGGCCAAGGCGGTCGAGATCGCCCGCGGCCTTGCCACGCCCGTCACCTCTCTGTCAGGGGCTGGGCAAAGCGATCTTGCGGTTTCGGCAAATGGCAGCCGCCTGATCGTGCAGCTGTCGGATGCCGAAAAGGCTGCGACCGATGATCGCACCGTCCAGCAATCGCTGGAAATCGTCCGCCGCCGCATCGACGAGGTCGGCACGCGCGAGCCGACGATCCAGCGTCAGGGCAAGGATCGCATCCTGATCCAGGTGCCCGGCATCGGCTCGGCCGAAGAGCTGAAGGAGCTGATCGGCACCACGGCGCGGCTGACCTTTAACCCGGTGATCAGCCGTACCAGCGACGCCAATGCGCGCCCGGGCATGGGCAATGTCCTGTTGCCCTCGATGGATGAGCCCGGCGTCTACTACATCATCGAGGAAAGCCCCGTCGTCACCGGCGAGGACCTGACCGACGCGCGACCAAGCTTTGACCAGAACGGCCAGCCTTCGGTCGATTTCCGCTTTGGCCCGTCGGGTGCCAAACGGTTTGGTGCCTATACCTCGGCCAATATCGGTCAGCCCTTTGCCATCGTTCTGGACGATCAGGTAATTTCGGCCCCGGTAATCCGGCAGGCCATCACGACCGGTTCGGGTCAGATCTCGGGTTCCATGAATGTCGAGGATTCGACCCGGCTTGCGGTGCTGTTGCGCGCTGGCGCCCTGCCGGCCGAGATGACCTTCCTGGAAGAGCGCACGATCGGCCCGGAACTGGGGCAGGACTCGATCGACGCGGGCAGGCTTTCCTCGGTCATCGCCACGGTCGCGGTCGTGGCCTATATGATCGCAAGCTACGGGTTCTTTGGCGCCATCGCCTCAATTGCGGTGATCATCAACGTCGTCCTGATCCTTGCGGTCATGTCGATGATGGGCGCGACGCTGACCCTGCCGGGCATCGCCGGCATCGTGCTGACCGTCGGCACCGCCGTTGACGCCAACGTCATCATCTATGAGCGTATCCGCGAAGAACTGCGCGCCGGCAAGCGGGTGGTCAAGGCCATCGACGACGGCTTTAACGAGGCCATGAGTGCGATCATCGACGCCAACGTGACCAGTTTCATCGCGGCGATGGTGATGTTCTTCCTTGGCTCGGGACCGGTCAAAGGCTTTGCGGTCACGCTGACCATCGGCCTTGTCACCTCGGTCTTTACCGCAATCTACCTGACGCGGCTGATGATCGTGTTCTGGCTGCAGTGGCGCAAGCCCAAAGAACTGATCCTGTAAGGGAGCAAGACCATGGCATTTCGTCTGAAACTCGTTCCCGACAACACCAGCTATAACTTCTTTCGCTGGCAGTGGCTGACCTTTGGTATCTCGGCGCTGGCAATGGTCGCCTCGGTGGTGATCGTTCTGGTCATGGGGCTGAACTTTGGCATCGACTTCAAGGGCGGCACCACCATCCGCACCGAAAGCCCGACCGCATTCGAGGTCGGGGATTATCGCCAGGCACTGAACAATCTGGACCTTGGCGATGTCTCGATCACCGAGGTCTTTGACCCCAGCTTTGGCGAAACAAAGCATGTGGCAATGGTTCGCATCGGCTCCACCGACAAGACCGGATCGGTCACGCCGGAACAGCTGAACGAGATCAAGGCGGCGCTGAAAACCGTCGATCCCGAGGTCGCCTTTCCCGCTGTGGAATCGGTCGGACCCAAGGTCTCGGGCGAGCTGGTCATGACGGCCTTCTACGCCGTGGGCGCAGCGACGCTTGGCATCATGCTGTATATCTGGCTGCGCTTTGAATGGCAGTTCGCGCTTGGCGCGGTCGTCTCGATCCTGCATGACGTGCTGCTGACCGTCGGGATCTTTTCGCTGTTCCAGCTCAAGTTCGACCTGACCACCATCGCGGCGCTGCTGACCACGCTTGGCTATTCGGTCAACGACACCGTGGTCGTCTTTGACCGGCTGCGAGAGAACCTGATCAAGTTCAAGACCATGCCGCTGATCGACGTCATGAACCTGACGGTGAACGAGACGCTGTCGCGTACCATCATGACCGCCGTCACCACTGCGCTGGCGCTTGGCGCGATGATGATCTTTGGCGGCGACGTGATCCGCGGCTTTGTGTTTGCGATGCTTTGGGGCGTGTTCGTCGGCTGCTATTCGACGATCTATGTCGCCAAGAACATCGTGCTGTGGCTGGGCGTCAAGCGTGACTGGACCAAGCCCGGTCCCAAAGAGAAATCCGACGTCGAGGATATCCCCGCCGCATTCCGGGATGCCCCCTGATGCCGACGATGGTGCCGACCGAGTTTTCCGGGGCCGTTCCGATTGACGGCTATGGTCCCGGCTTTTTCCGCGTCGGCGGCACCATCCATCATGGCGCGGTGATCGTCACCCCCGAAGGCGCGCAGCCCTGGGGCGGGCTGACCGATCATGCCGCACTACTGGCGCTCGCCGGACGGGTTGATGTCCTTTTCCTTGGTATGGGCGCAGATATTGCCTTTCCCCCGGCCGGACTCAGCGCCGCGCTGGAAGAGGTGGGGATCATGGCCGAACCAATGAGCTCCCCCTCAGCCGCGCGCAGCTATAACGTCACGCTGTCCGAAGGTCGGCGCGTGGCCTGTGCCCTGATCCCGCTATGAGCCTGCTTGCCGTCCGCGACCTAGCCGTGGCGCGCGGCGGATTGCGGGCTGTCGAGGGCGTTTCCTTTCAGCTTGCTGCCGGGCGCGCGTTGGTGTTGCGTGGCCCGAACGGTATCGGCAAAACCACGCTTTTGCGTACGCTCGCCGGGCTACAGCCCGCGGTCGAGGGTGTGATCGAGGCCGCGCCCGACAGCATGGCCTATTCCGGCCATGCCGACGGGCTGAAATCGACCCTGACCGTGGCCGAAAACCTGCGCTTCTGGGCCCAGATCTTTGGGCGGCAGGACATCGACCCGGCGCTGGATGCCATGAACCTGCGCGAACTTGCATCCCGCCCGGCGCAGGCGCTTTCAGCGGGACAAAAGCGGCGGCTTGGGCTGGCGCGGATGATGGTGACGGGCCGTCCGGTCTGGCTGCTGGATGAGCCGACTGTTTCGCTTGACCACGATTCGGTGGCGCTTTTTGCCGCCATGCTGCGCACCCATCTGGGGCAGGGGGGTGGCGCAATCATCGCGACCCATATCGACCTTGGCCTGCCCGAGGCCGAGATCCTGGACCTTGGCCCGTGGCGCGCAACAAACAGCCGCCGCGAATCGCGTCCCGCCGGGTTCAATGAGGCTTTTGCATGAGGACCGGGCGATGATGGCGCTGTTGATCCGCGATCTGCGGCTGGCCACCCGCGCCGGTGGGGGCTTTGGCCTTGCGCTTGCGTTCTTTCTGATCGTCTGCACGTTGGTCCCCTTTGGGGTCGGACCCGAGGGCGGGCAGCTGTCCCGGATCGCCCCGGGGATCCTGTGGGTGGGGGCGCTGCTGTCATGCCTTCTGTCGCTGGACCGTATCTTTGCGCTTGATCACGATGATGGCAGCCTTGATCTGCTTGCCACGGCCCCCCTGCCGATGGAGGGGATGGTCGCGATCAAGGCGCTGGCGCATTGGCTGGTTACCGGCCTGCCGCTTGCGCTGTCGGCACCGGTCTTTGGCCTGCTGTTGCACCTGCCCGGGCCGGCCTATCCCTGGCTGGTCGCGTCCCTGATCCTCGGCACTCCGGCGCTGTCGATGCTGGGCGTCTTTGGCGCAGCGGTGACGGTCGGGCTGCGGCGCGGTGGGCTGCTTCTGTCACTGCTGGTCCTGCCCCTTTATGTACCGACACTGATATTCGGCGCCGAAGCGGTGCGGCGCGGTGTCGCAGGGGCAGACCCGATGACGGCTCTGGTCTTTCTGGCCGCGATTACGCTTTTCGTGCTGGCACTGGTGCCTTTCGCCGCTGCTGCCGCATTGCGCGTCAACCTGCGGTAAGAGCGGCGTGACTGCGACCTAAGCGCACTTGAGCGAAAACCGAGCACGGGCTAGGGAGAAGCCATGTCGATCTGGGAATATGCCAACCCTGTCAAGTTCATGCGCACTTCGGGCGCAGCCCTGCCATGGGTGGTGGCCGGGGCAGCGATCTGCACCATTGCCGGGCTGATCTGGGGCTTTCTGACGCCGCAGGATTACAAGCAGGGCGCGACGGTCAAAATCATCTTCCTGCACGTGCCGGCAGCACTGATGGCGATCAACATCTGGCTGATGATGCTGGTCACCTCGCTGATCTGGCTGATCCGCCGCCATCATGTCAGTGCGCTTGCCGCCAAGGCGGCCGCACCGGTTGGCGCGGTAATGACATTGATCGCACTGATCACCGGGGCGGTCTGGGGCCAGCCCATGTGGGGAACCTGGTGGGAATGGGACCCGCGCCTGACCTCGTTCCTGATCCTCTTTCTGTTCTATCTGGGCTATATGGCCCTGTGGGAGGCGGTCGAGAATCCCGACAGCGCCGCCGACCTGACCGGAGTTCTGTGCCTTGTCGGTTCGGTCTTTGCGCTGCTTTCACGCTATGCGGTCAACTTCTGGAATCAGGGTCTGCATCAGGGCGCTTCACTGTCCCTCGCGCCGGGCGAACGGATGTCGGCGGTCTATCGCTACCCGCTTTATCTGACCATGGCAGGGTTTTTCCTGCTGTTTCTGGCGCTTTTGCTGATCCGCACCCGGACCGAGATCCGCCGCCGCCGGCTGGCCGCGCTGCTGGCAAGGGAGAACCGTACATGACCGAACTTGGCAAATACGCCTCGACTGTGCTGACCGCCTATGGTGCCAGCCTCGTGTTGCTGGCCGCACTTATCGTCCAGACCGTGCTGGCCAATGCCCGAGCCCGCCGCGCGCTTGAGGAGCATGAACGCCGTGGCTAAGTTTTCTCCGTTGATGCTGGTTCCGGTGGTGGTTTTCGCCGGCTTTGCTGCCTTGGCCGGATGGTCGCTGATGCGCGACAACCCAAATGTGCTGCCCACAGCCCTTGCCGGACGCGAGGCTCCGTCGGTCGGAGAAACGACGCTGCCCGGCAAGACCCGGCTGACTGACGAAATGCTGCGTCAGCCGGGGGTCAAGATTGTGAACTTCTGGGCAAGCTGGTGCCCCCCTTGCCGCGCCGAACACCCGACCCTGACCGAGCTTTCCAAGCGCCTGCCGGTCTATGGCGTCGACCTTAAGGATCCCGAGCGGGCCGCGCTTGGCTTTCTGTCCGAACATGGCGATCCCTATAAGGCGCTTGCCACTGATCCACGCGGGCGGGTGGCAATCGACTGGGGTGTGACCGCACCACCCGAGACCTTTATCATCGACGGCAACGGTCGCATCCTTTACCGCCACGCTGGCCCTCTGGTGCGTGAGGATTACGCCAACCGCTTCCTGCCCGAGCTTGAAAAGGCGCTTGCCGCCGAGTGACGGCAGCCGATTGCACCTTTCCAGGACCGGACCGGGCAAAGCCGCCGCCTTGCGCATATATTTCCAGGACGTCGTCGCCCGACCGTCGCGGTAAGCCTTTCCAAGCCCTGCGCCGGGCGCTAAGACACCCGGGCTTGCAAGAGGGCCGTCATGTCGCAGAACCAGCCGACCATCGCTCCGCAACCCGGCATCATGGAGATCTCGCTTTACGAAGGCGGGGCCTCAAAGGTGGCGGGGGTCGAGAATGTCGTGAAGCTTTCCTCGAACGAAAACCCCTTTGGCCCGTCCGAAAAGGCGCGCGAGGCGGTGATCCGCGCCGCCCATTCGCTGCACCGTTACCCAAACACCGATCACGCCGGGCTGCGCGCCGCAATCGGCGAGGTTCACGGGCTTGATCCCGACCGCATCATCTGCGGCGTCGGGTCAGACGAGATCATCCATTTCCTTTGCCAGGCATATGCCGGGCCCGGAACCGAGGTTCTGTTCACCGAACATGGGTTCCTGATGTATCGCATTTCGGCCCACGCGGCGGGCGCGGCACCGGTGCAGGTGCGCGAACGCGACCGGGTCACCGATGTCGACGCGCTGATCGCCGGCGCGACCGAGCGCACGCGGCTGATCTTTATCGCAAACCCGAACAACCCCACCGGCACGATGATCGGCCTGCCGGAACTTGAGCGGCTGGCCCGCGCGGTACCACATGCGATCCTGGTGATCGACGCTGCATATGCTGAGTATGTCGAGGGTTATGACGGCGGCGCCGAACTGGCGACCCGCTTGCCCAACGTTTTCATGACCCGGACGTTTTCCAAAATCTACGGTCTGGGCGGACTGCGGGTTGGCTGGGGCTATGGCCCACGCGAAATCATCGACGTGCTCAATCGCATTCGCGGTCCCTTCAACCTTTCGAATGTTGCGCTGGAAGGGGCCGAGGCGGCCGTGCGCGACCGCGAACATATCGCCCGCTGCCAGTCCGAAAACACCAGGCTGCGCGCGTGGCTGGCCGAGGCACTGGCTGAAAAAGGTGTGCCCTCGGACACCTCCTGTGCGAACTTCCTGCTCGCACGCTTTGCCGATGCCGACACCGCGGGGGCTTGCGACGAATACCTCAAGGCGCAGGGCCTGATCGTGCGCCGCGTGGCGGGCTATGGGCTGCCGCATTGCCTGCGTATCACCATCGGGGACGAGGCCTCATGCCGCCGGGTCGCCCATGTCATCGGCCAGTTCATGTCTGAACGCGCGGAGAGGGGCTGATGGGCACCGTTGTCTACGACCGCGTCGCGCTGATCGGGCTGGGGCTGATCGCCGGGTCGATGTCGCTTGCCATGCGCAAAGCCGGGCTGGCGGGCGAAATCGTCGGCCATGCCCGCAGTGCCGAAACCCGTGACATTGCGCGGGAAATCGGACTGGTTGACCGCATTACCGAAACCGCAGCCGAGGCGGTGCAGGACGCCGATCTGATCGTGCTGGCTGTGCCTGTCGGCGTGATGGGCGCTGTCGCCGCCGAAATCGCACCGCATCTGAAGCCGGGTGCGACCGTAACCGATGTCGGCTCGGTCAAGCAGGCGGTGATCGAGGCCGTCGCACCCCATATCCCCGCCGGCGTACATTTCATCCCCGGCCACCCGCTGGCAGGGACCGAACATTCCGGCCCGCGTTCGGGCTTTGCGACCCTGTTTCGCAACCGCTGGTGGCTGCTGACCCCAGTCGGGGGCAGCGAGCCGGCAGCGGTCGAACGGCTTGCGATGCTGATCCGCACCATGGGCGCCAATGTCGAGGAAATGGACGCCGCCCATCACGATCTGGTGCTGGCAGTGACCAGCCACACCCCGCACCTGATAGCCTATACGATGGTTGGTGTCGCCGATCACCTCAAGCGCATCACTGAAAGCGAAGTGATCAAATATTCCGCCGCGGGCTTTCGGGATTTCACCCGCATTGCCGCATCAGACCCGACCATGTGGCGCGATGTGTTTCTGCAAAACAAGGATGCGGTTCTGGACATCCTTGGCCGCTTTACCGAAGAGCTGTTCGTTCTGCAGCGCGCGATCCGCATGGGCGACGGGGCGCATCTGCATGACTACTTTACCCGCACCCGGGCCATTCGCCGCGGCATCATCGAGGCCGGGCAGGACACTGCCGCCCCGGACTTCGGCCGCAGCCTGACCGAGCCCCTCGGAAAATCCTGAAGCGTGCCCTAGCGGCGCGGAAAGACCGGGGCGGGGCCCAACGGCACCGGGCCAAGGCTCATCTTGCCACCAGAAAGGGTCAGGGGCAGGCGCAGTTCACCCTGATTCGCCGGGGGAAACTGAAAACCGTCCTCGTCGGGCAGGGGCAGGGTGGCGATGTTTTTCAATATCGTACCAGCCAGCACGACGGCCTTTGGCGAGATCAGCCCGGCATCTGCGGCCACCTGCAACAGCGGCTCGGCATCTGCTGTGTAAAGCGCGATCTGTCCCGCCGCATAACCCTGATCATCAGCCACGATTCTGCCCATCACCCGCATCCGTAATTTACCCAGCTGAATATCGGCAGAATCCAGCCGCAGCCCGAGTGGCAGAGGTTCAGGACCCGCCGCCAGACTTGCCGGTGCGGGCAGGGCGTCGAGCCAGATCTTGCCCGCTGCGTTCAGGCTTAACCGGCCGGGAAGAGACTGGAGAGCGGCAAATCCGGGCTCCAGCTCTGCAAGGCGCAGGTCCAGATCATAGGTGGCAGCCGTGCCCTGCGGCGCATCCTGCCCGACCTTGGTCAGCCGGGCATCGGCCTGAAGGGACTTGGCTAATTCAGCGCCATCAACTGACACCGGACCAGAAGTCAGCCCGACCGAGCCAACCCCGAACCCCTGCAACGGCTTGACGCTCAGCCGCGCCGATGCGTCAGCAAGCCCCAGTTCCAGCGGCCCGGCGCCGGGGTCAAGCGCCACTTGCGGCGGCAGGGTCAGCCGCATCTCTGTCAGGCGCAGCGGGTTCAGCCACAGATCAGCCCAGGGCAGGTCCACCGTCCCGGATGCCGTGCGGAGTCTCAGATCGGATACCCGCACGCCAATCCGCCCAGCCTCGCGCAGTTCGCGGGTACCGCCCAGCTCGACCGACGGCTGCTCGGCCGCCACCTGTTCAAGCTGACGGGCCAGCAATGTTTCCCCGCCCAGCCAGATTCCGCCCAGGATCAGGGCAGACAGGGCAAGAATGACAAGCAGTCGGCGCATCCTGATCCTCATCGCAAACCGGCATCTTGGAACGCCGGCCAGCCTGTCCTAAGTCTTTTCCTCCAGAACGATCTAGCACATCGGGGGTAAAGAATGGGTGAACGGCCGGAGCATTGGGTCTTTGCCTATGGCTCACTGATGTGGGACCCGGGCTTTCCGGTAGCCGAGATGATGCCGGGCCGGCTTGAGGGCTATGCCCGCAGTTTCTGTCTGCTTTCGGTGGTTTATCGCGGTACGGTCGATGTGCCCGGGCTGGTCCTTGGCCTGGACGCCGAACCGGGCGCCCATTGCCGGGGCCTGGCACTGCGCGTGGCCGAGCCGGACTGGGACGAAACCCTTGCCGGTCTGCGCGCCCGCGAACTGACGACCAATGCCTATGCCGAACTGACCCTGCCGCTTGCACTTGATGATGGCAGGCGGGTCGAGGCTGTCACTTATGTGATCCGCCGCGATCACGACCAATATGCCGGCGTAATTGACCTGCAGGAACAGGCCCGGATCATCGCCCGCGCACATGGCGGGCGCGGGCCGAATGCCGATTACCTGTTCAACACCGCCCGCCATCTTGAGCAGATGGGAATCAAGGACCGCGCGATGGAGGAGCTGGTTCGCAACGTCCGCGATCTGCTTCAGCCGCGCCGGGAATAGTATGGCCCGCCCTTCGTGGCGCTTGGCAGCCGCGATTGCGGATTCTACAGTCGAGCCGAACGCAGCAAGGGGGTCGAACTTGTCCCGCACCGACGCCGAACCGCCCGAAGAGACGCCCGCCGAAACCCGCCGCGCCCGCGCTGCCCGGCTGGCCGCGACGCGGAGGACCGGCGAAGCAACCGGCGGTCCCGCGCAGCCGCATTTCTCGCAGCCGGTGCGACAGATCCTGCTGATGCTGATCGTGCTGGCGCTGGTCGTCGCCGGGGCATGGTTCGCCTATGGCCGGATCGTATCTATCTTTCACTCGAATGAATATCTGAACGGGGTCATCCTTGCCGTCTTTGTCATGGGCGTGCTCGGGTGCTTCTGGCAGGTGGCCGAGCTGGTCAAATCGGTCAGCTGGATCGAGCGGTTTGCCGCCCGCCGCCGCAATGCGACCGGCAAGGGGGTCGAGACGCAGGACCCCGAAGGCCCGGATGACGCGCCGCGCCTGCTCGCCCCTTTGGCATCGCTGCTGGGGCAACGCGGGCCGGTTGGCGGGGTGATTTCGACCGAATCGTCACGCTCGATCCTCGAATCGGTGGGCACACGCATCGACGAGGTGCGCGATATCACCCGCTACCTTGCCAACCTGCTGATTTTCCTTGGTCTTCTTGGGACTTTCTACGGACTTGCCACCACGGTCCCGGCAGTGGTCGATACCATCCGCGCCCTTGCCCCTAAGGAAGGCGAGACGGGGATCGAGGTCTTTAACAAGCTGATGACCGGGCTTGAGTCGCAGCTTGGCGGCATGGGCACAGCCTTTTCCAGCTCGCTTCTTGGGCTGGCGGGTTCTTTGGTCGTCGGGCTGCTTGAGCTGTTTGTCACCCATGGCCAGAACCGCTTTTACCGCGAGCTTGAGGAATGGATGTCGGGCTTTACCCGCATCGGCCTGGGTGGGACCGAGGGGCAAAGTCTCGGCGAGGCCGCCCTTGTCAGTTTCCTTGAACGGTTCGAGACGCAGCTGACCGGGTTGCAGCAGTTTTACCACCAGCGCGACGAATTGCGCGATCAGGAGGCCTCGGCCGCTGATCGCCGCTCGCTCGCGCTGGCACAAGAGGTCGAGCGACTGACAGGGCTGCTGGGCTCTGACCGCGACCAGCTTAGCGCCACCCTTGCCGCGGAACGCGAGACCGCGGCGCAAGCACTTGCCGGGGTTGAGCGCGCGATAGTGGGGCTAAACGAGGGGCAGGCGAAACTGTTCGAGGCTCCGTGCCACGATCCGGCCCTGTTGCCCGCGCTTGAGCGTCTCGCCGATGGGCAGGCGCGGTTGATCGCCCTTGCCGAGGCGGGTGCCCCCGATGAAACGGCCCTGCAATCGAGCCTTGAACGTCTGATTGGCGAGCAGTCGCGGCTGATCACCCTTATCGAGAGCTCCAACGAAACATCCTCTGCCATGGCTGGGCGTATGGCGACACTGAGCCAGGCGCTGGAACGCCTGGCCGAGGGGCAAAGCCGCCTGCCGGAACAGGCCGATACCGGCCGCGCGCCCCCGAGAACCACCGCCGTCGACGATCCCGAGGCACGGATGCGGTTGCGCTCGATAGACGTGCAACTGGGCCGGCTGGTCGAAGAGGCCGCCAGCGGTCGCGACGGGCTGATAGCGGAGCTGCGTAGCGATCTGGCCGCACTGACCCGCGCCATCCGCAATCTGGAGCGCGGCGATGGGACTTAGCCGGGGCAACGGCAACCGCTTCTCGGCCAACATCTGGCCGGGTTTCGTCGATGCTATGACCGCGCTGCTGATGGTCATGATGTTCGTTCTGACCATCTTTCTGCTGGTGCAATCGGTGTTGCGCGAACAGATCACCACGCAGGACAGCGAACTGGACCAGCTTGGCCGTCAGGTGGCGGAACTGACCGACGCGCTTTCGACCTCACAAGCGCGCGCCGACTCGCTTGACCGTGACCTCAGCGCCGAGCGTGCACGGCTGCGGCAGTCCGAACAGGCAGTCGCCAGCGCCCGGGCCGAGCTTGACGCCCAGGCCGAGACAGCAAGGCTTGCCGCCGCCCGGCGAGAGGCGCTTGAAGCATTGGTCGCGGATCTGCGCCAAAAAAGCTCAGAGACGCAGGAGAAACTGGACGCGACCGAAGCCGCGCGGCTTGCCGATGCCGCCGCCGTCGCAGCCCTGCGCGAGCGGCTGGCAAAGTCAGAGACCGAGCTTGACGCCGCGACACTGGAACTTGAAGCCGCGCGCAAAAAGGCCGAGGAAACCCTGACGCTGCTTGCCGCCGCTGAGGTCGCGCGCAAAGAGCTTGGCGAACAGGTCGCAACTCAGGCAAGCGAGGCCGAGAAACAGGCGGGGCTGCTGAACCTTGCGCGTCAGAAACTCTCGGAACAAGAGGCGCTGTCGGTCGAGGATCGCCGCCGTATGGAGGCGCTGAACCGGCAGGTGGCCCAGTTGAACGAACAGCTTGGCAGCCTGCGCGCTGTGCTTGAGGCCACGGGCGAAGAGCGCCGCGAAGCCGATCTGCGCGCCGGGGATCTGGGTCGGCAGCTGAATGTGGCGCTGCTGCGCGCTGCCGAAGAGGAACGCAAGCGCCGCGCCCTTGAAGAAGAGGCCCGCACCAAGGCCGAGGAAGAGGCCAAAGATCTGGCACGCTACCGCTCGGAATTCTTTGGCCGGCTGTCACAGATCCTTGCAGGGCGCGAGGGTGTGCAGGTGGTGGGCGACCGTTTTGTCTTTTCCTCAGAGGTGCTGTTTGCGCCGGGCGAGGCCACGCTTTCGCCTGATGGCCGCACTCAGGTCACGCGCGTCGCCGAGATGCTGCGCCAGATCGCGAATGAAATCCCGACCGAGATTGACTGGATGATCCGCGTGGACGGCCATACCGACAATGTGCCGCTATCCGGGCTGGGACGCTACCGCGATAACTGGGAACTGAGTCAGGCGCGCGCGCTGGCGGTGGTGCGCTATCTGGTCGATGACCTTGGCTTTCCGGCAAATCGCCTTGCCCCTGCAGGCTTTGCCGATACCCGCCCGGTGGCTCAGGGCGACACGGCCGAGGCCCGTGCCCAGAACCGCCGGATTGAGCTGAAACTGACCGAACGCTAGGGCAGGGCGGTGATGCCCCGCCACAAAAGCGGTTTTTCTGGGGGGCTTAGTCTTCTGTGGCAGCAGTTTCGCGCGGCGGCCGGCCGATGATGTCGCGCAGCGCATCCAGTTCGATGAAATTGTCGGCCTGACGGCGCAGTTCATCGGCAATCATCGGGGGTTGGCTGCGCATGGTCGACACAACCGAGACCCGAACACCCTGACGTTGCAACGCCTCGACCAGCGGGCGAAAATCGCCATCGCCTGAAAACAGCACGGCATGATCAAGCCGGGGCGCCAGTTCCATGGCGTTCACGACCAGCTCGACATCCATGTTGCCCTTGACCTTGCGGCGACCCAGCCCGTCGATATACTCGCGCGCAGGTTTCGTCACCATGGAATAGCCGTTGTAATGCAGCCAATCAACCAGGGGGCGAATCGGTGAGTAATCATCATTCTCCAGCAGGGCCGTGTAATAATAGGCACGGACAAGCTTACCCCGCCGCTCGAACTCCTGCCGCAGCAGCTTATAATCAATGTCAAAGCCCAGCGACTTTGCCGCAGCATAAAGATTCGACCCGTCGATGAACAACGCCAGCCGGTCATCCTTGTAAAACACGATGCCCCCGAAATGAACCATAACTCTACTAGAAACACGAACTTAGTTCTTGTGGCACTGGGTGCAAACCTTCCCAGCTCGGTAGGGGCGCCCGGTGACAGCTTGAAATTCGCGCTGAATAAGGTCCTGAACTTACCACAAGTTGTGCCGGTGTCCATCAGTCGATTCTGGCAAACGCCCGCTGTGCCGTCAGGTTCTGGTCCCGATTACGTGAACGCAGCGATGGCTTTTCACTGTCCGCTGCCACCCGACGAGCTGCTTGCCCACCTGCACGGGATCGAGGCAGAGCTGGGCCGGACGCGTGATGGCGGGCGCTGGCAGGCGCGGGGAATCGACCTTGATCTGATCGCCGTCGGGGACATGGTTCTGCCTGATGCGGCAGGGCAGGATGAGTGGCGCAGCCTGCCCCCCGCAGAACAACCTTTGCGTGCACCCGACCGGCTGATCCTGCCGCACCCCCGTCTGCAGGATCGCGGCTTTGTGTTGGTGCCTTTGGCCGAGGTGGCCCCCGACTGGATGCACCCGCGCCTGCGCCTTACTGTCGCGCAAATGCTTGCTGCCCTGCCTCCCGGGGCGCTGAGGAGGATGGTGCCGGCAAGTTCTTGACATTTCCGTCGTCAAGGCCCAAATATCCGGCTCCGCCCCTGCACCCCGATTCCAGCTGATAAGGTGACCGATGGCCCGCGTTACAGTCGAAGATTGCGTCGACAAGGTTCCGAACCGTTTTGACCTGGTGATGCTGGCAGCCCATCGCGCGCGCGAAATCGCGTCGGGTAGCCCTCTGACCATTGATCGCGACAACGACAAGAACCCCGTCGTCGCCCTGCGCGAGATTGCCGATGAAACCCAGCCCGTGGACGAGCTGCGTGAGCGCATGATCGAAGGTCATCAGACCCAGATCGAGGTCGATGAGCCCGAAGAAGACGCGATGGCGCTGCTGCTGGGTGTTGAAATGGACCGCCCGAAACCCGCCGACGAAGAATCGGAAGAGCGCATGCTGCGCATGATGCTGGAAGCTCAGGGCAGAAACTGACGCAAAGGGTCTTCGGCACATCATGATCGACGTCGAAGACCTCATTGCACTTATCCGCAATTACAACCCGCGAACCAATGCCGAACTGGTCCGTGACGCCTACGAGTATGGGCGCCGCATGCACGAAGGCCAGTTCCGCCATTCAGGCGAACCCTATTTTACCCATCCGGTCGCGGTGGCCGCCATTCTGACCGAGATGCGGCTTGATGATGCCACCATCATCACCGCACTTTTGCATGACACGATCGAGGATACGCGCTCGACCTGGAATGAGGTGGCGCAGATCTTTGGACGCGAAATCGCCGATCTGGTCGATGGCGTCACCAAACTGACCAACCTCGAACTTTCCGGCGCGCATTCCAAACAGGCCGAAAACTTTCGCAAGCTTTTCATGGCGATGTCGCGCGATCTTCGCGTGATCCTTATCAAGCTGGCCGACCGCCTGCACAACATGCGCACCATCAAGCATATGCGCGCAGAAAAGCAGCTGCAAAAGGCGCGCGAAACCATGGATATCTTTGCGCCTCTGGCTGGGCGTATGGGTATGCAATGGATGCGCGAAGAGCTTGAGGACCTTGCCTTCAAGGTCATCAATCCCGAAGCCCGCAACTCGATCATCCGTCGCTTTGTCAGCCTGCAGCGCGAAAGCGGCGATATCATCCCCAAGATTACCGCCGATATCCGCGCCGAGCTTGAGCGCGAGGGGATCGAGGCCGATGTCTACGGCCGTGCCAAAAAGCCCTTCAGCATCTGGCGCAAGATGCAGGAAAAGCAGCTCAGCTTTTCGCGCCTGTCAGATATCTATGGGTTCCGTATCATCACCCGGACCGAAGCGGACTGCTATCGCACCCTTGGCGTGATCCACCACCGCTGGCGTGCCGTGCCGGGGCGGTTCAAGGATTACATCAGCCAGCCCAAGGCAAACGGCTATCGCTCGATCCACACCACCGTATCGGGGCGCGATGGCAAGCGGGTCGAGGTGCAGATCCGCACCCGCCAGATGCATGAAGTCGCCGAGGCCGGCGTCGCCGCCCATTGGGCCTATCGGGACGGCGTGCGCACCGCAAACCCCTTTGCCGTCGATCCGGGCGAGTGGATTGCCAGCCTGACCGAGCGTTTCGGCGAAGAGGATCACGACGAATTCCTCGAGCATGTTAAGCTCGAAATGTATTCCGATCAGGTTTTCTGCTTCTCGCCCAAGGGGGATGTGATCCCGCTGCCAAAGGGCGCAACGCCGCTGGACTTTGCCTATGCGATCCATACGCGGCTTGGCTCGTCCTGCGTCGGCGCCAAGGTGGATGGCATCCGGGTGCCGCTGTGGACCCGGCTCAAGAACGGGCAATCGGTCGAGATCATCGCCGCCTCGGGTCAACGGCCACAGGCAACCTGGCTGGATATTGTCGTCACCGGCCGCGCCAAGGCCGCAATCCGGCGCAGCCTGCGGCAAGAGGACCGGACGCGCTTTATCCGCCTTGGCTCGGAACTGGTGCGGGTGGCGTTTGAGCATGTCGGCCGCAAAGTCAGCGACAAGGCGCTGCGCACCGCAGCCAAGACCATGGCGCTGCCCGATACTGATGAGTTGCTGGCACGCATTGGCAGCGCCGAGATTTCGGCCCATGACGTACTGACCACGCTTTACCCCGAGCTTGCCGAAAAGCGCAGCGAAATCGACGCCAGGCGCGCCGTTGCCGGGCTGGAGGCCGATCAGGAATTCACCCGCGCGCCGTGCTGCAACCCCCTGCCGGGTGAGCGGATCGTCGGCATCACCTATCGCGGCAAGGGGGTGGTGATCCACGCCATCGACTGTCCGGTGCTGGCGGAATTCGAAGAAAGCCCCGAACGCTGGGTAGATCTGCACTGGCGCGAAGGCCAGCACCCGGCCGCCTATTCGACCATGCTGTCCCTGACCATCCGCCATGACGCCGGGGTTCTGGGGCGTATCTGCACGCTGATCGGGATACAGGGGGCGAATATCTCGGATCTGGAATTCGTCGATCGCAAGCCAGATTTCTATCGCCTGCGCATCGAGGTCGAGCTGCGCGACAGGGAGCACCTGCACGCACTGCTGACTGCGCTTGATGCCGAAAGCGACGTGGCACAGGTCTCGCGCATCCGGGACCCCTTGGCCCATGTCACCTGAAAACGTGACCTGAGGCCCGGCCCACATGTTCAAAAGACGCAAGCCGCTGAGCTATGCTCAGATGTGGACCGAAATGTTCTATCCACGCTCTGGCTGGCGGCGGGCGTCGAAATATGTGCTGCACCGGTTGCGGCGTTTGCCGGACCAGCCGCATCGCGTGGCGCGCGGCTGGGCCTGTGGGATCTTCATTTCGTTCACGCCCTTTTTCGGCTTTCACTTCATGGGCGCGGCGGCGTTGGCCTGGCTGATCCGCGGCAATATCCTTGCCGCTTTGTTGGGGACCTTTGTCGGCAACCCGCTGACCACTCCTTTTATCGCGCTAACCTCGGTCGGACTTGGCCGTTGGATGCTTGGGGTTGAGGGCAAGTTCACCCCGCATCTGATCTTTGACGAATTCACCCGCGCAGGCAGCGAGTTGTGGAACAACCTGCTTGCCCCGCTGAGCGCCGAACGCACGGCCCATTGGGATCAATTGCAGCAGTTCAACGAACAGATCTTTCTGCCCTATGCGGTCGGGGGGATTCTGCCCGGGCTCGCCGTTTCGGTCGCGGCGCATTACATGACCGTGCCGCTGATCCGCGCCTATCACCGTCACCGCGCGAAACAGATGGCCGAGCGTATCGCCCGGGCTAAGGCCCGGCGCGAGCTTGAACTGGCCACAAAAGCCGCTGCTGAAAAACAGCCGTCTGGGCCGGAAAGCTAAAATCCCAGCCGGTCGCGCAGGGAATACCAACTCATTCCCGCGACAAGCAGCGGCCAGCGCAGCGCAGCCCCACCGGGGAAGGGGGGCGAGGGCAGGGCAGCCATGGTATCGAAACCTTCGCTCTGTCCCTGAACTGCCTTGGCCATCAGCCTGCCAGCAAGCGTCGCCAGTGCCAGCCCGTGCCCGGAATAGCCGCTGGCCGAAAGACAATTCGGCGCTGGCCGGGCAAAGCAGGGCATACGGTTCATCGTGATCGCCAGCGTGCCGCCCCAGGCATGGGTCAGCTTTACATCAGCAAGGTCGGGATAAATCTCAAGCAACGGCTTGCGCACCTTGGCGGCAATATCCGGGGGGAAACGGTAACTGACATTCTCGCCCCCGCCAAAGATCAGTCGCCCTTCGGTATCTAACCGCCAGTAATTCACCACGAATTTCGTATCATGCACGCCGATGGGGCGGGTCAGGACCCCGGCCTGACGCGCGCCCAAGGGCTCGGTCGCGACGATGAAATTGTTGATCGGCATGACGCGGGCCGCGACATGGTTATCAAGGTTGCCCAGATAGCCATTGGCGGCCAGAATCACATGGTCGCAGATCACGCGGCCCCTGGCGGTCTGAACCACGGTCTTTTCGCCAGCCCGGATCGCATGGCGGATATGGTGGACATGGCTCAGCTCGCGGATTTTTGCCCCTGCGGCATCGGCCAGCCGCGCCATGCCGATGGCAAGGTTAAGCGGGTGCAGATGGCCCGCACCGTGATCAAGCTCGCCCGCGATATAGCGGTCCGAAGGCACTAAAGCACGGAATGCCCCGCGTTCCATCAGCTCGATCCGGTCATAGCCATAGTCGCGAGCAAGCCTCTCGATCATCGCGCGGGCATGATCGAATTCCGCTGGTTTGCGAAAGGCATGGGCGATACCATCGGCGACCGGAACCCCGGCGCGCGAGGCCAGGTCGCGGGTCAGGCGTTTGGCCTCTTCGGCCATATCCCAAAGCCGGCGGGCCGCTTCGCGCCCGGCCATTCTTTCCAGCTCATCAACCTCAAGCCGCTGGCCGGAACCAATCTGGCCACCATTGCGCCCCGAGGCGCCAAAGCCGACGCGATGCGCCTCAAGCACCACGACATCGCGCCCGGCCTCGGCCAAATGCAAGGCCGCCGAAAGGCCGGTATAGCCTGCACCGACCACCACGACATCGGCCCGTTCTTCGCCCAGTTGTGCGGGAAAGGGGGGCAGGGTGTCCCGGGTCTCGGCATAAAGGCTCGGGGGGTATTCCCCGAGACGGTCGTTCGAAAACAAGAGGTTCATGGCCTGCGCCCTTACCGTTCCTTGCCATCCCCGGCCCGGATGATGCGCGGGCCGGGCCCCGGATCACACGTTCAGCAACAGGTGCTCACGCTCCCATGGGCTGATGACCTGCAGGAACTCTTTGTATTCATTGCGTTTAACGGCTTGATAAACGGCTATGAATTCGGCCCCCAGCACCTCGCGCATGGCGGCGCTTTCCTCCATCAGGTCCAGCGCATCGCCAAGGTTATAGGGCAGCTCATCTTCGGACATATAGGCATCGCCCAGGCATTCTGCGCGCGGGTTCTCGGCCTCGATCAGGCCCAGATAGCCGCAGGCAAGGCTGGCCGCGAGGCCAAGATAGGGGTTGCAATCCATGCCTGCCAGCCGGTTTTCGACCCGCCGTGCCTCGGGTTTCGAGATCGGCACCCGCAAGCCGGTGGTACGGTTGTCGCGCCCCCATTCAAGGTTAATTGGCGCAGCAAAATCAGGGACATAGCGGCGATAACTGTTGACATAGGGCGCCAGCAGCGCAATCGCCGCTGGCAGGTGCTTTTGCATGCCAGCGATGAAATGCATAAAGGCCGGCGTCTCGCGTCCCTGTTCGTCCGAAAAGATATTGCACCCGTCACTGGTCGCGATCACCGAATGGTGAATGTGCATGGCGCTGCCCGGTTCACCTTCGATGGGCTTGGCCATGAAGGTCGCGAAACAGTCATGGCGCAGCGCCGCTTCGCGGATCAGGCGCTTGAAGTAAAAGATCTGGTCGGCGAGGACCACCGGATCGCCGTGGTTAAGATTGATCTCGACCTGACCGGCACCGCCTTCCTGCAGGATGCCGTCGATCTCGAACCCCTGCGCCTCGGCAAAATCATAGATATCGTCGATGACCTTGCCGTATTCGTCCACCGCCGACATGGAATAGGCCTGTTTGGCGGCGGCGCGGCGGCCTGTGCGCCCCATGGGCGGCATGATCGGCTGGTTCGGGTCGATGTTGCGCGCGACCAGAAAAAACTCCATCTCGGGCGCAACGATCGGCTTCCAGCCTTTTTGGCGGTAAAGATCGACCACCCGCTTAAGCACGTTGCGCGGCGCGATCGGTACCGGGTTGCCAGACTGGTCCGAGACGTCATGAATGACCTGCAAGGTCACATCCGCCGTCCATGGCGCTGCGGTTGCGGTCGAGAAATCCGGGGTCAGGATCATGTCCGGCTCGGTAAACGCGCCCGAAGGGTTGTCGGCCCAATCGCCGGTAATCGTCTGCAAAAAGATCGAGTTCGGCAGGTAGAAACGCTCTTGATGAGCGAATTTCGAGGCAGGCATTGCCTTGCCCCGCGCCACGCCGGCGATATCGGCGACGATACATTCCACCTCATCAAGCCGCCGCCCGGCAACATAGTCCTGAGCCGCCTGAGGTGTTTCTTCGATCCAATGCGATTTCATGCGGCCCCCTGCCTGACCTGTTCGCGGTAAGCGCGTGGTGCCTTGAAAAATGCCTCGATCCGGTCGGCGATGCTGGCCGATTGCCGGGTGCCGCCCATGCGGGCGCGGGCCTGTTCCAGCAGCGGCTCGGGCACCGTGCCTTTGGCGCGATGCGCAATCAGCCCCTCGACAAAGCTGTCGTCAAACTCGGGATGTGCCTGCACGGTCAACGCGCGGTCGTCATAGACAAGCGCGGCGTTTTCGCAAAACGGGTTGCTGGCCAGCACCTCGGCACCTTCGGGCCGGTGCACCACCTGATCCTGATGCCAGGCGTTCAACGTGACCTTTTGCCCATTAAAGTCATAATCCTGTGCGCCGACTGCCCAGCCTTCGGGGTGCTTTACCACCTTTCCGCCAAGCGCCTGCGCGATAATCTGGTGGCCAAAGCAGATGCCGACCATAGGCACATGTTCGCCGTAGGCCTTGCGGATGAACTCTTCGAGCGGGGGGATAAAGGGATGATCCTCATAGACGCCATGGCGCGAGCCGGTCAAAAGCCAGCCTTGCGCAGCATGAACGCTGTCAGGAAATTCCATGTTTTCCACGTGATAGCTGGTAAATTCAAAGCCCCGTCCAGCCAGGAGCCGCTCGAACATGGTGTCATAGTCGCCCTTGTCGCCGCGAAGCTCCTGAGGCGACTGGCCACATTTGAGAATGCCGATACGCATGATAATTGGCCTGTCGATTGTCCTGACCAAAGCTAGTCGGGCGCGGCGCGGCGGGCAAGGGGGCTCACGGAACCGCGTTGCGGGGCGCAGAGGGCGCAATGGTCGCATCCCCCCTTGGCAGGGCTGGTTGTCGGACCGCCGCCGCGCTAGGCTTTGCCACAAAGGATCAGCAGAAAAGGACGCCGCCATGGCCGGACTTCGCCCCGATGTGGACCCCGATGGGTTGCAGGAATTCTCGGTCGTCTTTACCGACCGCTCGCTTAACCACATGTCGCAGAAGTTTCAGGGCGTGATGCGCGACATCTCTGCCACGCTGCGCGAGGTGTATGGCGCCGAGGCCGTGGCGCTGGTTCCCGGCGGCGGCACCTGCGCGATGGAGGCAGTTGCCCGCCAGTTTGGCCGCGACGCCCATGCGCTGATCGTGCGAAACGGCTTTTTCAGCTATCGGTGGAGCCAGATCTTGGAGGCAGGGGGCTTTGCCCGCCAGACCACGGTGATGATGGCGCGGCCGCAAGGCAATACGCCCCAGCCGCCCTTTGCACCCGCACCCATCGAAGAAGTGGTGGCCCGCATCCGCGAAGCCCGCCCCGATGCCGTCTTTGCGCCCCATGTCGAGACCGCAGCAGGGATGATCCTGCCCGACGATTATATCAAGGCGCTGGCCCAGGCCGCCCATGAGGCCGGCGCGATCATGGTACTGGACTGCATCGCCTCGGGCGCGATCTGGGTCGATATGAAGGCGACCGGGGTCGATGTGCTGATCTCGGCCCCGCAAAAGGGCTGGTCGGCTTCGCCCTCGGCGGGGATGGTGATGCTGTCGCCTCGCGCAATCGAACGGCTGGAGACGACGGTCAGCGACAGCTTTGCGCTGGATCTCAAGAAATGGCGCGCGATCATGCAGGCTTATGAACAGGGCGGCCATGCCTATCATGCTACGCTGCCGACCGACGCCCTGCTGGGTCTGCGCGATGCGATGAACGAGACGCGCGCGTTCGGCTTTGAAGCCGCGCGCGAGGCCCAGTGGCAGCTTGGCGATGCCGTACGGGCTGAGCTTGCACGGCGCGGCCTACGCTCGGTCGCGGGTGAGGGCTTTGCCGCGCCCGGCGTCGTGGTCTGCTATACTGATGATCCCGAGGTTCAAAGCGGCCGCCGCTTTCTTGCCGAGGGCTATCAGATTGCGGCGGGCGTCCCCTTGCAGGTGAACGAAGGCGAGGGGTTCCGCAGCTTTCGTATCGGTTTGTTCGGACTTGATAAACTCAAGGATGTCGAGGGAACGCTGGCCCGGCTGATCCCGGCTTTTGACGCGGTGCTGTGAGACAGTTTGACCAAAAGTCGCAGGCGATCCGGGAACAATTCCCGGGCTGAACGGTTGGTTTTGCGAAACCAGTTGCAGCCCTTTGAAAGGACGATGACATGGCCAAACGTGAACTTACCGCCGAAGAACTGAAAGCTCAGGCCCGCGACGCTGCGGACGAAGTGGGCCGCCATGCCCGCCGTGCCGCGGACGAAGCGAGCGAAGCCTATGAAAGCGCAAAAGAGCATGGCGCGGACCTTTATGAAACTGCCCGCGAAAAGGGCGCAGAGTTTGTCGAGACGGCCAGGCGCCGCGGCGCGGAATATGCCGAGGCCGTACGGGAGCAAGGTCACGAATATGCCGGACGCGCACGGGATGAGGCGCGCCGCCTTTATCGTCAGGGTCAGCGCCGCGCTCAGGACGTCGCCGTTCATGCCGAGGAATATTACGACGAATTCTCGGGCATGGTGCGTCGCAATCCCGCGCAAGCTCTCGGGATCGCCGCCGGTGTCGGCTTCCTGCTGGGGCTGATCGTTGCGCGCCGCTGAGGAAGCCGATGTTTGACTATACCAGGAACCTGCAACTTGCCGTCTCTGACAAGTTGCGCCGCGCCGGTCTGAGCGCCGGGGCAGGGGTCGCGCTGCTGATCGGCGCCGGCTTCCTGCTGGCGGCCTTGTGGACCTGGCTTGCATATCATCTGGGCTGGGGCGCGCTTGGCGCCTCGCTCACCCTCGGGATCGCCTTTGTCCTTATCGGGCTGGTGGCGATGCTGATTGCCCGCAAGGAGCGCCACCCGCTGCCCACCACCGACGATCTGAAGGCCGAGGTTGAACAGCGGCTGAGGATGGCCGCCGATGTAGCCGTTGCCAAGGCGACGGGTGCGGCAGATGCGGCCATGGACCGGGCGACGGACAAGGTCGGCCGCCTGATGGAACAGGCCGGGCAACGCGTCCATTCCTTTACCGACAATCTTTCCTATAAGGCCGACCGGCTGGCCGACAGGGCCGAGGCTCGGGTGTATGGCGCTGCACGCAGGGCAGGTGAGACCGCCGCCGACCGCCTTGGCCTGCCGGCCGAGATGCTGCAACAGGCGGCCGAGCGGACCAAGCAGGCCTCGCAATCGCGCATCGGGGCAATCGTGCCACTGATCGGCGCCTTTGCAGTCGGCATGACGCTGGCTTCGCGCCTGCAGGACTGGCGCCATCGCGACGAGGCAGAGAATGGCGAAGAATGGGAGGAAGAGGGTGACTGGCCCGAAGACCCCCGAGGAACCGCCTGAAATCTTGCCCAAAATATACTGATTTGAAAGGAAAAGACCCCGCGGGTGCGGGGTCTTTTCCTTTTGCGGTCCGGTGACCCACGGTCAGGCGTTCGCCTCGCGGATACGGTTGGCGGCATCCTTGTCATAGACGACGCCGGCCTTGTCAAAGAGCTGATCCAGCTCACCCGACAGGGTCATTTCGGTGACGATGTCGCAGCCGCCGACAAACTCGCCCTTGACGTAAAGCTGGGGAATCGTCGGCCAGTCGGAAAAGTCCTTGATACCCTGACGGATACCTTCGTCAGCAAGGACGTTCACGTCCCGATACTGGACGTTCATATAATTCAACACCCCGGCGACGCGGCTTGAGAAGCCGCATTGCGGCATCTCCTTGGTTCCTTTCATGAACAGGACGACGTCATTTGCGTCGATCGTTTCCTGAATCTGCTGGCGCGCATCGGTCATTCTGCTGGTCCTTCCTGAAGCGTCGCATAGCCGCGACGCCTGCGGTTGCTTCTCAATCAGGGGCTTTCGTGGTCAGGGCAAGCGCATGCAGCGCGCCGTTCGGGCCATCCATATGGCCGCGCAGCGCAGCGTAGACGGCGCGTTGCTGTTGCACGCGGTTCTGGCCGCGGAAGCTTTCGTCGATCACTTCTGCGGCATAGTGATTTCCGTCTCCGGCTAGGTCGGTGATGGTGATCTTGGCGTGCGGAAATGCAGCGCGGATCAGGGCTTCGATATCCTGGGCTTCCATCGCCATGGCTGGTCCTTTCACTGTTCTCCATGATGTAGGGGAAGCCTGCGCGGGCCGCAAGGTCGCCGCGACCCGCATCAGAGAGATGGGGCGCCGTCAAACCGCGGAAGGGCGCGCAGACGTTGCGATGCCTGCCGGCAGCAATTACCTGATAACCAAGATTATGTAAGTTAAATCCATTCCTGAAACTCGAAATTGTGTTACATTCCCCGTGTAAATTACTGAGTTTACTTTATCCTGTGCCGTTGTCCAGCAACCTGCGGACCAGTTCGAAGCTGTTCCTCACGCCCATCTTGCGGATCATGTTTGCCCGATGCACTTCGACCGTGCGCGGCGAACAGTTCAACGACTTGGCGATCTCTTTGCTGGTAAAGCCGTTGACCAGATAACCGGCGATGCGCTTTTCAGTCGCAGTCAGCAGACTTGCCGCGCCAAGGGCCGAGTCCAAAGACGGGTCCAGCGGCCGGTATGTCCAGATCGCCAGCCGGTGCGGATCGTTTTGATCAAGGGTCCGGCCCCGACCCTCCATCCAGACGATCTGCCCCTCCTTGCGGCGCATGAAGCGCTCATCATGATAAAACGGCTGCTCTTGCATCGCGCGCCGCGCCCGCTCGCCCACCAGCTCAAAATCCGTCTCGCCGGGATAGAGGCAGCGCATGGATTGCCCCTCAAGCTCTTGCGGGCGCCAGCCAAAGACCTTTTCGACCATCATGCTGGCCCGGACGATCACCCGCTCGGCCAGCACCAGCGTCGCATCGGGTGCATTCTGAAAGCCCAGACTGTCGTAATCGCGGGCCAGGTGCTGCCAGCGGGGTTTCTGCTGCATGGGCGGATACCTATCGATATACGTATTCCTACGGATAGAGCATTAACCGTCCATGCGACAGGTTCTTCTTGACGGGGAGGAAACCATCCGCGCCCGTCGGGAGGATCAACGGATCGAGGCGCACTCATGACAGGATCAAACAAGATTTACCCCAGCGCGGCGGCGGCGCTGGACGGGTTATTGCAGGACGGAATGTTCATCGCGGCCGGCGGTTTCGGGCTTTGCGGCATCCCTGAACTGCTTATCGAGGCGATCTTGCAGGCCGGGACCAAGGACCTGACGATTGCCAGCAACAACTGCGGCGTGGACGGGTTTGGCCTCGGTAAGCTATTGGATTCGCGGCAGATTCGCAAGATGATCTCATCCTATGTCGGCGAGAATGCCGAGTTCATGCGCCAGTATCTTTCCGGCGAGCTGGAGCTTGAGTTCAACCCGCAGGGCACCTTGGCCGAGCGCATGCGCGCCGGCGGCGCTGGCATTCCCGGTTTCTACACCCGCACTGGCGTCGGCACTGTTGTTGCCGAGGGCAAAGAGCATAAGGAATTTGACGGCGAGACCTATATCCTTGAACACGCAATCGTCGCCGACCTTGCCATCGTCAAGGGCTGGAAAGCGGATGAGTCGGGCAATGTGATCTTTCGCAAGACGGCGCGGAACTTCAACGTGCCGGCGGCGAAATGTGGCCGCATCTGCATCTGCGAGGTCGAGGAAATCGTGCCGACCGGCAGCCTTGACCCCGACCACATCCACCTGCCCGGCATCTATGTGCACCGCCTGATTCAGGGCCAGCACGAAAAACGCATCGAGCAACGCACGACTCGCAAGAAGGAGACCGCGTGATGGCCGGCGAAATCAAGGGCTGGGACCGCAACCAGATGGCTGCCCGCGCGGCAAAAGAGCTGCAGGACGGCTGGTATGTGAACCTTGGGATCGGCATTCCGACACTGGTCGCGAACTTTATTCCCGAAGGCGTACATGTGACGCTGCAATCGGAAAACGGCATGTTGGGGATCGGCCCCTTTCCCTATGAGGGCGAAGAGGACCCCGATCTGATCAACGCCGGCAAGCAGACGGTGACCGAACTGCCGCAAACCGCCTATTTCGACAGCACCGAGAGCTTTGCGATGATCCGTGGCGGCAAGATCGCCATGGCGATCCTTGGCGCGATGGAAGTGGCCGAGAACGGCGATCTGGCGAACTGGATGATCCCCGGCAAGCTGGTCAAGGGGATGGGCGGCGCGATGGACCTCGTCGCCGGGGTCGGCCGCGTGGTCGTCGTGATGGACCACACCAACAAAGCCGGTGAATCCAAGGTGCTGCGCGAATGCACCCTGCCCCTGACCGGCAAAGGGGTCGTGGACCGGATCATCACCAACCTCGGTGTGCTGGACGTGGTGCCGGGCGGGCTGAAGCTGGTCGAACTGGCCGATGGCGTCAGCGAGGCCGATCTTCGCGCAGCGACCGAGGCGACCATCATCGACTGAACAACAGCCGTGGCGGTCCGGATCACCCGGGCCGTCCCCTGCCCCTGCTTACGGACGCAGGCTCAATCGGCAAGGTGGTTGATAAATCGCTGAAACAGCTCGCCCTGACTGGAGATCCCCAGCCGGCGATAGATGTTTGAACGGTGAATCTTGACCGTGCCCTCGGTGATGCCAAGGTTTTCGGCAATCGACAGGCTGCTGTGGCCGCGCAGGATCAGCTTGGCCACTGCATATTGCGCGGGCGTCAGCTGATCTCCGAAAACCTCATGAAAGACCCGCTCGGCGACCGGACGCGCCGGCAGGCCCGCCATGCCACCCGCCCCGCCAGAGATCAGCGCCCAATGCTGGCGCAGACTGGCGGCAAGGATGGGTAGCATGGCGCGCAACCGCTGAAACTCTGCCGCGTCAAAGGGCTGGCCTCCGCGATTGCGCATCAGCGAATAGGTCGCGCCGAAACCGTCGGGCAGCGGGATGACAAAGCCGATTTCCTCGACCAGCGTGCCCGCCTCATCCGAGATGCAGGGATGGACCTCGCGCGACCAGGCGAAATCGGAATCATAGAACTGGTCCGGGGCCAGCTCGCGCATACGCCATAGCCCCTCGGCCCCGGCCGAAACGCTGGCCTGATAGAACGGGTCCAGCAGATAGGCCCCGCGCAGATAGCTGCGCAGCGCGCGCCGGTCCACCGTTTCGGAATAACCGTCATGGATGACCACCGGCGCATGGCCGGTACTAAAGGCAAAGGCGCAGCTCATGTCGAAACCGGCCGCGCAAGAGGCCAGCCGGTCCAGCGCCGTGCCATAATCCGCAACGCCCGCCTTTTCGATCAGGCCGGCAACGGCACCGGAAAATTGCTCTGCGATCACCGGCCTGCCCCGGCGCGTATAACTTTCGCCATATGGAAAATCATCCCCGGCGTCCTAGGCTCTCCCTATCCGGCCAAGGAGGAGGCCGGACCCATAAGCTTTATTGACGCAGAAACAGGCCGGACAGGCAAGTCCCGGCCAAGGAGGATCATGTGACGCGACGATTGACAGGCAAGGTTGCCCTGATCACCGGAGGAGCCGGAGGCTGCGGGCTGGCCGCATCCGAGCTTTTCGCCGCCGAGGGTGCAAAGGTCGGCATCGTCGATCTGCCGCAAAGTCAGGGTGAGGCCGTGGCACAGCAGCTGCGTGATCAGGGGTATGAGGCGATCTTTGCGCCCGCCGATGTCTCGGACGCGGCGCAGGTGCAGCGCGCGGTTGGAACGGTCGAAGCCGCTTTCGGCGCGATTACCGTCCTGATGAATCACGCCGGCATTCTGGCCGCCCTGCCCTTTCTTGAGACCAGCGAAGAAGAATGGGACCGCATCATGGCGGTGAACGTGAAAAGCATGTTCCTCGTCACCAAGGCGGTGCTGCCCGGCATGATCGCAGCGGGCGGAGGCAGCGTGATCTGTACCTCGTCGATCTCGGCAGTGGTCGGCACGCCGATGGAGGTGCTCTATTGCACCAGCAAGGGCGCCTGCCACATGTTTGCCCGTGCCCTTGCGGTCGAGTTCCGCGACAGAAACATCCGCTCGAACGCCGTCTGCCCGGGCTTTATCGCCACCGCCCATGGCCTGCGCGAGATCGACTTGCTGAAACAACACGGCGTCGATGTCTCGGAAGAGGCGATTGCCGCGGCGCAGGGACGGCTGTGCCGTCCTGATGAGGTCGCCAAGGCGGCACTGTTCCTGGCGAGCGACGACTCAAGCTTTGTGAACGGCGCACATATCTTTGCCGACAATGCCTATACCGCAATATGAACCAAAAAACGACAGGGAAACAACAGGATGACACATACCTCATCGCATGGAATGACCGTCAACGATTTCGGGCTCGACCATGCGCATTGGCGCAACTGGGTTGGCAACCAATCCTGCGTCCGTGCCGCCCGCGCAGCCCCGACAAGCGAGGATGAACTTTGCGCCCTGATCGCCGAGGCTGCAGGCAAGGGTATGAATGTGCGTGTCGCGGGTTCGGGCCATAGCTTTACCCCCGTCGCCCTGACCAGCGGTCTGCATCTGACGCTGGCCAATATGAAGGGCGTCAAACATATCGACCATGACAAGCGCCGCGTCACCGCCGCCGCCGGCACCACGATCAACGAGCTGGTCAAGGTGCTGAAGGCCGAGGGCCTGTCGATGATCAACCAGGGTGATATCGACAGTCAGGCGCTGGCGGGGGCGCTGACCACCGGTACGCATGGCACTGGTGCGCGGCTGCCTGTCCTTGCCGATGCAATCGTCGGGATGAAACTTGTGCAACCGGATGGTTCGATCCTGACGGTTGACGAAAGCACGCCCGACCTGCTGCTTGCCTCACGCGTGTCGCTGGGGGTGCTGGGCGCGATTTCGGAAATGACGCTGCAACTTCGCGACAGCTACAACCTGCGCGAAAGGATCTGGCGCGAAGATTTCGAAGCCGCGATGGATATGCATGACGAGCTGGCCGAAAAGCATCGTCATTTCAGCTTTTTCTGGTGCCCCTATGAGGAAAGCCGGCATTGCTATTGCCTGCCCGACACCTCGGCGACCTCAAAGACCGGTCGCACCACCGATGTCTGCGAGATGAAGGTTATGGATATCTCGGATGATCAGCCCTTTGAGGCCGGGTTTGAAAAGGTCGCCTATAGCTCTGACGTGTATCCCATTGAATATATCGCGAACTTTCACGAACTGGAGTATGCGGTGCCGCGTCAGCACGGCAAGGATGCCATGCGGGCGGTGCGCAGGCTGATGCTCGAATCCTTCCCCGAGGCGATCTATCCGGTCGAATACCGCTTTACCGCCGGGGACAAGGCATGGATGAGCCCGTTTTACCAGCAGGACAGCGTGACCGTCTCGGTCTCGGGCGAGCCGGGAAAGGACTACTGGGACTATCTGCGCGCGGTGGACCGCATCCTGCGCGATTACGGCGCCCGGCCGCATTGGGGAAAAATGCATTTCCTGACCGGCGAGGACGTGACCGAAATCTATCCGCGCGCCAATGAGTTTCGCGCACTGCGCCGCAAGCTGGACCCGCAGGGGATCTATCTCAACGACCATCTGAGCCAGCTTTTCCGCTGACAGCACGAACGGGCGGGAGGGGAGACCCGCCCATTCCCAAAGGGAGGGGAAAGGAAACATGGCCCATATCGGGACATTCGTCATCTACATCATCATGGCGTCGGCCGTGATCGGGGCAATCGCCTCGATCATCGACAGCGAAAGCCCGCTTGGACGGGAATTCAGCGCCGGGCTGCACGCCATCGGCCACATCTTTATTCCGGTCGCGGGGATCATGGCCTCGATCCCCTATCTGTCGGCCTTTGTGGATGCGGTGATCGGACCGGTCTTTCAGTCCGTCAACGCTGATCCGGCCATGGCTGCCACCTCGCTTATCGCGGTGGACATGGGCGGCTATCAGCTGGCCAAGGCGCTTGCCCAATCACCCGAGGGCTGGATCATGGCCTCGATCACCGGCTTTATGGCCGGGGCAACGATCATCTTCACGATCCCGGTCGGGCTGGCGATGCTCGACAAAGAGGATCACCAATACATGGCCGTCGGCATCATGTGCGGGCTCTTGTCGATCCCGGTCGGGGTGCTGACCTCATGCCTTGCGCTGGAGCTGATGCAGGTCGCCATCCGCCCCGAGATCGAGGCGACCGGCCCGGCCAGTTATCAGCTTGCGTTGGGGACCGGGCAGGTCTTGGCCAATATTGCGCCGCTTATCGTCTTTTGCGGGGTACTGGCGGCGGGGCTGAAGCTGTTTCCAGCTTTGATGATCCGGCTGTTTCTGGATTTTGGCCGGCTTATGTATGCAGCAATCACAATGGTTCTGGTGTTTTCCATCGTTGAGTATTTCACCAGCGTCTTTACCTGGCTGTTCGGCCATTGGGGCTTTGCCCCGATCATCGCCGATGCCGAGGATCAGTTCCGCGCGCTGGAAATCGCGGGCTATATCGGCATCATGCTAAGCGGCGCATTCCCGATGGTCTGGATGCTGAACCATTTCCTGCAAAAGCCCATGCAATGGGCTGGCGCACGGCTTGGCCTGTCATCGGCGGGAACGGCGGGCCTGCTGGCAGCCTCGGCCAATGTGCTGGCGATGTTCCGGCTGATCAAGGAAATGCCGCCGCGCGACAAGGTGCTGGTCATCTCATTCGCGGTCTGCGGGGCCTTCATGTTCGGTGACCATCTGGCGTTCTCGGCGAATTTCCAGCCGACGATCATCCTGCCCCTGCTTTTGGGCAAACTGGCCGGGGGGATCACCGGCTTTGCCCTGGCACTGTGGATCCTGAATTCGCAGACCCGGCAAAAGACCGTCATGAACGGGGCCAAGCCCTAAGCGGGCCCTTACGAATGCGAGCGAGGATCGACCGTCATCTGGCGGTCGATCCAGCACATCAGCAAGTCAACGATCTGCGCCTGCTCGTCGGGGCTAAGAGCCCGGCCGGGGGGAATGAGATGCCATTTCTCGAGACATGAGCGGCAGCAGCAGGCGGTCGCATGTTGGGCGACAAAGACCGGATGACCGCGCATCGGCGTCTGGCGGCCATCATTGCGCGGATGGGCGGGCGCAAGCCTTGCGGCGATGAAATCGCGGGCATGGGCGGCGATGGTGTCGCGGCCCTTGGCCTCGGCATAGGCGCGCTCTTTCTGACCAAGGCGAAAGCGGCTGCGAAACGCCGAACGGCCAAGCCGGTCAAAGATATCCTCTTTCGCCGTCATACCCACAGCCCGCAAGACGCCCGCCTAGGCCAGACGCTTGCCCAGCACCAGAAAGGTCATCATCCCCAGAGGCGGCAGGGTACGGCGCTCTTCCAGGGTCAGGCACTCCTCTCCCAGCACCGTCTCGATACGGAAATCCGAGTGCCAGCCAATCGTATTGGCCAAGGGTGCAAACAGCCGTTCAAGCCGCGCCAGAGTGCCATCTTCGCGGGCAAAGTGATTGGTGATGACGACCTGGCCGCCGGGTTTGCAGACCCGCGCAATCTCGGCCATCACGCGCTCGGGCTCAGGAACAACGGACAGGACATGCATGGCCGTCACGGTGTCGAAATGGTTGTCGGGAAAATCCAGCTTGCGCGCATCCATCTGCCGCAGTTCTTCGACCTGAGTCAGACCCTGCTGCTGCACCTTGGCGATGGCCTTGTCGAGCATGTCCTGACTAAAGTCGATGCCGGTCACCCGCATGTCACGGTTGTAATGCGGCAGGGACAGCCCGGTGCCGACGCCGACCTCAAGCACGGTCCCACCACGGCTGTTGATATATTCGACCGCACGCCGCCGCCCGATATTGGTTACGGCACCAAAGGTACGGTCATAGACCGGGGCCCAGCGGGAATATGAGGTTTGGACGGCTTCGATATCCATAGGCGTTCCTTATCGGTTTGACGGATGTTCGCAGTCGATCCAGGCCCAGATGACAATGGCGATGTAGCCAAGGCAGATCGCGATCAGCGTTTCCCATGCAAAGGTCAGCAGCGCCGCACCGACAAAGGCCACGCCGACAAGAAAAAACTTGACGTTCTCACGCGAAATCCGGGTTGTCTTGAAAGACCATGTGGGGATGCGGCTGATCAGCAAAAGGCCGATCGCAATCATGTAAAGGCAGATCAGCAAAGGTGGCAGCACGGGCCGGTCGGCAAAGGCAAACGACAGATACATGGGCAGCATGACGAGCAGCGCCCCGGCAGGCGAGGGCACGCCCTGAAAATAGGCGCTGCTGCCCTGTGTCTCTTCGGTTTTGGTCGAGACGTTGAACCGTGCCAGCCGGATCACGCAGCAGACGGCAAACAGCAGCACGCAGATCCAGCCCAGGCTGCGAAAATCCTGCAAGGCCCAGAAATACAGCAAGAGCGGCGGCGCGACGCCGAAATTCAGAAAATCGGCCAACGAATCCAGCTCGGCCCCCATCTTGCTGGCGGTGCCCAGCAGCCGGGCGATGCGTCCGTCGATGCCATCAAGAATGCCCGCCGCAAAGATCAGCAGAACGGCCAAGGTGTATTCGCCCTGCACGCCCAATCGGATGGCCGTCAGCCCCGCGCCGACCGCCGCGATGGTCAGCACATTCGGTAAAAGCTGAAACAACGAGAATTCGGCCTGCGGGCCAGAGGGCTGTTCGGTCATGCACCCCCTCCCTCACCAAAGGCGTCGAGCCTGGCGATGACCGTCTCCCCCGCGATCATGGTCTGGCCGATCTGGACCAGCGGCACGACGCCCGGCGGAAGATAGACATCCAGCCGCGAACCAAAGCGGATCAGGCCGAAACGCTCGCCCCGCTGCAACCGGTCCCCGGGCTTGACAAAACAGACGATGCGCCGCGCCACGAGGCCCGCGATCTGCACCACCGCCAGTTCGCGCCCGTCAGTCAGGCGCAGACGCAGGCTGTTTCGTTCATTATCGGCGCTGGCCTTGTCGAGCGAAGCGTTGAAGAACCTGCCCGGACGATAGGCAACAGTCAGCACCTCGCCCTCTGCCGGCGTGCGGTTCACATGGCAGTTAAAAACGCTCATGAACACACTGACACGGGTTAAAGGCGTCGCGGCCATCCCCAGTTCTGGCGGAGGCACCGCAGGTTCGATCAGCGAAACGATGCCGTCTGCCGGGCTGACCACCAGTCCGGGGCGCACGGGCGGCACCCGTTCAGGATCGCGAAAGAAGTAATAGCACCAGATGGTCAACCCGACGCCGACCCAGCCAAGCGGCCTCCACAGCAGAAAGAGCATCAGCGTTGCCACAGCAAATGTCGCGACAAAACGGATGCCCTCGCGGTGCATCGGCTTGATGACGGTGTCGCGCATCCGCATCCGGCAGCCCTCCCCCGGCTGATCCCCCGCGCCAGTCATAAAGGGATTGGCCCGGCACGCAATAGCGCAGACTGCCATAGATGCAGCCGGGCCAAAGGGCGTTTATCCCTCCAGGATGGTCAGCATCCGGCGCCCGTCGCGGACCAGTTCGACCACCAGCGGCAGGCGACCAGCGCCCAGCACCTCGGTCAGCGCCTCAAGCGTAGGCACCGGGCGGCGGTTGATTGCCAGGATCATATCGCCCGGACGGAAACCGCGTTGTTCAGCCGCACTGCCGGGAGTGACACTTTCGATCTCAAGCGCACCCGGCCCGCCCTCAAGCCGGCGTTCACGCAATTGCAGACCGGCAAGCGGCGTGCCCTCCAGCAAGGCGCTGGCCGCCTCGGCCCCGTCGCGGATGGTTGCGGTCAGCTCAAGCTCTTCGCCGTCGCGCAAAACGGTCAGGGTCATGTTGTCCCCAACCGAGAGCAGCCCGATATGGTTGCGGAAATCCGCGCCGTTGCGCAAAGCCGCGCCATCGACCGCCCGCACCACGTCCCCCGCCTGCAAGCCCGCCGCATCAGCGGCCGAGCCGGGCTCGACGCTGGCGATGACTGCGCCGCTCTGGATCACATCCTCGACCCCAAGGGCCGAGGCCAGATCCGGGGTCAGATCCTGTACGGTGACCCCCAGCAGGCCGCGACGCACCTCTCCATGCTCCAGAAGCTGCTTCATGATCGCCATGGCCATATCGGCGGGAATGGCAAAACCGATGCCGATATTGCCGCCCGCCGGGGCAAGGATCGCGGTATTCACACCGATAAGCCGACCCTTGCTGTCAACCAGCGCCCCGCCCGAGTTGCCGGGGTTGATCGAGGCATCGGTCTGGATGAAATCCTCATATCCGTCGCGGCTGATCCCGGTGCGGCCAAGCGCGCTGACCATGCCCGAGGTCACAGTCTGGCCCAGTCCGAATGGGTTACCGATCGCCATGACATAGTCGCCAACCTTTACCGCATTCGAATCGGCAATCTCGACCGCGGTCAGATCCCCGGCCTTGACCTGCAACAGCGCGATGTCCGTCGCAGGGTCGCTGCCGATCAACTCGGCCTTCAGGGTGCGGCCGTCCTTCAGTGTGACGGTGATCTCAATTCCGTCCGCGATGACATGGTGGTTGGTCAGCACATAGCCCTGGGCTGCATCGACGATGACACCAGAGCCCGCGCTCATGCGCTGACGGCGCATCGTCTCGGGCGGCAGGTTGAAAAAGCGGCGAAAGAACGGGTCGTTGTAGAGCGGGCTCACCGCCACAGCGGTTTCCGAGCGAACAGCGATATTGACCACCGCCGGCGTCACCTTCTCAAGCACCGGAGCGGCGGTCAGGACGCCGCGTTCGTCAAGCGTGAAGGCCGAACTGTCGGCCAGGCCCTTCTGCGGCGCCAGGGGGGCGGCGATCAGGGTCAGAAGGCAAAGGGCAGTGCTCAGCGCACGGCGCGTTTGCGGCATCGGACGGAAAGGCATGGTCTGTCCCTCATGGTTGCGCGAATGGGGCAGCCCCGATCCCGAAGCCGACCCGGCCGGAATTTATCGCGACTTACGCCACCAGAGTCGAGCCATCACTGTAAAATCGGTACAGGACCGGTGCCGATGATATTGCCGCAAATTACTAATATGAAACCTCACTGCCATACCGGAAAAATTGTACAAAAGGTGAATTCGATATCCGCTTTCCTTAATTGACAATGAGATAACTGCACGTCAAAACCAATTATGTCGTGTTTCCGGGCAGTTAAAGCCACGTCATATACTAACCACCACAAGCTTGTCACATCAAGGGGGCTGATAATGGCTGATCTCGACCTAAATACCATGTCGTTGAACGAGCTCAGGCAATTGCTTAAGGACGTTGACCGGGCGATTGATCAATATGACTCCCGCCGCAAGGCCGAGGCCCGCACCAGGGTCGAACAGATCGCCAAAGATTTCGGCTTTTCGCTGGGCGAACTGGTGCAGGCAGCGCAGGAAAAGTCTGTCAGCATTCCACGCTATCGTCACCCCGAGAACCCCGAGCTGACCTGGAGCGGTCGCGGCCGCAAACCGCGCTGGATCATTGAGGCTTTGAACTCAGGACAGTCGCTCGACAAATTCACGATCTGAACCGCTCCCGCTTCCGGCCGCAGGACAAGGTATTTGCGAATCAACGCCAGCACCGTCCATGATGCCGCTCATAGCCATCGGATTATGAGGCGCTGATGCCAAAGCAGTTGCATGAACCTGTCGATGCCGCTTTGGTGCCGCGTTTTGCGGGACATGCGACCTTTATGCGTCTGCCGGCCTTGACCAGCGCCGAGGGGTTGGATGTTGCCCTGATCGGCATCCCTTGGGATGGCGGTACCACCAATCGCCCCGGCGCCCGTCATGGCCCGCGCGAGGTGCGCAACCAGTCCAGCCTGATGCGTAAGGTGCATCACGTCACCGGAGTAGCCCCTTATGAGCGGCTGGCGGTGGCAGATCTGGGCGATCTGGTCGTGCAGCCCATCGACCTGATGGCGGCGCTGGAACAGATTGAGGCGGGCATCGCCGGTGTCTGCGCCGCAGGCGCCCTGCCCCTCAGCGTCGGTGGCGATCACCTGACTACATTGCCGATACTGCGCGCGATCCATAAGGCGCAGCCCGAACCCGGACCATTGGGGCTGGTACAGTTCGACGCCCATTCCGACACCAACGACAGCTATTTCGGCGACAATCCCTATACCCACGGCACCCCCTTTCGCCGCGCCATCGAAGAGGGCGTGCTGGACCCCCGGAGGGTCGTGCAAATCGGCATTCGCGGCTCGGTCTATTCGGCGGACGAACACCAATGGGCCAAGGATCAGGGCATCCGCATCATCTATATCGAGGAATGCGACCGCCGCGGCCCCGGGGATGTCATGGCCGAGGTACGTGACCTGATGGGCGATGCGCCGACCTATGTGACCTTTGACATCGACAGCATCGACCCTTCGATGGCCCCCGGCACCGGCACGCCCGAGATCGGCGGCCTGACCACGCGTGAAGCACAGGCCATGGTCCGCGGCCTTGCCGGGCTGAATATCGTTGGCGCCGATGTAGTCGAAGTCTCGCCCCCCTTCGATCAGGGCGGCATCACCGCACTGACAGGTGCGACCATGCTTTTTGAACTGCTTTGCGTCCTGGCCAGCAACCGCTGAGATATGTCACTCAGCCTTGCGGACGAAAGATGCGATGTTCGTTTTCGCGCTGATTGTGCGCAAACGCACATACCCGCACCTGTGCGAATGATACAGATTCGCGCGCTAGTAGGTTAACCAGTTCCCTGTCACCTTTTTTGACTGCGGATTTATATTTCCATAGACATTGATTACAGACTGAATTCTGCCCTGTTCCCACGTGGAACGGGGCCTTTTGCAAAGCAGGACCGTCCCCCGGCACAGGGGCGCGGTTTGCCACGGAACTGTCGGCAAGGCGTTACCTGATCGTCATGCGGCGACCCTAGTTTGCGCATGATCGCGCAACTTCAGGAATCGCCATGACCGCAACCCGTCTGCTTTCTGCTGTCTCGACACTCGCCCTTCTTGCAGGCCCTGCCCTGTCAGACAGCTTCAACCGCGTCGCATCTTTCCCCGTCACCGCCAATATGGCCGAGGGTGAGGATAAGGCTCGCACCTCTTCGGCCGAGATCATCTCGGCCTCTGCCGATGGCATGACGCTGATCTATACCGACAGCCCCTTGAGCGTGGTCGGGCTGATCGACATTACCGACCCACGCCAACCCAAACCCCTGGGCAATGTGGCGCTGAACGGAGAGCCTACTACCGCCCATATCATCGGCAGCCGTGCGGTCGTCGGGGTGAACACCTCGGAAAGCCGCGCCAACCCCTCGGGCCGGCTGGCGGTGATCGATCTGAAAAGCGCGACCGAGATCGCCTCTTGCGATCTGGGCGGCCAGCCCGATTCAGTTGCTGTCGCGCCGGATGGCAGCTTTCTTGCCGTCGCCATCGAAAATGAGCGGGACGAGGATCTGGGCGAAGGCGGCCTGCCCCAGATGCCTGCCGGTTATCTGGTGAAACTACCCTTGGCAGACGGCAGCCCCGATTGCGCCAGGCTGCAAAAAATCGACCTGACCGGCCTTGCGGACATCGCCCCCGAGGACCCCGAGCCCGAGTTCGTCGACATCAACGAAGCGGGCGAAATTGTGGTAACGTTGCAGGAAAACAACCACATCGCTGTCATCGGGGCCGATGACACGATTGCGCAGCATTTTTCGGCGGGCGAGGTCGTGCTTGAGAATGTCGATACCAGGACGGACGGGCGGCTGAGCTTTAGCGAAAAGACCGAACCGGTCCGTCGTGAACCCGACGGAGCGAAATGGATCGACGCCGATCATTTCGTCACCGCCAATGAGGGCGACTGGAAAGGCGGCTCACGCGGCTTCACCATCTGGAACAAGGATGGCACGGTGGTCTATGAATCCGGCGCTGCGCTGGAACATGCCATCGCCGAAATCGGCCACTACCCCGAGAAACGTTCGAAATCCAAAGGCGTCGAAATCGAAAGTGTCGAGTTCGCCCGCTTTGGCGACACGCCCTTGTTGTTCGTATTGTCCGAACGCGCCTCGGTCGTTGCGGTCTATGACCTGACCGACCCCGCCGCACCCAAGCTGACCCAGCTTTTACCCTCGGGCATCTCGCCCGAAGGGGCCGTTGCCATCCCTGCGCGCAACCTGTTTGTAACCGCCAATGAGGCCGATCTGGGCGAAGATGGTGCGGCGCGTGCGCATGTGATGATCTATGAACGCAGCGCCGATGAGCCGGCCTATCCTGTGCTGACCTCGGCCGGGACCGAACCTTTGATCGGCTGGGGGGCGCTTGGGGCACTTGCTGCGGCCCCGGGCCGCGAGGACCGGTTGTTTGCCGCCTCGGACAGCGTTTATGCGGCCATGCCGTCGATCTATGAAATCGACATTACCGCGAAACCGGCGCGGATCGTCACCCAGACGATCATCACCCGCGGCGGCGCTCCGGCGCAAAAGCTTGATATCGAGGGGCTGACCTCGGATGGTGAGGACGGTTTCTGGCTGGCGAACGAAGGGGATGCGAAAAAACTGGTCCCCCATGCCATCCTGCATGTGAATGCAAAGGGCGAGATCACCGAGGAAATCGCCCTGCCCGAAGAGCTGCTGCCCCATCAGACCCGCTTTGGCGCCGAGGGTATCGCAAAGGTCGGCAATACGCTGTGGCTGGCCATGCAGCGCGAATGGAGCGACGACCCGGAGGGCAAGGTCAAGCTGCTGGCCTATGACCTTGAGACCAGGGAATGGGGTGCGGTGCACTACCCGCTTGAGCCCAAAGGTCAGGGCTGGATGGGCCTGTCCGAAATCGCGGTTCGGGACGAGCACGCCTATGTCATCGAACGTGACAACCTGATCGGCGACAAGGCGGTGGTGAAAAAGATCTTCCGTGTCGCGCTGGCCGATCTGCACCCCGCAGCCCTGGAAGGGACACTGCCCACGGTCGCCAAGGAAGAGGTCCGCGACCTTATCCCCGAGATGTTGGCCCTGACCAATGGCTATGTGCTGGACAAAGTCGAAGGTCTGGCCTTCGACGCCAAGGGCAACGCCTGGGTGGTGACGGATAACGACGGCACCGATGACAGCTCGGGCGAGACGCTGTTTTGGAATCTGGGTCAGCTTTAGACCGCAAAAAAGGGGCCGGTCAGCCGGCCCCTGCCCCCAAAAGGACGGGGATGCGCTGTTCAGCCGCGAATGCCGGTTGCGAACATCGGCCCGCCACGCCAACGCGGAAACCCGTAACCATGGATTTCGACCAGATCTATATCCGCCGGCAATTGCGCAATCCCTTCCGTCAGGATCGCCTGCCCCTCGGCCGCCATTTCGGCAACCAGATGCGCGGCAATCGCATTACGTTCCATCGTTGCGACGGGGGCGATCTGACCGGCCAGCAGCTCGGTCACCGTTGACGAGGGCTGCGGCTTGCGATCGCCCGGTACGTAATCGTACCAACCACCACCGGTCTTTTGCCCTTTGCGCCCGGCGCGCACCAGAATATCGCCCAGCGTCTCGGGCACATCCTGTCCCGCCGCGCGGGCACCCTCGCGCTGCAGGTAGGCGATGTCGAGCCCGCCCAGATCCTGCGCCTCGAATGGTCCCATGGCGAAACCATATGCGCGCATGGCGGCGTCAATCTCGGCAATGGCGACGCCTTGACGCACCAGCGCCTCGGCCGCCGCGCGATAGCGTTTAAGGATGCGGTTACCGATGAAACCTTCGCAGATCCCGGCCCGGACGGGGATCTTTTTCAACAGCCGGGCAAGGGCAAAGCCGGTGGCAAGCACCTGCTCAGAGGTTTCGGGCACGGGCACGATCTCAAGCAGTTTCATCACATTGGCGGGGCTGAAGAAATGCAGCCCGATGAAACGCTCGGGTCCCGGCACCCCCGCCGCAATCTTGCGCGGGTCAAGGTAAGAGGTATTCGTTGCCAGAACCGCATCCGCCCGGCAGACCCGGCCCAGCTGTTCAAAGACAGCCTGCTTGACGCCGATTTCCTCGAACACCGCCTCGATCACCAGATCGACATCGGCCAATGCAGCATAATCGGTGGTGGCGGTAACGCCAGACACAAGCTCTTCGGCCTGCGCGGTGCCAAGCCTGCCGCGCCGTACCGCACCGTCAAAGATACCGCGAAGATTGGCGATGCCGCGGGCCACCGCATCATCGTCACGCTCGACCAGAACGACCGGCAATCCGGCCTCGCGCAGGGCGGCGGCAATGCCCGCGCCCATGGTACCACCGCCGATCACCGCAGCGCGGCGCAGGGGCAAGGGATCAACCGCACGCAGAGCGGCCGGACGTGGGGCAGTACGTTCGGCGAAAAAGACATGGCGCAGGGCGGCCGCCTGATCTGAACCGCGCAGCTCTAGAAAAGTCGCGCGTTCATACGCCATGGCCTCGGGAAACGGAGCTTCGACAGCTTTGCGCAGACAGTCAAGCGCCCGCAGCGGCGCGGCGGCACCCTTGGCCGCCTTGGTGACCGATTTTTCCTTTTCCGCCCAGAATGCCGCATCAGCCGCGGCAACCGGACGGGCCGAGACCGGTGCAGGCAGGGGGCGCGTCAGGGCCTCGCGCGCAAAGCCGACAGCGCCGTCAAGCAGATCGCCTGTGACCACCGCATCAATCAAACCGGAAACGGCCGCCTTTTGCGCGCGCATCGGGCGGCCCGAGGTGACCAGTTCGACGGCAAGCTCGGCCCCGGCAAGGCGCGGTGTGCGAACCGTGCCCGAGGCCCCGGGCACGATGCCCAGCGTCACCTCAGGCAGACCGACCGAGGCGTCAGGCAGCGCGACCCGGAAACGGCAGCCCATCGCCACCTCGAACCCGCCGCCAAGGGCCGAGCCGTGGATCGCCGCAACCCAAGGCTTGGCGGCTCCCTCGATCCGGTCCACCAGGTCGGGCAGATGCGGCGGCTGCGGTGGTTTGCCGAATTCGGTCACATCCGCGCCGGCGATAAAGGTGCGACCCGCACAGATCAGCACCACCGCCCGCACCTCCGGATCAGCGTCAAGCGTGCCGACCGCGTCCCACAATCCCTGACGCAAAGCCTGGCTCAACGCATTGACGGGCGGGTTATCCACGGTGACGACGGCGATTTCACCCTGGCGGGCGATGGTTACGGTCATGACTTCAAATCCCCAGATAGGCTTCACGGATGCGCGGATCGGCAATCAGCTCTCCGGCCGGTCCCTGCATGGTGACGCGCCCGGTTTCCATCACATAACCCCGATCCGCAATCCTAAGCGCACCAAAGGCGTTCTGTTCGACAAGCAGCACGGTCACGCCCAAAGATTTCAGCCCGCGCACCACGTCAAAGATCTGCTGCACGATGATCGGCGCAAGCCCCATCGACGGCTCGTCCAGCAGCAGGCAAGAGGGTCGGCCCATCAGCGCCCGCGCCATTGCCAGCATCTGCTGCTGACCGCCCGACAGCCCCCCGGCAGCAAGGTTGCGCTTTTCCTTAAGGATCGGGAACATCTGGAAGGCATCCTCCATATCCCGTTCAACCCGTTCATCGTTGTAAAGGAACGCACCAAGGCGCAGGTTTTCCTCAACCGTCAGATTGGTAAATATCTGCCGCCCCTCGGGCGACTGGGCCAGTCCGCGCGCCAATCGGCGAAAGGCCGGCACTGTGGTCAGCGGCTCTCCCCGAAAGGTGATCGTACCGGCCGAGACCGGCTGTACACCGGACAGGCAGCGCAAAAGCGTGGTTTTGCCAGCACCATTGGCACCAACCACGGTGACGATCTCGCCCGAATCGACATGCAGGTCGATGCCGTGCAGGACCTCGATGCGGCCATAGCGCGAACGCAAACCCTCAACCGTCAGCATCGGCAGCCTCCTCGGTTCCCAGATAGGCGGCGATCACCGCCGGGTTGCGGCTGACCTCGGCGGGCGCGCCCTCGGCGATCTTTTCGCCATGGTCCAGCACGACGATGTGGTTCGAGATGCGCATGACCATCTTCATGTCATGTTCGACCAGCAGGATGGCGACGCCCGAGGCCGCGACCTCGGCGATCAGATGGTCGATCTCTTCGGTCTCGACCGCGTTGCAGCCCGCCGCCGGCTCATCAAGCAGCAGAACCCGTGGCCGCATTGCCAACGCCCGCGCGATCTCAAGCCGCTTGAGCGAACCGTAAGAAAGGCTTGCCGCCTCGCGGTCCGCCGCACGTTCCAGCCCGACACGAGCCAGCAGCTCGCGCGCGCCTGCCTCGGCCTGCCGGGCCCGACGGCGCGATGACGGCAGGTTGAACAGATCGGCCAGCACCGTTCCGCGCTCTTGCAGATGAAAACCCGCAATGGCGTTTTCCAGCACCGTCATGTTCTGAAAGATCTGAAGGTTCTGAAAGGTGCGCGACATGCCCCGCTGGGCAAGGCGAAACGGCGCCATGCCGGTCACATCCTCGCCCTCAAGCAACACGCGGCCAGCGCCGGGCTGATAGACGCCCGAAATCATGTTGAACAGCGTGGTCTTGCCCGCGCCATTCGGCCCGATGACCGAGACGATCTCCCCCGGCTCGACCCGAAAGCTGACATCATGGACGGCCTTGATGCCGCCAAAAGCGATGCCGAGCCCTTCGACTGACAGCAGCGTCATTCGCCCCTCCCCCTCAGTCTGCGCAGGATCGAGGGCAAAAGCCCTTCGCGCAGAAAGATCATCACCAGCATCATCACAAGGCCCAGAACAAGCTGTTCATATTCGGCCAGCACCGTCAGCGCCTGCGGCAAAAGCGTCAGGATTCCCGCGCCAAAGACCGCGCCAAGAACTGAACCCGCGCCGCCCAGGACAGCCATGGTCACCATCTCGATCGAATGCATGAAGCCCGCGACATCGGGGGTGATGAACTTGTTTTGCAAAGCGACCAGTGAACCCGCGACCGAGGCATAGACCGCCGAAATGACAAAGGCCTGCAACTTGACCCGCGCGACATCGATACCGACGGTGCCCGATGCAACCTCGGAGCCATGAAGCGCACGCAGCGCCCGCCCGGTCGGACTTTGATAAAGGTTCAGCGCGATCCATGCGCCAAGAAGCAGTACTATACCGCAGAAGAAATACCAGAACTGCCCGTTCGAAAGGTTCAGCCCCCAGTCCTTGAGCACGCCCCTTAGCCCCAGCTCGGGGACGGCGATGCCATCGGGGCCGCCGGTCAGGTCGCGTTCATTGTTCAGGACCATGGACACAAGGATGCCAAAGCCCAGGGTGGCAACGGCAAGGTAATACCCCTTGAGTCGCAGAATCGGACGACCGACCAGATAGGCCAGCACAGCCGAGACCGCGGCCCCCAGCACCATGGCAAGCGCGGGGTGCAGGCCCAGATATTCGGGCGCAAGGGCACAGGCATAGCCGCCGATACCGGCAAACCCGGCATGGCCCAGGCTGATCTGTCCGGCATAGCCGGTCAGGATCACGATACCCGTCACCGCAAGCCCGTTGACAAAGATCAGCGCCCCGACCCGGTAGTAATAGCCCGAGGGAAAGAAAAAGGGCGTCACCGCGATCAATACGGCAAGCACCAGCAGCGTGGCGGATTTCACGGTCAGCTTTGGCATCACACCCGCTCCGTAGATCTGCGGCCGAACAGGCCCTGCGGCATAAAGAACAGGACCAGCAGGATGACGACAAAGGCCGCCGCCTCTTTGTAGGTCGAGGACAGATAGCCCGCCGTCAGCGCCTCGATCAGACCGATCAGGAACCCGCCCGCCAGCGCGCCCTTGGGGTTGCCCATCCCGCCCAGCATCGCCCCGGCAAAACCCTTGAGCGCAAAGCCGATACCGACGTTATAGGCGGTCAGCGTGATCGGCGTCGCAAGGACCCCGGCCAGCGCCCCGATCCCCGCCGACAGGGCAAAGGACAGGGTCATGACAAAGCTGGTGTTGATCCCGACCAGTTGCGCCGCCAGCCGGTTGTTCGAGGTCGCCAGCACCGCGCGCCCCAGCAAGGTGCGGGTAAAGAACAGCCACAAGCCGACGAATACAACCAGCGCGCCCCCGATCACCCACAGGCTTTGCGGCTGGATCGTCGCGCCGCCAAAGCGCAGCGGCGTATCCCCCGAAAAGGCCGGAAAACTGTGGATCTGCTTGTCAAAGACAAGCTGCGCCGCGCCTTGCAGAAAGACCGAGGCGCCGATGGTGATGATGATCAGCGAAACGACCGGGGCCCCCCGGGCCGGCCCGATCGCCAGCTTGTTGATCGCGACCCCCAGCGCGGCGGTGGCAATGATGGCAACCAGCGCCGCCAGCGGCAGGGGCAGCCCGGCGGCATGGGAAAACCATGTAATCATACCGCCCAGCATGACGAATTCGCCTTGCGCGAAATTCACCACATCCGATGCGTTATAGATGATCGTAAAGCCAAGGGCGACCAGCGCGTAGACCGCGCCCACCGTCAGCCCTGAAAACAGGAATTGCAGAAATTCAGACATGCCGTGGCTCTCTCGCTGGCTCTCCCGAGCGGGCGGAAACGGTCCCCGCATAGGCAGGGACCGCGCGGGATCATTCGACCATGGACCAGCTGCCGTCCTTGACCTCAAGCATACGGAAGGCCGACAGGTCGAGGCCAAGGTGATCTTCGGCCGACATGGTATAGATGCCCGTGGTTCCGGCCAGACCCTGGGTCGCCTCAAGCGCGTCACGGATCGCCGCAGGCTCGGACGAACCAGCGCGCGTCACCGCATCAACAAGCAGTGCAAACCCGTCATGGGCATAGCCGCCGAAAGTGCCGACCGGCTCTTTGAACTTGCCTTCATAGGCCGCCTTGTAAGCAGTCACGGCCGGTTTTTGCGGATCGTCATCGGCCAACAGGCCGGCGACCAGCAGCGCCGTACCGGGCAGGCGCACACCCTCGGCGGCCTCCTTGCCGGCCAGTTCGATGAACCCGTCCGAGGCAACACCGTGCGACTGGTAAAGCGGCAGCTCAATACCAAGCTGGCGATAGTTGCGCGTCACAATCGAGGGACCCTGACCAAAGCCCGGGTTCAGCACCGCCTGCACGCCTTCGGTGTTGCGGATCTTGGTCAGCTGCGCCGTCATATCGGCATCCTTGGGATCGTAGGTTTCGTCCGCGGTGATTTCGATGCCAAATTCGCCTGCCACGTCCTTGCATTGCGCCTGCATCGAGGCTCCGAACCCGTCAGTTCCCGAGATCATGCCGATCTTGCTGAAGCCGTTTTTCTGCATGTCCTCAAAAATCTTCTGACAGGCCATGCGGTCGGTATGCGGGGTCTTGAAGGTCCAGGGCTTGACCGGCTGGATGATGTCGATAGCCCCGGCCAGCGAGATAAAGGGAATCTCGGCATCCTCCGCCACCGACAGGATCGACATGGAAGTGCCGGTCGTTGTGCCGCCGATGATGGCCTGCACCTCGTCATCCTCGATCAGCCGGGTCGCAAAGGTGCGCGCCTTGTTGGCATCGCCGCCGTCATCATAAAGCACCAGCTCGATCTCTTCACCGTTGATGCCGCCTTTGGCATTCAGCTCTTCGACCAGCATTTGCAGGGTCTTGGCCTCGGGGTCACCAAGGAACGCGGCGGGACCGGTCGCCGAGACCGAAGCGCCGATCTTGATTTCGGCACTGGCCACCGAGGCGAGGCCAAGCGCGATCAGCGCGGCCGGAACGGTCGTCGTCAGGGTCTTTTTCATATGATGTCTCCTCCCAGAAACCTGTTGGTGGTTCAGCTTGTCAGCAGTTCAGGCCGCCACGGGCCGCCGCCACATGGCGCGACGGAACCGGCTGGCGACAAAGGCAGTGTCAGTCAGGCTGGCGTTCCCCGCCGGGTTGGCCCCGGTGACGTGGAAATCACTGAAGGCGGCCGATTGATTGACGTAGATATTGCCGGTCAGGTTAACCGACAGATTGACACCCGCCGCAGCAAAGGCCCTGGCGGCACGTTCGATGCGCGCCTCGTCCCGATCATATAGCGCCGCGGTGATCGCGCCTTTGCACCGCGCCAGATCGGTCGCCCGCTCCAGCGCCGTATCGGCATCCCTGACCGCGATGACAAAGGCGATGGGGCCAAAGCATTCCTGTTCGCAAATCGGATCACCGTCACGCAGCGCCAATAGCAGCGGGGTCGCAGTCCGCCCCTGCCCCAGCGGAGCCGAGGCACGCAGCACCCGGCCCAGCCCCCGCACCTGCTCGACCCGCTCCAGCGTCGCAGGGTTGGCAATGGCGCCGCAGATCCCGGCTCCTCGGGCAGGATCGGACAGCAGGTCGTCGATTGCCGCAGCCAGTGCCCGGCCGACCTCATCAAAGCTCTTGTGACCCTGATCGGTGTCTATGCCCCCTTCGGGCACATAGATGTTTTGCGGCGCGGTGCACATCTGCCCCGAATAAAGCGCCAGCGAGAAAGCCAGATTGGCGCAAAGCCCGGCAAAATCATCGGTTCCGGCAATGGTAACGGTGTTGACCCCTGCCTCTTCGGTAAAGATCCGGGCTTGCGTCGCATGGGCGCGCAACCACCCCCCGAAAGCGTTCGAGCCGGTATAGTCGATCAGCCGCACCGCCGGATTCATGGCAAGATCACGCGTGATCTCGGCCCCTGCCTCATCCACGGCCAGCAGGACCGAATCAGCGGGCAGTCCGGCCTCGGCCAGAACGTCACGCAGAACGCGCACTGTCAGAGCAAGGGGCAGGATCGCCCCCGGATGCGGCTTGACGATGACCGGGTTGCCGGTCGCAAGGCTGGCAAAGATGCCAGCATAGCTGTTCCAAGTCGGGAAGGTGTTGCAACCGATCGCCAAAGACAACCCCGCCGGCACGATCGACCAGTATTTTTCCAGCACGATCGGTGCGGCTTTGCCCTGCGGCTTTTCCCAACGTGCCTGTGGGACGAAACGGGTCATCTCATCCCAGGCCATGGCGACAGCCTCAAGCCCGCGGTCCTGCGCGTGCGGTCCGCCCGCCTGAAAGGCCATGGCGAATGCCTGTCCCGTGGTGTGCATGGTCGCATGGCCCATGAGAAAGCTCATGCGGTTAAGCCGCACCAGCGCCTCAAGGCAAACACCGACCCGGGCTTCGGGTCCAGCCTCGGCAAGCGCCCCTTGCGCGCGCCCGGCGGCGGCAATCAACTCTGCTGCATCAGCCGAGGGATAACGAATCCCCAGCGCACCACCATGGGGCGATATCTCTGCTCCGCGCAGCGCCTGATTCGGATGACCCGGCAGATCAAAGGCTTGCCCGCGCAGGGCCTGAAAGGCGGCCTCGCCCTCTTGCCGGGCGGTTTCGCCATAGAACTTGCCGCTTGGAATTTCGGGAAACGGGCTCCAGAATCCGCGATCACGCAGCGCCTGCAACGCAGCATCCAACAGCGGCCGATGACGGTCGAAAAGCTCTGTCACGGTGGTTCCCCCTCACCTGGTGAGATTATCATTGACCGGCCGGTCGGTTTATGCAACAAAAATTTTCAGGGAACCCCGGGACCGGGGCAAGGGAGTTTATCACATGACGGAAACCGTCCTGGCGGCCTTGGCCGACGGCGTGCTGACGCTGACACTCAATCGTCCCGACAAGCTGAATGCCTTTAACGAAGAAATGCACCTGGCCCTGCGTGCCGGGTTCCAGCGAGCCCATGATGACGCGGGTGTCCGCGCCGTCCTGTTGACGGGTGCGGGGCGTGGCTTTTGCGCCGGGCAGGATCTTGGCGACCGCGACCCGCGCAAAGGCGGCCCCGCCCCCGATCTGGGCCACACGCTTGAAACCTTTTACAACCCGACGCTGCGGCTGATCCGGTCCCTGGAAAAGCCGGTAGTCTGCGCGGTAAACGGCGTTGCCGCGGGGGCCGGGGCGAATATCGCCATCGCCTGTGACATCGTTCTGGCGGGGAAATCGGCCCGCTTTATCCAGGCTTTTGCCAGGATCGGTCTGGTGCCGGATGCAGGCGGCTCATGGTCGCTGGCCCGTATCCTGGGTGAACCGCGCGCCAAGGCGCTGGCCCTGACGGCCGAACCTCTGGGTGCCGAAAAGGCTGCCGAATGGGGGCTGATCTGGAAAGCGGTCGAGGATGAGGCGCTGATGGACGAAGCGCTGGCGCTGGCCAGATCGCTGGCTGCCGGGCCGACGCTGGGGTTGGGCCTGACCAAACGGCTGATTCAGGCGGCGGCAGTAAACAGCCTCGATCAGCAGCTTGATCAAGAGCGCGACTGCCAGCGAGAGGCCGGCCGCAGCACTGACTATGCCGAAGGCGTCACCGCCTTTCTTGAAAAGCGCAAACCGGAGTTCAGGGGCCAATGACCGACGCCGCCAAACCCGTCTCGCAGATGACCCCGCAAGAAATCGCCGAGGCCTCGGCCCGTGCGATGTGGAATGACGATTCTGCCAGCCAGCGGCTGGGTATGAGCCTTGACCATATCGCGCCGGGCGAAGCGACGCTTTCGATGACCATCACCGAAGCCATGTCGAACGGCCACGGCAATTGCCACGGCGGCTATATGTTCACGCTGGCCGACAGCGCCTTTGCCTTTGCCTGCAACAGCTACAACCAGCTTGTCGTCGCCCAGCACTGTTCGATCACCTATCTCGAACCGGGACGCATCGGCGACCGGCTGACTGCGGTGGCGCGCGAGGTTTCACGCCGCGGCCGCTCAGGCATCTACGATATCCGCATCACCAATCAGGACGGTGTGCATGTGGCCGAGTTCCGCGGCCATTCCCGCACCGTCAAGGGCACCCACCTGCCGGTCGAGCCCTGACCGCAACCTAATTCCCGAGGGGAGGAACAATGCAACCACTGGCGCCAGAAAAAAAGGAACTGGACCCGATCGAAACCGCCTCGCGCGATGAGATCGAAGCCCTGCAGTTCCACCGCATGAAGCGGTCATTGAAACACGCTTTCGAAAACTCGCCTTTCTATCGCAAGCGGTTCATCGAACATGACGCGCATCCCGAGGATCTGAAATCGCTCGCGGATATCGCCAGGTTCCCCTTTACCACCAAACAGGACCTGCGTGACACCTATCCCTTTGGAATGTTCGCGGTTCCGCAGTCCAGGCTGGTGCGTATCCACGGCTCGTCCGGGACTACGGGCAAGCCGACCGTGGTGGGCTATACCCAGGCCGATATCGACCATTGGGCGAATCTGATCGCGCGCTCGATCCGCGCAGCTGGCGGGCGGCGGGGCGATATCCTGCACAACGCCTATGGCTACGGGCTGTTCACCGGTGGCCTTGGTGCGCATTACGGAGCCGAGCGGCTGGGCTGCACCGTCGTCCCGATCTCGGGCGGCATGACCGAGCGGCAGGTGACGCTGATCAACGACTTCCGTCCGCGCATCATCATGGTGACCCCCAGCTACATGCTGTCGATCCTTGATGAATTCCGCCGGCAGGGCCTTGATCCGCGCGAATCCTCGCTTGAGATCGGGATCTTCGGCGCCGAACCCTGGACCAACTCCATGCGGCAAGAGATCGAAGAAGCCTTCGACATGCATGCCGTCGATATCTACGGCCTTTCCGAAGTCATGGGCCCGGGCGTCGCCATGGAGTGCGTCGAGACCAAGGACGGGCTGCATTTCTGGGAAGACCATTTCTACCCCGAGATCATCGACCCCACGACCGGCGAGGTCCTGCCCGATGGTGAGATGGGTGAACTGGTCATCACCACGCTGACCAAGGAAGGTTTGCCGATGGTGCGCTATCGCACCCGCGACCTGACCCGCCTGCTGCCCGGCACGGCGCGCAGTATGCGCCGGATCGAAAAGATCACAGGGCGCAGTGACGACATGATCATCCTGCGCGGCGTTAACGTTTTTCCGACCCAGATCGAGGAACAGATCCTGAAATGCACCGGCCTTGCCCCGCATTTCCAGATCGAGCTCAGCCGTTCGGGCCGGATGGACAGCATGATCGTCCATGTTGAATGCGCCCCCGGCCGCACCGACGATGCGGCCCGTACCCAGTCGGCCAAAGAGCTTGCCCACCACATCAAAAGCGTGGTCGGCGTCTCGACCAGGATCGAGGTTTGCGATCCGGGCAGCGTTGCCCGTTCGGAAGGCAAGGCCAAGCGGGTGGTTGACAACCGCCCCAGGACATGATGCCGCACCGCGTCATCGACATGACATGCGGTAACAAAGGCGCTAAGGCGTCGGGGGGCTAAGGCTCCCCGGTTTTCCCGCCCCAGAAAGCGGGCGGATGAATGACAAGAGGATGGCATGGCGCGGACACGGGCAGCCGATTTCGAGGAAAAGCAGCGCGTTCTTTTGGACAAGGCCGCCGAGGTCTTTGCCGATCTGGGAATGGAAAAAGCGTCGATGGCGCAGATCGCGGCGCATAGCCAGGTCTCCAAGGCCCTGCTTTACCATTACTACCCCAGCAAGGACGCGCTGATCTTCGCCATCATCATCACCCACCTCGAAGAGCTGGATGCCGCCATCGAGGACGCCGACGACGCCGATCTGCCGCCGCGGCAGCGTCTGCGCCAGCTGGTCGGCACTGTCCTTGACCGCTATCGCGGCGCGGATAACCAGCACAAGGTCCAGCTGAACGCGACCTCAGCCCTGCCGGATGAGCAAAAGGCCGAAATCCTCGCGGTTGAACGCCGTATCGTGCGCCGCTTTGCCATGGTCCTGCGCGAAATCAACCCCAGCCTCGACAACCCCGAGCGCCCGTTGCTGACCCCGGTGACCATGTCGCTGTTTGGCATGATGAACTGGGTCTATATGTGGTTCCGCGACGGTGGCCGCATCACGCGCGAGGATTATGCCGACGTCGCCACCACCCTGATCCTTGAAGGCATCAAGGCGGTGAAGTGACAACGGATCGGGTATCCATTTGACCGGATTGGCGCTAGGGTCGCCAGGTCTTCCCGCCGTCCCCAAGCCCAGGCCATGCCTGCATCGACCGCCTCTATCAGCCTTGCCGACAACAGCGATCTGGACTGGCTGATCAGGCAGCACGAGACGATCTATGCCAAGGAATTCGGCTTTGGCCCCAGCTTTCGCGACAGCATCGCGGAAAAAGTCGCAGCTTTTATCAAAAACAGCACCGATTTCAGCCGCATCTGGATTGCCGGGACAGACGGGCAACATGCTGCCTCGATTGCGATTTCCGAACGCCCCGAACGCTCTGCCTTCCTCAACTTCGTGCTGGTTCTGCCCGCATTCCGCGGCCATGGCCTTGCCCGCAGGATGGTCGCAACCGCCCTTACCCATGCGCGAAATCACGACATGACCGAAGTGCGGCTGGAAACCTATGACTGCCTGCAAGAGGCGCGGCGCCTCTATGCGCGGCTGGGGTTCGAACTGACCGAAGCCACCCCCGGCGTGATAGCCTGTGGTCAGACATTCACACGCGAATTCTGGGCGCTGAAGCTCTGATATCGGTAAGTGCCGGGCGACCCCAAAGCATCGCCCGGCTCAGTTCTGTTATTCCGCGGCTTCTGGCAGCGGCCATTCCTTGGCCACCATGGTCAGCACGTCATATTGCGCCACGACCTCGTCCTTTTGATTGGTCACGCGGCAATCCCAACGCACCTCGCCATGACCGGCGTTTTCGCGCGGATTGATCTCTTTGCAGGTCAACCGCACCTGCAACGTGTCGCCAAAGTAAACCGGGGTCAGAAAGCGCAGGTTGTCGACGCCGTAATTGGCCAGCACCGGGCCGGGGTTCGGCTCAACAAAAAGACCGGCGGCAAAGCTGGCGATCAGATAGCCATGCGCCACCCGGTCGTCAAAGAACGGGTTCGCCTTGGCCGAGGCCTCGTCCATATGGGCATAGAACGTGTCGCCGGTGAAATGGGCGAAGTGCTCGACATCCTCGCGGGTGATGGTGCGGGTCGCCGTGACCAGCTGGTCACCGATTTGCAGCTCGGCCAGCGATTTGCGGAAAGGATGGACGCCCTGTTGCGCCTCGGCCCCTTCGATCCAGCGCCCGGTCACTGCGGACAAAAGCCGTGGCGTGCCCTGAACGGCGGTGCGCTGCATGTAATGCTTGACGCCGCGGATGCCGCCCATCTCTTCACCGCCGCCAGCGCGGCCCGGACCGCCATGCACCAGCGGCGCCAGCGGAGAGCCATGCCCGGTCGAGCTTTTGGCCGAAGCGCGGTTGCCGATCAGCACCCGGCCATGGAAGGGAGCGACGCCCAGAACGACCTCTTCGGCGACTTTCGGATCATCGGTAAAGACCGAGGACACCAGCGAGCCGCGGCCCATCTGTGCCAGCACCACCGCCTCGTCCAGATCATCATAGGGCATGACGGTCGAAACCGGGCCGAAAGCCTCGACCTCATGCACCGCTGCGGCCTCAAAGGGTTTCGCGGCATGAAGCAGAACCGGGTTCATAAAGGCCCCCTGCCCCGCGTCCCCCGAGGTCAGGCGTACATCGTCAGGATCGCCCGCGACGATCTCGGCCGCCGCTTGCAGGTCGCGGATGCGGGCGCGGACCTCGTCGCGCTGATCAAGGCTTGCAAGCGCCCCCATACGCGTACCCTCATCGCCCGGCAGGCCGACGGCGGTACCCGCCAGCCGCTCGCCCAGGGCGGCGACGAGCGCGTCGATCTGGCCGCGCGGCACGATGACCCGGCGGATGGCGGTGCATTTCTGCCCGGCCTTCACCGTCATCTCACGCGCAACCTCGCGCACGAACAGATCGAACTCGGGCGTACCAGCCACTGCATCAGGGCCAAGGATCGCGGCGTTCAGACTGTCCGCCTCCATGGTAAAGCGGACAGAGTTGGCGATGACCGCCGGATGGGTCCTGAGCTTGCGCCCCGTCGCCGCCGAGCCGGTAAAGGTCACCGCATCCTGTTCGGTGACATGATCCAAAAGATCCCCGACCGAGCCGCAGATAAGTTGCAGCGCCCCTTCGGGCAGGATGCCGGTCCCGACAATGCGGCGCACCATCAACTCGGTCAGATAGGCGGTCTGCGAGGCAGGTTTGACCACGCAGGGCATCCCCGCCAGCAGCGTCGGCGCAATCTTTTCCAGCATCCCCCAGATCGGAAAGTTGAAGGCGTTGATATGAACCGCCACCCCCTGCAGAGGCGTCAGGATATGCTGGGCGCTGAAGCTTGTGTCGCGCGACAGCGGCTCGACCTCGCCATCAGTCAGAACCCGGGCGTTCGGCAATTCCCGCCGCCCTTTCGAGGCATAGGTCAGCATGGTGCCGATCCCGCCCTCGATATCGACCCAACCATCGGCTCGGGTCGCGCCGGTGTGCAGGCTTTCGGCGTAGAATTCCTCTTTCTGCGCCATCAGCGCCAGACCAAGCGCCTTGAGCATGGAGGCGCGCTCATGAAAGGTCATGGCGCGCAGCTTTGGCCCCGCCGCCTCGCGCCCATGGGCAAGTACGGCGGCGAAATCCAGGCCGGCAGAGTCGATCACGGCAACGGGCTCGCCGGTTGCGGCATCGCGCAGGGTCTGGCCCTGGCCGCTGCCCGGGGTCCAGCGTCCGCAGACATAGCTTTCAAGACGGCGCGGGTTGGTCATGGCGTTTCCTTAAGTCATTCGTCAAAGGGCCAGGGCCGCGCAGTCACCTTGTGGCGGACAGGCGGCCCAGGCCGGTTACAGGCCGAAAGCGGCCAGATGTTCAGAGGCCAGCGCCTCCCACCGCGGCAGCAGCGCCGCGTTGGGACTGTGGCGCAGGCCAAAGCGCGCCAAAGTGTCATAGCGGTCCGATTGCGTCAGGCCGAATCCTGCAGCCACCCGGGGCCGCCAATAGGCGACGGCGGCACGCGCTTCGGCGCGCCCCTCTTCGGTCGCGGCAATCTGGGCCAGACCCTCCAGCCCCAGTTCGGCATGACGCGCCTCACGCGGGGCGATTTCGCGAAAGACCTCGGCCAGCGGACCATATGAGACCCGGGTCAGTTCGGTCATCTGCACGCCGGTCGCCAGACCCTGCAGCACATTCATCACCACCGCATCGGTCCAGCCAGTGATCGGATAGTGAAAGACTGACAGCCGCATATCGCCCGGGCGGCGGGCCGCGCCCAGATCGGCCTCGCGCGGGACCCGGGCGGACCAGTCATGGCTGGCCTGATAGCGCGCCATATCGGTGCCAAAATCGCCCATCACCCGCAGAACCCGTTCGGCATGATCGGCTTTTTCAAGGGTGATGCGGCTGGCAGCGATGCGCTCTTTGATGCCGGGGGCAAAGTTGATCGCATTCGCAAACCCGGCAGAGGCAGCCAGTTCGCTGTCCACAAAAGACGACATCAGCCGCAAAAGCTCGCCGCGATAACGGGGCGGGACGTTGCCCGGTGCGGTCATGATGCCGCCCTGGGCAAGGTAGTCCTCGATATTCATGGTGTCGGACATTGTTTCCTCCCTGCCCTGCGGATCATTCGTCGTAGCTGACGACGACGCGGTCGCTGATCGGGTGGGCCTGACAGCTAAGGACATAGCCGGCGCGGACCTCGTAATCCTCAAGCGCGTGGTTCACCATCATCTCGACCTCGCCCTCAAGCACTTTGCAGCGGCAGGTCGAACAGACGCCGGCCTTGCAGGAATAGGGCGCGTCCATGTCATTGGCGAGCGCGGCGTCCAGGATCGTCTCGCCCTCGCGCGCGATCTGGAAACTGCGCGTCACCCCGTCGAGCGTCACCGTCCCCGCGACACCGTTGCCATCGGCACCCGAGGCCCCGCGCGACACCACCCGCGCCTTGGCCCGGCCCGGCTGGCTGCTGGCAAAAAGCTCGAACCTGATCTGATCGTCCCGCAGACCATGGTCGCGCAGCGAGGCGGCAACGGTCAGCATCATCCCCTCTGGCCCGCAGATGAACGCGGTGTCCAGCGCCTTGGGGTCGATCCAGTGCCTGAACAGCGCCGCCATCTTTTCGGCATCAATACGACCCGAGAACAGCTCGATCTCTTGCGATTCGGCCTTAAGCACATGCAGCACCGACAACCGGCCCAGATAGAGGTTCTTGAGATCCTCCAGCTCCTCGCGGAACATGATCGAGCTGGCCTGACGGTTGGCATAGATCAGCGTGAACTGCGATTTCGGTTCGCGCGCCAGCACCGTCTTGATGATCGACAGGATCGGCGTGATGCCCGAACCCGCAGCGACGGCGAGGTAGCTGCGCTCGGCCACGGGGTTCAGTTCGGTATTGAACTTGCCCATCGGCGGCATCGCCTCGATTTCGACGCCGGGGACCAGGTTCTCATTCGCCCAGGTGCTGAAGGCGCCGCCTTCGACGCGCTTGATCCCGACCTTCAGGCAGCCGTCGTCAACGCCGGCACAGATCGAATAACTGCGGCGCAGCTCTTCGCCATCAAAATCGCGGCGAAAGGTCAGGTATTGGCCCTGAACAAAACCGAACAGCGCACGATCCTCATCACGTGGCGCCAGGGTGACGACCACCGCGTCGCGCGTTTCGCGGCGCACGTCGGTGACCTTCAGCGGATGGAAGCGTGCCATGGGGGTATCCTTCCTGAAGCGGGGCGCATTCTCAGATGCATTTGAAATAGTCAAAGGGTTCCAGACAGTCCTTGCAGCGATAGCTCGCCTTGCAGGGGGTCGAGCCGAACTGGCTGATCCTTTCAGTATGGGTCGAGCCGCAGCGCGGGCAGGCGATCTTGAGGTTCGTGCCGGTCATCCGGGCGATGCGCCCGGCCAGTACCCCATCCGCCGCCGTCCCGTCCACGGGCGGTGCAATGCCATAGGCGCGCAGCTTTTCCCGGCCCTCGGGGCTGATCCAGTCGGTGGTCCAGGGCGGGGTAAGCTGGCGTTCCAGCCGCAGCTTTTCGATGCCGTGGCGGCGCAGCGCGGTTTCGATATCCAGGTTGATGACACTGGTCGCGGGGCAGCCGGAATAGGTCGGCGTGACCCGGACGACCAGCGTATCGCCCTGCCATTCCACGCCGCGGATAATGCCCAGATCAGTCAGGCTGATCACCGGGATTTCCGGGTCGGGCACCTCCGAGAGCCAGCCCCAGACCTCTTCGACGCCGGGTTGGGTCTGCGCGGCCATGGGCTTACCAGCTTGCACCGGGATAGGCGCGCTGCAGGAACTGCATCTCGGACAGGATATAGCCCAGATGCTCGGTGTGGATGCCCTGTTTGCCACCTTTATGCGCGAAACTGCCTTCGGGGATCTGCAAGGTCGCCTCGGTCAGCACGTGCTGTAGCGTCTGATCCCATGCCGCACGCAGGCTGGAGGGATCGGGCGCAATGCCACGCGCCGCCACTTCGGCATCCTTGGCATCACCGATGAACATCTCGCCCGCATAAGACCACAGATCATCAAGCGCCTCTTGCATGCGGCGGTGGCTTTCCTCGGTCCCATCGCCAAGCCGCACGACCAGATCGGAAGAGCGTTCGAGGTGATAGGCCACCTCCTTGCCCGCCTTGGCCGCGATTTCGGCGACACGCGGATCGGACGATGCCGCAAGTGCCTTGAGCAGTTCATGATGCCAGGCGTCGAACAGGAACTGACGCATCAGCGTATGGCCGAAATCGCCGTTCGGACGCTCGCAGATCAGCAGGTTACGAAAATCCCAGGCGTCCCGCAGATAGGCCAGATCGTCAGCCGAGCGGCCCTTGCCCTCGACCTCGCCGGCAAGGCTCAGCCACAGCTGGGTCTGGCCGATCAGGTCCAGCGCCACGTTCGCCAGCGCGATATCCTCTTCCAGCGCCGGAGAGTGGCCGCACCATTCCGAGATGCGGTGGCCAAGGATCAGCGTGCTGTCGCCAAGGCGTAGCAGCATCTCGGAAAAGGCCTCCTGCCCGGCGTCGGGCTGGGGTACCGCAGGATGGGCCGAGGCAGTCTGCGCCGCCTCTCGCGCCAGATCAGCCACATTGGGCGTGGTCATATCGGGCAGCGACGGCATCACATATGCCCCACTTCTTCGGGGATGTCGAAAAAGGTCGGGTGGCGATAGACCTTGCTGTTCGAGGGCTCGAACAGCGGCCCCTTGTCCGAGGGGCTGGAGGCGGTGATCTCGGACGAACGCACCACCCAGATCGAAACCCCCTCGTTGCGGCGGGTATAGACGTCGCGGGCGTTCATGATCGCCATTTCGGCGTCAGGCGCATGCAGACTGCCGACGTGGCGGTGGTTCAGCCCGTGCTGGCCCCGGATGAAAACCTCCCAGAGCGGCCATTCCTTGGACATTGTTCTCTCCCTAAATCTGGCTTGCGCGCATTGCTGGCCAAAGGGCCGGTTACTCGGCGGCGACGGGCGCGCGGCGCGCGGCCTGTTTCTCGGCATGGGCCATCAGCCCCTCGCGGAACCATGCGCCATCCTCCCAGGCCCTGACCCGGGCGCCCAGCCGGTCCTTGTTGCAGGGGCCGTTGCCGGCGATGACCTCAAAAAACTCGGACCAGTCCGGCTCGCTGAAGTCATAGCCGCCCTTGTCCTCGTTCCACTTCAGATCGGGGTCGGGGACGGTCAGGCCCAGATATTCCGCCTGCGGCACGGTCTGATCGACGAATTTCTGCCGCAGTTCGTCATTGGTGTTGATCTTGATCTTCCACGCCATGGACTGGGCCGAATGCACCGAGTCCTTGTCCGAGGGACCAAACATCATCAGCGCCGGATACCAGAAGCGGTTCAGCGCATCCTGCGCCATCCGCTTTTGTTCGGGCGTACCCTGCGCCATCTTCATCATGATGGCGTAGCCCTGACGCTGGTGAAAGGATTCCTCTTTGCAGATACGGATCATCGCACGGGAATAAGGACCAAAAGAGGTGCGTTGCAGCGGCACCTGGTTCATGATCGCCGCGCCATCAACCAGCCAGCCCACCGCGCCAATATCGGCCCAGGTCAGGGTCGGATAGTTAAAGATCGAGGAGTATTTCATCTTACCGGCGTGCAAAAGCTCCATCAGCTCGTCACGCGACACGCCCAGCGTCTCGGCCGCCGAATAAAGATAAAGCCCGTGCCCGGCCTCGTCCTGCACCTTGGCCAGCAGGATCGCCTTGCGTTCCAGCGTGGGCGCGCGGGTGATCCAGTTCCCTTCGGGCAGCTGGCCGACGATCTCACTATGCGCGTGCTGGCCGATCTGGCGGATCAGGGTCTTGCGATACCCCTCGGGCATCCACTCCTTGGGCTCGATCTTTTCGCCGCGGTCAATGCGTTCCTGAAAGGCGATCTCCTCGGGGGACATCTCCTCGCGGGCTTTCATCCCTTCGGATTTGACAAGCTGGGCATACATGCTGGTTTCTCCCCCTTGGTCACACGCGTTCGATAATGACGGCGATGCCCTGTCCGACACCAATGCACATGGTGCAAAGCGCATAGCGCCCGCCCGTGCGATGCAGATGATACATCGCCGTCGTCACAAGCCGGGCCCCCGACATGCCAAGCGGATGGCCTATCGCGATGGCACCGCCGTTCGGGTTCACATGGGCAGCGTCATCGGGCAGACCAAGATCCCGCAGCGTTGCCAGCGCCTGACTGGCGAAGGCCTCGTTCAATTCTATCACATCCATCTGGTCAATGGTCAGTCCCGCGCGCGCCAGCACCTTTTTCGCTGCCGGAGCTGGTCCGATACCCATGATGCGCGGCTCAACACCTGCAGCCGCCATGGCGACGATGCGCGCCCTGGGCGTCAGCCCATGCCGCTCTGCCGCAGCACCCGACAGGATCGCCAGCGCCGCAGCGCCGTCATTCACGCCCGAGGCATTGCCGGCCGTCACTGTCAGATCAGGTCCGTTGACGCCTTTAAGCCTGGCCAACGTCTCGGCCGTGGTGCCGGGGCGCGGATGTTCGTCAGTGTCAAAGACGACCGGCTCACCCTTTTTCTGCGGGATAGTGACGGGAATAATCTCATCGCGGAAGGCGCCTGCCTTTTGCGCGGCCTCCCAACGGGCCTGGCTGCGCGCGGCAAAGGCGTCCTGATCCTCGCGGCTGATGCCGAAATCGGCCGCGACATTATCGGCAGTCTGCGGCATCGAGTCGGTGCCAAACTGCGCCTTCATCCTGGGGTTCACAAAGCGCCAACCGATGGTCGTGTCATAGACCGCATTGCTGCGCGAAAAAGCGGTTTCCGCCTTGGGCATCACAAAGGGGGCGCGGGTCATGCTTTCGACGCCGCCAGCAATGACGAAATCGCAATCGCCCGCCTTGATCGCCCGCGCGGCCATACCGACCGCATCCATCCCCGAGCCGCAAAGCCGGTTCACCGTGGTCGCCGGTACGCCGACGGGCATCCCCGACAGCAGGACCGCCATACGCGCGACGTTGCGGTTATCTTCACCCGCCTGGTTGGCACAGCCAAAGATCAGGTCATCAACCGCCGACCAGTCCACGCCCGGATTGCGCTCCATCAGCGCTTTCAGCGGCAGCGCGGCCAGATCATCAGCCCGAACCGAGGCCAGCGCCCCGCCATAGCGGCCAATCGGCGTGCGCACCGCATCACAGATGAAGGCGTCCTGCATGCTCTCTCCCATTTTCACGAAAGACCGGCGATTCTCCAATTCGCCGACCGATTGGTCAGTTTATACACCCCAAAACATCACAAAGAAAGAGGTTTATTGGAGAATCGTGTAATGTTTCTGGGCGGGAAAAATATTATTCCGGATCATGCACTTACACCTGACAGGTCGTTAAGACGCGCCTCGGTTTCAGTGGTCTGAGCGGACAGAAAGCCCTCGCTGCCCTCAAAATGAGTGCCGATCCAGCGCTCGGCTGCCGGGGTAAGTTGACGATAAAGGCTGCGAAACAGCGCCCGCGCCTCTTGTCCCTTCCAGTCGGGCGGCAAGGCGGCTTGCGGTAAGCGCGGATCGCGCAACAACACGCCGCGATAGTCATGGACCAACAGCAGTCGCGCGATCAGGGCCATCTCATCCGAAAGCGTTGCGGCAGCCTTGGCCAAGGGCGCGAAACGGGCAAGCAGGTCCCGATAACGCTGATGCAGCGACGAGAGGTCCCAAAAGCGGCCCAGCCCCTCAAGCTCTGACGGATCGGCGGCGCGAAACAGCAGCGCACCCTCGGGCACCGGCTGGCCGCGGTCGGGACGGATGAACACCGCCCCGCCCATATGACCCATGCGCTGACGGCGGGCCTCATCCTCGCCCAGATCGGGGGCATAGAGGATCTGCCAGCCCTGCGGCGGCACCTCGGGCCGATAAAGCAGCCCGGCAGCCTGATCGAATTCGCGCTGTGCCGAGGCATCCAGCCGGTAATAGCTGCGCCGTCCCATCCGCTCGCCTCGCAACCGATGGGCGGCGACCAGACGTGAAACAGCGGTGCGCACCAATGATTCGCTGATGCCGACCCGGTCGCAAACCTCGATCAGCGTGCCGGTCCACAGCACACCACCGCGCGGCACCACCACATCGCCATAGACGGTGACGATGAACCCCGCCGAGCGCAGGGCCATCCCCTCAAGAATATTGTCAATCAGCCGCCGTTCGGCCGCCCCGTCCTGCCGCATGTTTCCCCGCTGTCTGCCATTGGCGCCATAGAAGCCGGGAAACGGCGCAGGCGCAATGCGGCTTGTCCCTGCCGACCGGCGCCCATGTCAGCTGCCTTTACCGTTTGCAGCGGATTTCAGCGCGGGATATGGATCGGGCGATGCACGAACCTTTGCTTTCCCCGCCCGCTTTCTTGTCCCGCCCGGGCCTGCCGGGTGCATCCTGACATGGCGGATGCGATGTTCGGGCTTGACGCCTTTCATTTCTGGATCGCTGTGGCGATCACGCTGTTTTCCGGCTTTGTCAAAGGGGCGATCGGCTTTGCCATGCCGATGATCATGCTGGCGGCGCTCGGCTCATTTTTACCGGCCCAGCAGGCGGTGGCGGCGGTGATCCTGCCGGTGCTGATCACCAATATACGCCAGGCGCTGCGCCAGGGCTGGGGACCGGCATGGCAGACGACTGTGGCCTGGCGCTGGCATGTCGGCATGGTGGTGCTGTTCATTCCCATCAGTGCGTTTTTCGCCACCCGCATCCCGCAATGGCTGATGTATGCGCTTATCGGTCTGCCGATCACCGCCTTTGCCCTGTGGCAGATCATGGGCCGCAGCCTTGCCCTGCCGGTGCATCATCGCCGCGTGATGGAGATCGTGACCGGCGCAATCGGCGGCCTTATCGGCGGGATTTCGGGCATCTGGGGACCGCCTTTGCTGGTCCTGCTTTTGTCGCTGCATGTCCCCAAGGACGAACAGATGCGCGCGCAGGGGGTGGTGTTCTTTATCGGTGCGATCGCATTGACGGGCGCGCACCTGCAATCTGGGCTTTTGAATGCGCAGACCCTGCCCTTTTCCGCCATTCTGGTCATCCCGGCGCTGATTGGCATGTGGCTGGGCTATCTGGCACATGATCGGCTGGACGTGAATCAGTTCCGCCGCTGGACGCTGATCCTTCTGGTGCTGACCGGGGCAAACCTGCTGCGGCGCGCGCTGGAGCTTGCAGGCCCGGCGATGTAACCACAGTCCAAAAGCGAAAGGCCCCGCCATGACGACGATCCCCGACCCCGCCCGTTTGACCGCCGACCTGATCCGCTGTCCCTCGGTCACGCCTGATGAGGGCGGCGCGCTGACCCTTTTGGCCGGGGTGTTGAGCAAGGCAGGTTTCACCTGCCAGCGGGTGGATCGTGAGGGGGTGCCAAACCTTTTTGCCCGCTGGGGAAAAAAGGGCGCGGCGCGCAGCTTTGGCTTTAACGGTCACACTGATGTGGTGCCTCCGGGCGATCTGGCCAGCTGGACCCACCCGCCGTTTTCCGGACACGAAGAGGATGGCTGGATCTGGGGGCGGGGCGCCACCGACATGAAATCGGGCGTTGCGGCCTTTGCCGCCGCCGCCATCGCCTTTGTGACCCAAACCCCGCCTAAGGACGGGTCGATTATCCTGACGATCACCGGCGATGAAGAAGGACCGGGCAGGCACGGCACCCGTGCGCTGCTCGACTGGATGCAGGCCAATGATGAACGCATGGACGTCTGCATCGTCGGCGAACCCTCGAACCCCGACCGTATGGGCGAGATGATCAAAATCGGCAGACGAGGCTCGATGACCCTGCGGATCGAGGCGCAAGGCGTTCAGGGCCACGCCGCCTATCCCCATCGCGCCCGCAACCCGATCCACGCGCTGGTGCGGCTGCTGCATGGGCTGACTTCGACACCGCTTGATCACGGGACCGAGCATTTCGATCCTTCGGGCCTTCAGGTTACGACGGTCGATTGCGGCAACCCGGCCTCGAACGTGATCCCCGAACGGGCGCAGGCGACGATCAACATCCGCTTCAACGACGCCCATGACTCGGGCAGCCTTGACAGGATGATCCGCGCGCGGGCCGAGGCGATTTCGGCCGAGACCGGCATCAGCTTTGCCATCTCGGCCGAGGTGTCGGGCGAAAGCTTCCTGACCCGGCCCGGCCCCTTTGTCGATCTGGTCACGGGTGTCGTGCGCGAGGAAACCGGGATTGATCCGGTGCTGTCCACCTCGGGCGGCACCTCGGATGCGCGGTTCATAAAAGATCACTGTCCGGTCCTTGAATTCGGACTGGTCGGACATTTCATGCATCAGGTTGATGAACGTGTCCCCGCCGATCAGGTACGCCAGCTTGCCCGTATCTATCGCCGTGTTCTGGAGAGCTATTTCTCATGATCGAAAAGACCACCGATCTTGACACCTGTCGCGACATCCGCCGCGAAGTCTTTATCCTCGAACAGAACGTGTCCGAAGATGAAGAGTGGGACGGGCGCGACGACGAGGCGCTACACCTGCTTGCCCGCGATGCACAGAACCGCGCAATTGGCACCGCCCGCATCCTGATCGAGGGAAAGACCGGCAAGATCGGCCGCGTCGCGGTGCGGAAATCTGCCCGCGGCACAGGGATAGGCGCGGCACTGATCCGCGCGGCGCTTGAGGAATTGCGCACACTGCCCGGCATTACTCGCGCCAAGCTGGGCGCCCAGACCCATGCCATCGGCTTTTACGAAAAGCTGGGCTTTGTCGCCTATGGGCCGGAATATGATGACGCCGGCATTCCCCATCGGGACATGGTCCTGGATCTGGAATGATCCGGCCCGAACTAGCCGAAAAACTGCGCCCCTGGGCCGAAACCGGCGCTGCCCTGCTTGCCACCGCCTTTGGTCTCTGGGTCTTTTCGTTGGGCGGGTGGCTCTTTTGGCCCTTGGGCGCGGGATTGGCGGGGGCTTCAGCTCTTTGGGCGCTCGATGCGCGGCGCCGAATGCGTTTTCGTCATGCCACGCTGGGACCCGGCGTGGTCGAGCTTGACGAAGGCGCGATCCGTTACATGTCCCCCAACCCGCTGCTCGGTGGCGAAATAGCACTGCGCGAACTGAACGAGATCCGGCTGACCCGTCTGAGCAGCCGCCTGCACTGGCGGCTGAAAAGCGCGGATGGGCAGGCGCTGCTGATCCCGGTCGATGCAGCCGGGGCCGAAGATCTGGCCGGTGCCTTCTCGACCCTGCCGGGGATCGAGATGGGCCGGCTTGCTGCCGCGCTCGGGCCGGAAAGTCCAACAATCCAGACCGTTTGGACGAGGCCGGCTCGCACCCGCTTGACTTGAGACGCGGCACTTGCCACCTGTGACACGCAAAGGCAAACGAGAGGCCACCGATGTCCATTCCCCAACAGGGCGGCGGCCCGATCGAACACACCGCACAATTGGCCGAATATATCGCCTCGGGTGAAAAGCCGCGCGAGAAATGGCGCATCGGCACCGAGCATGAAAAATTCGGCTACCGCCATTCCGACCATATGCCCCTGCCCTATGAGGCCCCGGCAGGACAACCCTCTGTCAAAGCCATGCTGGAGGGGTTGCAGGCGCGCTTTGGCTGGACCCCGGTACTTGAGGCGGACAACATCATCGGGCTGGAGCGTAACGGCGCCAATATCAGCCTGGAACCGGGCGGGCAGCTTGAGCTGTCGGGCGCGCCCCTGGAAACCATTCACCAGACCTGTGACGAGGTGAACCAGCACCTGGCCGAGGTCAAAAGCGTCGCCGACGATCTGGGCGCGGGCTTTATTGGTCTGGGCACAGCCCCGATCTGGTCCCAGGAACAGATGCCGATGATGCCCAAGGGCCGCTACCGGCTGATGACCGACTATATGGGACGGGTCGGGACGCTTGGTACGCAGATGATGTATCGCACCTGCACCGTGCAGGTGAACCTCGACTTCGCGTCCGAGGCCGATATGGTGCAGAAACTGCGTGTGGCGCTGGCGCTGCAACCCGTCGCCAATGCGCTTTTCGCCAATTCGCCTTTCCTCGACGGCAAGCCGAACGGCTGGAAAAGCTGGCGTGCGCATATCTGGCAAAACCTGGATGATGCCCGCACCGGGCTTTTGCCCTTCGTTTTTGAGGACGGGTTCGGCTATGAACGCTGGGTCGATTACGTTCTGGATGTGCCGATGTATTTCGTCTATCGCGACGGCAAGTATATCGACGCGCTGGGGCAGAGCTTCCGCGACTTTTTGCAAGGCCGTCTGCCAGCACTGCCGGGCGAGATCCCGACGCTGTCGGATTGGGCCGACCACCTGACCACCGTCTTTCCCGAAGCCCGGGTCAAGAAGTTCATCGAGATGCGCGGCGCCGATGGCGGTCCGTGGCGGCGGCTTTGCGCCCTGCCCGCACTATGGGTTGGGCTGATCTATGACCAGACGGCACTGGACGCGGCCTGGGATCTGGTCAAGGGCTGGGATCATGAAACGCGCGAGGCATGGCGGCGCGGCGCGGGCGTTCACGCGCTTGATGCCGAGGTGAACGGCACCCGGATGCGCGATCTTGCCCGCGAGGTGCTGAACATCGCCGAAGCAGGGCTTAAGGCGCGGGCACGGGCCGGTTCGGGCGGGCTGGTGCCGGATGAGACGCATTTCCTTAACACGCTCAAGGAAAGCGTCGAGAACGGCAAGGTCCAGGCCGATGAGCTGCTTGAGAAATATCACGGCGAATGGGCGGGCGATCTGAACCGCATCTACGCCGAATATTCCTACTGAGCCGATCTTCGTAAAAAAGAAGGGGCCGGGGTTTTCCCGGCCCTTTTGCATTGCTTGACCGTCGCCTCAGGCCTGCGGCTCACGCGGCTCGTTGCGGTTTTGCATGAACTGGTCGAACTCGGCCTTGTCCTTGGCCTCGCGCAGCTTCTGCAGAAAGTCCAGAAACTCGCGGTGTTCGTCCTCAAGCCGCTTCAGCGTTTCCTCGCGATAGGCGTCAAAGGCGCTATTGCCGGTCGGCGCAGAGAAACCGTGACGATAGCTGCGGGCAGAGTGGTGGCGATGGCGGCAGGAAAACATCCGTTTGCTCCAGATCATGTAACCCAGGATAGCCAGGCCCAGGGGCCAGCAGGCGACAAAGGCCAGGATCATTGCAGCGATCCAGGCGCCCTTTCCGCGCTCGTCCAGCCAGTCCCGGACGCCGGCGAGCACTGCCCCTATCCGGTCGAAGACAGAAGGGCGCGGGGCTATGTAGGTGTTCATTGCGGTCCCTTTCCAATGTAAATGTTAATTACATTTACATAGATGGCGCGCAACGAGCCCCGGTCAAGACTTTCGGCTAATTTTTTTCACTCAGGGATGACGCCCAGACCGCGCAGATAGATCAGCGCCCCGCTTTCCAGCATATCCGCAGGCGCAACGGGCGAACGTGAGCCGGGCTTGCCCCGGCCAAACAGCTCGACCACGCCGTGGCTCAGCGCCCAGATATGATCGGCGACCATGCCGGGCGGTGGGCGGCGACCCTCGGGCAGCTGACGAAACAAAACCTCGGCACCACGCACCAGCATCCCACGCGCACGCTCGGACGCCTGCGCCAGTCCGGCATTACCCGCAATCGAGATACCGGATTCGAACATGGCGATGTAAAAGCCGCGCCTTTCAGCGGCAAAGCTCAGATAGGCCTGCCCCATGCGCAGAAAGGCGGTCAGCGGAGTCGGCCTGCCATTATCGAAAGCATCGTCCAGACGTTCCGAGAACTCATCGAACCCTTGCCGCGCAACCTCTTCCAGCAATTCGTCACGGCCAGAGAAATGGCGATAGGGCGCGGCGGCACTGACACCGGCCAGACGCGCAGCTTCGGCCAGAGTAAAGGCCTGCGGGCCCTTCTCTTCGATCAGCTGTACCGTGGCCTCGACAAGGGCCTGACGCAGATTGCCGTGATGGTAGGACGCGCGGGCCATGTCCGGCCCTTACATGCCTTCGCCGAAGTAATCCTCGACAAGGGCGGTCAGCGCATCGGCAAGCTCTTTCGCCTGTGCGCCGGTTGTCGTGACGCGAATGGCACTGCCGCGCGGAGCGGCCAGCATCAAAAGGCCCATGATCGAATCGCCTGCAACCGACATCCCGTCTTTTTCGACGGTCGCCCGTGCATCAAAACGCTCAACCGTCTCGACGAATTTTGCGCTGGCCCTGGCGTGAAGGCCCTTTTCGTTGATGATCGCCAGTTCGCGGGTAATCGCCCCGTTGGTCATATCATTCATGAAAAGGCACGTTTCGGGATGGGCAGCACATCGGCGGGCACGACGTCATAGCTGTTGATATACTTGCGGCCCGCATCCTTGGCCAGCGACACCGCATCGGCGACCGGCAACTTGCGCGACTTGGCCAGCTTGACCAGCATGGGCAGATTGGCCCCATAAAGAATGGCCCGGTTGCGCGCCGCACAAGCCATCAGCGACAGGTTCGAAGGCGAGCCGCCGAACAGGTCCGTCACCACGACCACGCCGTCGCCCGCATCCACCGCGTCGGCAGCGGCACATATTTCGGCCTGCTTTTCGCCACGGTCATGGTTTTCCTCGATCGCCACGGCCCTGATTCCGGTCTGGGGCCCCACAACATGTTCGACCGCCGAGAGATATTCCCGGGCCAGGCCCCCATGCGCCACGATGACAATCCCTATCAATTCGCCTCACCACGCACAGCCGTCAACCCTGCGCCCGGGCCGTGCGAGAGGCCAAAACCTGGCCATCATCCCAAGGTGCCGGCGCCTTTTCACGGCGTTCAAGTTCCCGATGTCTAATTGACACCTGCCAGCCTGCTTTCGCAAGCGCATCTGCCATTTTTTCCGCCATTGTGACAGAACGGTGTCGCCCCCCTGTGCAACCAAAGCCGATTGCCAGATGGGCTTTACCTTCCTCAAGATGGGCAGGCAGGGTAAAAAGTGCAAGATCACGGACGCGACGGAAGAATTCGTCGAATCGCGGATCGGCCATCACATAGTCCTGAACAGGCGCATCACGCCCGTCCAGAGGTCGCAATTCCGGCTTCCAATGCGGGTTCGACAGAAAGCGACAGTCAAACATCATGTCGACGCCGCGCGGCACGCCCCGCTTGTAAGAAAATGACTGGACCGAGACGGTCAGCCTGCGTCCCGGCTCGGTCTCGAACCAGCGCGACAGCTCGGCCTTGAGATCATGCGGCGACAGCTCTGATGTATCGACCAGCACATCGGCGCGCGCCCGGATCGGGGCAAGCATGTCACGTTCAGCCACAATCGCTTCCAGCGGCGAGCCCTCAAGCCGCAGCGGATGGCGGCGGCGGGTCTCATTAAAGCGGCGCAGAAGCTGTTCGGTCGAACAGTCCAGAAACAGTACTTCGGGCGCATATTCGGGCAGCCGGGTCAGCCGGTCGATCAACTCGATAAGGTTTGAGACCGAAAAATCGCGGTTGCGCACATCCAGCCCCAGCGCCAGGGGCACAGGCCGCGCCGGGCCATCCAGCAGCCGGGGCACCAGCGACAGCGGCAGGTTGTCGATGGCCTCGTAGCCCAGATCCTCAAGCACGTTGATCGCGGTCGAGCGCCCGGCACCCGACGGGCCGGTGATCAGTACCAGCCGCTGCGCTTCTTCTTCATGGGTCTCGGTGGGGCTGTTGGCCTCCGGCATCGCTTGGCTCTTACCTCCCGTGCATATCCGTATCGGCCCTGCCGGCGATAAGATATTGCAGCAGCATCGGCGCAAGATGGACCTGCCCCGCGCCAAGGACAAGAGGCAAGCGGCAATCCATCAGCTCAATGTGGCGATCGGGCGGCAGGCGGTCGGGCTCGGGCCGCTCAAGATCCACCGCCAGTGCCAGTTCGACCGGGCCATGGGCCTGCGCATTCAGGATACCGACCCCGCGCGCCTCGATCCGGCCACGAATCGAATCGGGGGCATCGGCGATGATCCGGCCCTGCCGGACGTTCAGAATGGTGCGGTCATCGGCAACCAGCGCCGCGCCAAATGCCATCAACTCAAGCGCGAGCGTCGATTTTCCAGACCCCGAGGGGCCAAGGATCAGCAGCCCCCTGCCGGAATGGGCGATGCAGGACGCATGCAGGATCATCGCAGGCACCTCATTCGTCGGGGGCGAATCACCCCGGTTTTCGCGCGTGGACGGCTTGGCTTTGTGACGTTTTCTTATGGACAACTCTACGGCCGGGCAAATGATTGCGCTAACCTTTCCTGATTGCGCTAACCCTGTCCATAACTGCACTTTCGCCGGGGAAATGCCGTGTTATAGGACGCGCAACGGCCGGTTGCCGGCCCGGAATTAAGCAGGAGCACAGGTGCCATGACCGAACCGCGCGTCAATCCGAATTGCCGTCTCGAAGACCAGGGAATCACGGGGCTCGGCAAAGTCCACTACAACCTGCTCGAACCGGCGCTGATCGAAGCTGCGATCCAGCACGGCGAAGGCAGGCTGGGTCTGGGCGGCACGTTCCTTGTCTCGACCGGCGCCCATACAGGCCGCTCGCCCAAGGACAAACATGTCGTGCGCACCCCTTCGGTCGAAAACACCATCTGGTGGGAAAACAACCGCCCGATGGAGCCCGAGGCCTTTGACCGCCTGCATGCCGATATGCTTGAGCATATGAAGGGCAAGGAATACTACGTTCAGGACCTCTACGGCGGCGCGGATCCTGCCCTGCGCCTTGACGTGCGGGTCGTGACCGAACTGGCCTGGCACGGGCTTTTCATCCGCCATCTTCTGCGCCGCCCCGAACTGGCCGAGCTTGCAAGCTTTGTGCCCGAGTTCACCATCATCAACTGCCCCAGCTTCAAGGCGGATCCGGCGAAACACGGCTGCCGCTCGGAAACGGTGATCGCGCTGAACTTTGACAAGAAGCTGATCCTGATCGGCAACACCGCCTATGCCGGCGAAAACAAAAAGTCGGTCTTTACCCTGCTGAACTACATCCTGCCGGAAAAAGGCGTGATGCCGATGCATTGCTCGGCCAACCACGCGATCGGCAATCCCGATGACTCGGCCATCTTCTTCGGCCTGTCGGGCACCGGCAAGACCACGCTGTCGGCCGATCCTTCGCGCACGCTGATCGGCGATGACGAGCACGGCTGGTCCGACCACGGCATCTTTAACTTCGAGGGCGGCTGCTACGCCAAGACGATCAACCTGTCGGCCGAGGCCGAGCCCGAGATCTATGCCACCTGCTCGAAATTCGGCACCGTGATCGAAAACATGGTCTTTGATCCGGACACGCTGGAGTTGGACTTCGAGGATAACTCGATCACCGACAACATGCGCTGCGCCTATCCGCTGGACTATATCTCGAACGCCTCGGCAAGCTCGCTGGGTGGTCAGCCCAGGAACGTGATCATGCTGACCTGCGACGCCTATGGCGTGCTGCCGCCGATCGCGCGGCTGACCCCGGCGCAGGCGATGTATCACTTCCTGTCGGGCTTCACCTCCAAGACCCCGGGCACCGAGGTCGGTGTGACCGAACCGACCCCGACCTTCTCGACCTGCTTCGGCGCGCCCTTCATGCCGCGCCGCCCCGAGGTCTATGGCAAGCTGCTGCAGGAAAAAATCGCCAAGACCGGCGCAACCTGCTGGCTGGTCAACACCGGCTGGACCGGCGGCGCTTTCGGCACCGGCAAGCGCATGCCGATCAAGGCTACCCGTGCCCTGCTGACCGCTGCGCTGGACGGTTCGCTGAACAATGCCGAATTCCGCAAGGACCCGAATTTCGGCTTCGAAGTTCCGGTCTCGGTCCCGGGCGTCGAGGACAAGTTGCTTGATCCGCGCCAGACCTGGACCGATCCTGCGGCCTATGATGCCCAGGCACGCAAACTGGTCAGCATGTTCAGCGACAACTTTGCCCAATACGCCGACAAGATCGACGACGACGTTCGCGCCGCCGCCATCGGCTGAACACTGACGGCGAAAGTCTGACAGGGAAAACAACAAGGGGCGGTCCACCGGGCCGCCCCATTCATTATCAGATCGCTGCGAGGTCTGGCGCGTTTCAGCGCTGGCGGCGGACGCGGCGGCGTTTTTGCGCGCGCTTGATTTCAGCCAGCCGGGCCTGGGTCGCACGCTTGCGCATCGGCCCTTTGCATGCGCCGCGACGGCCGCTCTGCGGCAGCGGCCGACCCTCGACCTCCAGCAACTCAAGCATCAGACCGCCGGTCACCGGCACCGCCTCGGAAAGCCGGACGGTGACCCGCTGACCAATACCGATCTCCAGCCCCGTCTCTGACCCCATGAGCACCTGCGCATCGGGGTCATAATGGAAATACTCTCGCCCGATCTCGCGGATCGGCAAAAGCCCGTCCGCCCCGGTTTCGTCCAGCCGTACGAAAGCGCCGAACCGCTGCACGCCACTGACCCGACCGGTAAACTCGGCCCCCACCCGATCAGCCAGATAGGCCGCAAGATAGCGGTCAGTTGTGTCCCGCTCGGCCGCCATCGAGCGGCGCTCGGTTTCCGAGATATGTTGCGCTGTCTCGGACAGTCGCTCGATATCCTGCGGCGACAGCCCGTCAGCGCCCCATTTATGGCCGGTGATCAGTGCGCGATGCACGATCAGGTCCGAATAGCGACGGATGGGAGAGGTGAAATGCGCATAGGATCGCAGCGCCAGTCCAAAGTGACCAAAATTCTCGGGGTGGTAATAGGCCTGCTGCATGGAACGCAGCGCAGTCATATTGATCAGCTCATCGAACTCTGATCCCTCGGCCTGTTCCAGCAGCCGGTTCAGATGCCGGGTCTGCAGGACCTGTCCACGTGCAAGGGTAAAGCCCGAAGCCTCGGCCACCTCGCGCAGCGCATCAAGCTTTTCCACCGTCGGCTCTTCGTGCACGCGATAAAGCAGCGGACGGCGCAGACGCTCAAGCTCTTCGGCGGCGGCGACATTGGCCAGCACCATGAATTCCTCGATCAGCCGGTGCGCGTCAAAACGTTCGCGGAAGTTGACCGATTTGACACGCCCGTCAGCAGTCAGCTCGATCCGACGCTCGGGCAGGTCAAGTTCCAGCGGCTGGCGACGCTCACGCGCGGCCTTCAGCAGCGCATAGGCAGCCCAAAGCGGGCGGATCACACTGTCGATCAGCGGGCCGGTCTGCTCATCAGGGTTGCCGTCCGCCGCTGCCTGCGCCTGCTCATAGCTAAGGCTCGCGGCCGAACGGATCATGCCGCGATGAAAACTGTGGCTGACCTTGTTGCCCTGCGCATCCAGCCGCATACGCACGGCGATCACCGGCCGGTCAATGCCTTCATGCAGCGAACAAAGATCCCCTGAAAGGACGTCGGGCAGCATCGGCACCACCCGGTCAGGGAAATAGGTCGAGTTGCCGCGCAGCCGTGCCTCACGATCAAGGGCCGAGCCGGGGCGGACGTAATGCGCCACATCGGCGATGCCGACCCAGATTGTCGCACCGCCGTCCTCATGCGTCTCGGCCATGACGGCATCGTCATGGTCGCGGGCATCAACGGGATCAATGGTGACAAATGGCAAATGGCGCAGATCCTCGCGTGACTTCATGGTCGCGGGGCTGGCGGCATCCGCCTCGGCGATCACGTCGTCGGGGAAATCATCGGGAATGCCGTGCTGATGGATGGCGATCAGGCTGACCGCCCTGGGCGCCGAAGGGTCGCCCAGCCGTTCGACGATGCGTGCCATGGGCAGGCCAAGACGGCCGCGCGGGCCGACCTGTTCGGCCTCGACCAGTTCGCCGCTTTGCGCACCATGGGCGTCGCCGGGGCGCACCTGCCATTCCTTATCCTGCCCCTTGTCGATGGGCAGAATACGCCCCCCCGCCTCGGGACCGCCCGCCGAGGCGCGAAAGATGCCGACGATGCGGTGCTGGACCGTGCCGATGCGGCGGATCAGCCGGGCCTGATAATCATGATCCTCGCCCCGGGTCTCGATCAGCCGGGCTAGGATGCGTTCACCCGGCGCGACCGCCGGGTCGGATTTAAGAGCTGCGTACAGGATGCGCGGCATCGGCCCCTCACCCTGCCACTCCAGCGGCCTGGCAAAGATGTCGCCATCGCGATCAGGCGGCAAAAGCTGCACCACCGTCACCGGAGGCAGACGCTCGGCATCATGGTAATGGCGGCGGCGGCGTTCTAGCAGACCGTCGGCCTCAAGCTCTTTCAGAATACGCTTGAGCTCGATCCGCGCCGCCCCCTTTATCCCAAAAGCCTTGGCGATATCGCGCTTGGCGGTGGCGTCCGGGTGGGCGGACACCCAGTCGAGAATCTCTTGCCGGGAAGGTAGCTGTGCCATGCCGTCACGCTATCACGCCGAAAGCTTGGGCGGCAGAGGCAAAAAGCGCACCTGCACCGATCAGATGCGAATGAGATCCGCCGCCTCGCGCACCACCGGATCGGCCTCGGCACCGGCACGGATCTGTTCGACAAAGTCCTGACGCATGCGGGGCGACCAGGAATCGTTGATATGGGCGGCGACAGCCTCAGGCGCGGGGCGATCAGGCTGGCTGCGAAAGAAATCTGCCATCTGGGTCGCCATGCGGATCAGCTTGTTATGGGTCATGGTCTCGGTCATCTCAAACCTGAACTTCCGGCGATACGCCAGGGGTGGGTGTAAAGATCAAAACTGTCCTGCCGCGAGCGTGCGATCAGCGTGATGCCCGCGCGTTCAGCCCAGTCAAGCGCAAGCGCGGTCGGGGCGCTTGCACCGATTAAAACGGGCGCACCGATACGGGCAGCCTTTTGCACCAGATCGACCGACAGGCGCGAGGACATGACAATCGCACCCTGCCCCGCCGCCTGTCCCGCAACGGCAAGGGCACCGGCCAGCTTGTCCAGCGCATTGTGACGGCCAACATCTTCGCGGGTGATGGCGCGGGCACCATCCCAAAAGGCCGCGCCATGAATCGCCGGGGTCTGGCGGCGCAGGATCTGCCCTTCGGTCAGCGCGGCCATGGCCTCTGCCACCTGTTCGGGCGGCATAGACCAGTCCGAACTGACGGGCACGATCTCGGGCAAAGCTGCCTCGATACTGTCCACGCCGCACAGCCCGCAACCAACCGGGCCAATCATGCTGCGCCGACGCTCGGCCAGTCGTGCTGACAGGCCGGGACGCAGCCACAGCCGTGCCTCGCATGCGGGAAAGCCGCGGGCCGGGGCCTCGGCTTCGTCAAACCCCTCGACATCCTCGGGCGAGGCGATCAGCCCCTCGGTCAGCGCAAACCCCAAAGCAAAGTCGCGCAGGTCATGCGGCGTCGCCATCAGCACCGCCTGACTCATGCCGTCGATGACAATGGCGACGGGGCATTCCTGCGGCGCCGGGGGCGGTGCGGCCTGATGCCAGCCGCCCTGCCAGCGCAAAACCCCGTTCACGTCCCGCATCCGGTCCGGAACCTTGTCATTCCGCTGCGGTGGGCAGGATACGACGCGCGAGTTCGGAATGGTGACGATACTCCTCTTGCCACTCCGACGGGCCGTTCGAGGGACTGACCTGCACGGCGGTCACCTTGAACTCGGGACAGTTGGTGGCCCAGTCGGAATTGTCCGTAGTCACCACATTGGCCTGAGTCGTCGGGTGATGGAAGGTGGTATAAACCACCCCCGGCGCCACCCGCTCGGTGATATGGGCCCTTAGCGTCGTCTCGCCCGAGCGTGAGGCCACCCGCACCCAATCGCCTTCGCGAATACCGCGGTTTTCGGCGTCCGAGGGGTGGATCTCCAGCAGATCCTCGGCGTGCCAGACCACGTTTTCTGTACGCCGTGTCTGCGCGCCGACGTTGTACTGCGACAGAATGCGCCCGGTCGTCAGCAACAGCGGGAAACGCGCACCGGTCCGCTCTTCGGTCGCGATATACTCGGTATGGACGAACTTGCCCTTACCGCGCACGAAACCGTCGATATGCATCAGCGGCGTGCCCAGCGGGGCATTTTCGTTGCACGGCCATTGCACCGAACCAACCCGGTCAAGCAGGTCATAGGTCACGCCCGAGAAGCTGGGCGTGGTCAGCGCGATCTCGGCCATGATCTCGCGCGGGTGGGTATAGGACCAGTTCGCGCCCATCCGGTTCGCAAGCAACTGGGTGACTTCCCAGTCCTCGTATCCGTTGCGCGGCGTCATGGCGCGGCGAACCATGTTGATGCGCCGTTCGGCATTGGTGAAGGTGCCGTTCTTTTCAAGGAAGCTCGAACCCGGCAGGAAGACATGGGCGTAGTTCGAGGTCTCGTTCAGGAAAAGATCCTGCACGATGACGATATCCATCGCCTTCAGCGCCGAGGTGACGTGGTGGGTGTCGGGGTCCGATTGGACGATATCCTCGCCCTGGCAGTAAAGACCACGGAAACGGCCGGCCAGCGCCTCATCAAACATGTTGGGGATGCGCAGGCCCGGTTCAGGCGACAGCTCGACCCCCCAGACACGTTCATAAATCGCCCGCGCCTCGGGGTCCGAGACATGGCGATAGCCCGGATATTCATGCGGGAAGCTGCCCATGTCGCAAGAGCCCTGCACGTTGTTCTGACCGCGCAGCGGGTTCACGCCGGTGCCGGGGCGACCGATGTTACCGGTCAGCATGGCAAGATTCGCAATCGCCATCACCGTGGTCGAGCCCTGCGAATGCTCGGTCACGCCAAGGCCGTAATAGATACTTGCCCGCGGCGCGGCGGCATAGGCACGGGCCGCCTTGCGGATCAGTTCGGCCGGGACTTTGGCCAGTTTCTCGACCTCTTCGGGCGCGTGGCGCGGGTCCCTGAGGAACTCGGCATAGGCCAGGAATTCATCCCAGTCGCAGCGCGTGCGGATAAAGCCCTCGTCATAAAGCCCCTCGGTCACGATCACATGCGCGATCGCGGTCAGGACGGCGACGTTGGTGCCCGGACGCAGCGGCAGGTGCAGCCCCTCGCCCATATGCGGGGTCTTGAGCAGGTCGATCTGACGCGGGTCAATTACGATCAGCCCCGCGCCCTGCCGCAGCCGCTTGCGCAGGCGCGAGGCAAAGACCGGGTGCCCGTCGGTCGGGTTCGCACCGATGATCAGTGCCAGATCGGTCTCTTCGACCGAGTCGAAATCATGCGTGCCCGCCGATGTGCCAAAAGTCGTCTTCAGCCCGTAGCCGGTCGGAGAATGACAGACCCGCGCGCAGGTATCGGTGTTGTTGTTAAGAAAGACGGCGCGCGCCAGTTTCTGCACCAGATAGGTTTCCTCATTGGTGCAGCGCGACGAGGTGATGACACCGATGGCGTCGCGTCCATGGTCCTGCTGGGCCTGGCGCAATCGGCTGGCGGCGAAATCCAGCGCCTCATCCCAGGTGACGACACGCCAGGGGTCGGTGATCCGTTCACGCACCATCGGCTGTGTCTGGCGTTCACGGTGGGTTGCATAGCCCCAGGCAAAGCGACCCTTGACGCAGCTATGGCCATGGTTGGCCTTGCCGTCCTTGCCTGGCACCATGCGCACGACCTCTTCGCCGCGCATATGGGCATCGAACGAGCAGCCGACCCCGCAATAGGCGCAGGTCGTCTTGACGATATGCTCGGGCGTTCCGATCTGGATGACGCTGTTTTCGATCAGGGTCGCAGTCGGGCAGACCTGCACACAGGCCCCGCAACTGACACAATCCGAAGACAGGAAACTGTCGGACCCCATCCCGGCCGAGACGCGGCTGTCAAAGCCCCGCCCCTCGATGGTCAGCGCAAAAGTACCCTGCACCTCTTCGCAGGCCCGGACGCAACGCGAACAGACGATGCATTTCGCCGGGTCGAAGGTGAAATAGGGGTTCGACTGATCCTTGGGCCGGTATTCGGGGTTCGGCCCCTCGGCATCGCGGCGGGCAAAATGGTTCTTGCCCGGCTCATAACGCACTTCGCGCAGACCGACGGCCCCGGCCATGTCCTGCAATTCGCAATCGCCATTAGCGGCACAGGTCAGACAGTCCAGCGGGTGATCGCTGATGTACAGCTCCATCACGCCTTTGCGGACGCGGGCGACATCATCTGTCTGGGTATGGACGACCATGCCCTCGGCCACCGGGGTGGTGCATGAGGCAGGCAGACCCCGCATCCCGTCGATCTGCACCACGCACAGCCGGCATGAGCCAAAGGCACTGACATGATCCGTCGCGCACAGTTTGGGGACCGAAATCCCAGCCACGGCAGCAGCGCGCATGACACTGGTACCCGCAGGAACGCTGACGGAAATGCCGTCCACGGTCAGGTTGACAGTGACATCGGATTTGACCGCCGGGGTACCCATGTCGCGGTCGGGAATGATAAAGTCCTTCATTCGGCGGCCTCCCTGCGGGGCTCGCGGCGCCCGCTGAAATCCTCGGGGAAATGGGTCAGCGCGGACATGACCGGAAAGGGCGCAAAGCCCCCCAGCGCGCAAAGCGATCCCCATTTCATCGTGTTGCAAAGATCGGTCAGGATCGCGATCCCCGTTTCATCGCCCTGGGCAATACGGTCGATCGTCTCGACCCCGCGGATCGAACCGATACGGCAGGGCGTGCACTTGCCACAGCTTTCGACGGCGCAGAACTCCATGGCAAAGCGCGCAAGCTTCAGCATATCGGCAGTGTCGTCAAAGACGGTGATGCCGGCGTGGCCAAGCAGCCCCTCTTTGCTCGCAAGCTCTTCATAGCCAAAGGGCAGATCGAAATTCCAATGCGGGATATATGAGCCAAGCGGTCCGCCGACCTGCGCCGCCTTGACCGGCCGGCCCGAGGCTGTGCCGCCGCCGATCTCTTCGATGATCCGGCGCAGGCTCATGCCAAAAGCGACCTCGAACAGCCCGCCATATCTGACGTTGCCAGCCAGCTGGACCGGGATCGTACCCTTTGAGCGACCGACGCCCAGCCGGGCATATTCCGCCGCACCATGGGTAAGGATCCACGGCACCGAGGCCAGCGAGATCACGTTGTTCACAACCGTCGGACGGCCAAGGAAACCTTCCAGCGCCGGAATCGGCGGCTTGGCACGGACGATGCCGCGCTTGCCCTCAAGGCTGTTGAGCAGGCTCGTTTCCTCGCCGCAGACATAGGCTCCGGCGCCGACGCGCACCTCCATGTCATAGGCATGGCCCGAGCCAAGGACAGACTGGCCCAGAATTCCCGCCTGCCGCGCCCGAACGATTGCAGCCTGCATCAGCCGGATCGCATCGGGATATTCGCTGCGGATATAGACATAGCCCTGAACCGCACCGACCGCGATGCCCGCGATCGTCATGCCCTCGATCAGGACCAGAGGATCGCCCTCCATCAGCATACGGTCGGCAAAACTGCCCGAATCGCCCTCATCCGCATTGCAGACGATGTATTTGCGAACGGCCTTGGCACCCGCCACAGTCTTCCATTTGATGCCGGTCGGGAAACCTGCACCACCACGGCCGCGCAGGCCGGATTCGGTGACCTCATCAACGATCTTTTCCGGACCGACGCTGATCGCGCGACGCAGACCTGCAAGGCCACCATGGGCCTCATACTCATCGACCGACAGAGGGTCGATGACGCCCACGCGGGCAAAGGTCAGCCGGGTCTGTGCCTTCATCCATGGCAGTTCCTCGACCGGCCCCAAGGCCAGCGGATGCTCGGAACCGGTGCGGATCGCCCCGGCAACCGAGGCGGCATCCTCCGGCATCACCGGACCATAGCCATAGCGCACCCCATCACGCTCGACCTCGACCAAAGGCTCAAGCCAGACCATTCCGCGGGTACCGTTGCGGGTGACGGTGAATTCGCGCGAAAGCGCCTCGGCGACTTCGTCAGCACCAAGAGCCCTTGCAGCAGCGTCGAGAGGAACCCAGACTCTCATGCCCCTGCCTCCGCCACCAGTTTCTGCACCTTGGCCAGATCGGCGCGGCCAAGCAGCCGGTCGCCCATCTGTGCCGACGGCGCACAGGCGCAAAGCCCAAGGCAGAACACCGGCTCAAGCGTCAGCCGCCCGTCGGGCGTCGTCTCATGCCAGTCAATCCCCAGCGCAGCACGGACCTCATCGGCCAAAGCCTCGGCCCCCATCGACTGGCAAGCCTCGGCCCGGCACAGGCGCAGGACATGCCGGCCATGCGGATGATCCCGGAAATCATGATAAAAGCTGACCACGCCATGCACCTCGGCACGGGTCATGCCCAAGGCCTCGGCGATGACCGGCTGCGCGGCCTCGGGGACATGGCCCCATTCGGCCTGAATGTCGTGCAGAATGGGCAGAAGCGGCCCCTCGCGGCCCTTATGGGCGGCGATGATCTCATCAAGGCGCAACAGGAAATCAGCGTCAATCGCTGGTACAGTCATGGCTGGGTCGTCCGGGCTCATCAATTTTGTCCAGACTAAAGCCCGACGATAGACAAAACAATCGTGATATACCGTCTATTGATCGAATGTATCTATTGATGCGGTAATACGAAGCAGCGCCTCGACCAGCGGCGGATGCGGCTCGCGGCTGGCAACCACCAGACCAACCATATGCCCTTCGCCAGTCAGGTCGCGGGCGCGCACGCCCTCGGGCAAGGGCAGGCCCCGTGCCAGCGCCCGGGGCAGGATCGCAGCCCAGTCCCCGGTCGCCACATGCGAAAGAATTGCCAGCATCGAGGTCGATTCGACCCGTGGCAGCGCATCCGCCCCCGCCTCGACCAGATGGCGGGTGACGATGCGACGGTTCTGCATGTCGGGCGTCAAAAGGCACAGCGGCCGCGTCGCCGCCTCGGCCCAGCCGACCGGACTGCCAAGTTCGCTGCGGTCAATCAGGCAGTAGGTCTCGCGATAAAGTGGCAGGCTTTGCACCCGGCCCAAAGGCTCACTGTCGAGGTAGGTCACACCGGCATCAAGTTCCAGCGCCTCGATCTGCTCGCGGATTTCGTCCGAACTGCGCGACAGGATCGAGACCCCGGCATTCGGGTGGCGGCGCAGGAATGGCCCGGTCAGCTCGGCGATACGCGGCATGGCAGTCGGGATGACGCCGATGCGCAGCCGGCCCGAGACGCCCTTGCGACTGGCCTCCATCTCGGCCTGCATGGCGCGGGCGTCGGCGACGATGCGGCGCGCCCAGCCAAGGACCCGTTCGCCTTCGGGCGTCAGACCCTGAAAGCGCGAGCCCCGGCGCACAAGCTGCACGCCCAGCTGTTCTTCAAGCGCGCGGATGGCGGATGACAGGGTCGGCTGGGTGATGCCCAGCGATTCGGCGGCGCGGCCAAAATGCTTTTCCCGCGCCAGCGCCATGAACATGGAGAGCTTGTCGATCACGAAAACCGCCCTCCCGGCTGCTGCCTGAACACCAAAGGCCGGAGCAACGCCCGGCCCGGCAGATCAGACGATTTCGACGGCGTATTTCTCGATCACCGTATTGGCCAACAGACCCTCGCACATGCGCGCGACCTCGGCCTTGGCTGCCTCGGCATCGGTGGCAGCCAGGTCCAGCTCGATCACCTTGCCCTGACGCACGCCCGAGACGCCCTGAAAACCAAGGCCGCCGAGGGCGTGGCGGATGGCCTCGCCCTGCGGATCCAGAACGCCATCCTTAAGCATGATGGTGACACGGGCTTTCATCGGCGGGCCTTTCAGTTGATAAGCGTCGGTTTGGTCAGCGAGGCGGTGTTGGCGGGCATCAGGCCCAGCCGGCGGGCCACCTCGGTATAGGCATCGGTCAGGCTGCCCAGATCGCGGCGGAACACGTCCTTGTCGAGCTTTTGCCCGGTCTTGACGTCCCAGAGACGGCAGGAGTCGGGGCTGATCTCATCGGCGACGACAAGACGCATGAAATCGCCGTCCCAGATGCGGCCGATCTCGATCTTGAAGTCGATCAGTTTGATGCCGACACCAAAGAACACGCCCGAGAGGAAGTCATTCACCCGCAGCGCCAGCGACACGATATCGTCCAGGTCCTGCTGGCTCGCCCAGCCAAAGGCGATGATATATTCCTCAGAGACGAAGGGGTCGCCCAGCTCATCATTCTTGAAGCTGTATTCGACGATAGGCCGCGGAAGCTGCGTGCCTTCCTCCATCCCCAGCCGCTTGGCAATCGAGCCGGCGGCGAAATTGCGCACGATCACCTCAAGCGGGATGATCTCGACCTGACGCACCAGCTGCTCGCGCATGTTGATGCGGCGGATAAAGTGATTGGGCACGCCGATGCTGGTCAGCCCGGTCATAAAGAACTCGGACAGGCGGTTGTTCAGCACCCCCTTACCCTCGATCGTCGCCTTCTTCTGCGCGTTGAAGGCGGTGGCGTCATCCTTGAAATACTGGATGAGCGTTCCCGGCTCGGTGCCCTCATACAGAATCTTGGCCTTGCCTTCGTAGATTTTCTTGCGCCTTGGTGCCATGCTGCGCGTCCCCCGTCCGCAAGGTGAGAATTCCTACCCGCGCTATAGGCCAGAATGAGGGTCAGGGGCAATACGGGCTTGCGATGGGGCGCGCGCATGGGCATATCCAGCAAAAAGAACCACGGGATCACCCCTAGCCGGAGGCCGCCATGACTACCTTTGACGACCGCGAGCGCGCACATGAGGCGAAATTCGCCCATGATGCCGAACTGAACTTCAAGGCCGAGGCGCGGCGCAATCGCCTGCTTGGCGAATGGGCGGCCGGTTTGCTGGGCAAGACGGGCGACGACGCCCGCGCCTATGCGCTGACCGTGGTCAGCTCGGATTTCGATGAGCCGGGCGATGAGGATGTCTATCGCAAGCTTGCCGCCGATCTGGAAGGCAAGGCAGATGAGACGACCATCCGCACCAAAATGGCCGAACTGCGCGTTACCGCCCGCCAGCAGATCATCAAAGAGCTGTAGGACGAGATATCACCACAGCGCCCCGATTCGCGGGGCGCTGTGCATATTCAGGACAAGGCGGCCTCGACCCGGGGATAAAGCCGCCACATTGTCACCCCGCGCAGCGCATTCAACCCCATCAGCGCCGCCCATAGGCCGTGATTGCCGAAAAGCGCGGGCAGCAGCGTCACCAAAGCCGCGTAAACCCCGACCGACACCAGCATGGCATTGCGCATCTCACGCGTGCGGGTCGCACCGATGAACACCCCGTCAAGCATCCACGAAGCAATGCCGATCACCGGCGCGGCGATCAGCCATGGCAGATAATGCCGTGCCTCTGCCCGCACCTCGGGCGAGGTGGTGAGCAGGTCGATGATCGCCGGTCCGAAAAGCAGAAAGGTCAGCGACAGGATCAATGCCCCGGCGACACCCCAGCCCGAGGCGACGCGCACCGACTGGCGCAACCGGTCCAGCCGCCGCGCCCCGACCGCCTGCCCGACCAGCGATTCGGCCGCAAAGGCGAAACCGTCCAGCCCATAGGCGACGATTTCCAGAAACTGCAAAAGCACCTGATTGGCAGCAAGCGTCACATCTCCGCGCCCTGCCGCCATGAACATGAAGGTGGTGAACGACCCCTGCAGCAGTACCGAGCGGATCAGGATATCGCCGTTCACGCGCACCAGTTCTTCGATCCGGTCGCGGGCCATAAGCCCGGCCCGCCGTACGGCGGCACGGATGGCGTGACGCGCAAACCACAGGCCAAGCGCCAGCCCCGACCATTCGGCAATCAGGGTCGCGCCGGCCACACCGGGCACACCCCAGCCAAGACCCAGCACGAACCACAGATCCAGCAGGATATTCAGCCCGTTCATCACCAGTTGCAGGACCAGCACCGACCGGGTCCGCTCGGTCGCGATCAGCCAGCCGGTGATGGCGTACAGCGCGATGGTGGCCGGGGCCCCCCAGATCCGCAGGCCAAGATATTGCCGCGCCAGTGCTTCGACCTCGGGCGAGGCCGGGGCAAGGCGAAAGGCCCCGGCAAAAAGCAGCCCTTGCAACAGGATGAATACCAGCCCGGCGATGATTCCGATTCCCAGCGCCCGCAACAGATGCGCGCCGGCCTCGCCCTCATTCCCTGCGCCATGGGCCTGGGCGACAAGGCCCGAGGTCCCCATACGCAGAAAGCCAAAGATCCAGTAGATCGAGGCAAGAATCACCGCCCCCAGCCCCACCGCGCCGATGGGCGCCGCCTCTCCCAGCTGGCCGATAACGCCGGTATCGACGGCGCCAAGGATCGGAACGGTGGCGTTGGAAATCACCACCGGCAGGGCGATCGACAGCACACGGCGATGCGAAACTGGCCTGTCCGCGCCGGTCATGCCGCTGGCTGGCAAGGTCTCAACCATGAGGTCAGCCGTTCTGCGGCATCAGAAAATGACCGGTCGCCTGGGCAAAAAGCTTGCTGCGATGATCCTGCCAGGCCTCGACATGCACGCTGGCATAGCGCCGGCCCGAACGCACCACCCGCGCCCGCGCATAGGCGTCACGCGGCAGGCCGGAACGCAGGTAATCCACTGTAAAATCAATGGTCTTTGGCAGGCGCGGCAGGCTTTCCGGCACGGCGGCATCAGGGGCGATGCGGCCCTGTTCCATGTCCTCCCAGATCGCGCTCCAGGTCAGTTCGACGATGGCGGTGACTTCCAGAAAGGCAGCCGTGACGCCGCCGTGGATCGCGGGAAGCATCGGGTTGCCGATCAGCTTTTCGTCAAAGGGCAGCACCGCCGTCAGCTCATCTCCGCGCCGGTCAAAGGTGATCCCCAGCCAGCGGATATAGGGCACGCTGTTGACCAGCGCGTTCAGCGTGCCGTTGCGCCGCGACTTGATCGCGTCGAGGGGTTCGTTCCGGCCCGCCATGTTACCTCTCGATGGTAAAGGCCCCGGTGGCGGCAGCCACAGGGCGCGATTCGTCGTCATCCATCGCCCAGGCACGCACAAAAGCGACCGAGCGGGTGACGTGATAGCATTCAGCGCGGGCGCGGATGGTCTGACCGGGCGTTGCCGCGCGCATATAGTCGATGCGCAGGTCGATGGTCGCGGTCGAGCGCGCACCTGCGGGATGGGCCATGACCGCCGCGCCGCTGCATGTGTCCATCAGCGCAGAAATCACGCCACCATGAATGACCCCGCTGTCAGGGTCGCCAACCAGATCCTCGCGCCATGGCAACGAGATTTCGGTCCCTTCGGGTGACAGCTTGTCCAGGCTCATGCCAAGCGCGCGGGCGTGCGGGATTATCTCGATGAACTGACGCGCGATCCGCCGGCGTTGTTCAGGATCGTCCTCGGGTGACGCTCCGTTCATGCTTCGTGCCTCCTGATTGGGGTGAGGTGAATGGTAGCAGCACGCCACCGCCAGACAAGCCCGGCCGCGCAATGGTTGAGTTTGGCCAACCCCGGCGCTAGGCTGACCATGATCCGATTACGGGGTTCGACAGATGTCCGATGGCGACCAAAGCGAATACATAGGTTTCAAAGAGATGTGCGCACGTTTCGACGTGACGCCGCGGACGCTGCGCTATTACGAATACATAGAATTGCTCAGCCCGCGCAAAGAAGGCCGCTCGCGATTTTACGGCCCGCGCGAAATCGCACGGATGAAACTGATCCTTCGCGGTCGCCGCTTTGGCTTCTCGCTTGAGGATATCCGCCAGTGGCTGCTTATCTATGGCGAAAAGGGCACCCGCGAACAGTACCGGGTCTGGATCGAACTTGCCGATCGCCAGCTTGAGGTACTGGCCCAGCAGCGCGACGAGCTTGAGACCTCGATGACCGACCTGCGCGCCCTGCGCAACGAAACGCTGGCCATTCTCGAAGGCATGGAGGCCGATGAGAAACCCGCCGGAGAGGCGCAGACCGGCTGAGCACTCTCTGACGCCACGTCGCACCTTACGTGCACGTCAACCTGGCCTATATTCAGATCAGGTGACTGCGAGGGAAAGGACCGGACGTGAGCGAAGCGCCGATGACCATTCGCCAGATGTGCGACGCCTTTGGCGTCACGCCGCGTACGCTGCGCTTTTACGAATCGCGCGAATTGCTGTTCCCCGAGCGGCGCGGCCAGCAGCGGCTTTACAGCCGCGCAGATCGTGCCCGGCTGACCCTGATCCTGCGCGGCCGCCGCTTTGGCTTTTCGCTCGAACAGATCCGGCAGTTGCTGGAACTGTACGACCCGGCCGAGCGCAACATCACCCAGACCGAGGCCGCGCTTGGCGCAGCGCGCGAGCGGCTGGCTGACATGGAGCAGCAGCACCGTGAACTGGGTGAAGCCATGTCCGAATTGCGCCAGCAGATCGCCGATGGTGAGCTGTGGCTGAACAACCTGAAATCCGACGCCTGACGTCGAACCCCTGGGAGGACCGATGACAACCTATTCCGCCCCCGTCCGTGACATGCAGTTCCTGCTGCATGACGTTCTCGAAATCTCCAGGCAAGAGCTTCCGGGCCACGACGAGCTTGACCGCGACTTTACTCAGGCCGTGCTGGAAGCAGCCGGCAAGATTGCCTCCGAGGTGCTGGCCCCCCTGAATGCCACCGGTGACCGCGAAGGCTGTCGGCTGGAAAATGGCGTCGTCCACACGCCGAAAGGCTTTGCCGAGGCGTTCCAGCAGATGCGCGAAGGTGGCTGGACCGCGCTCGACTGCGACCCCGAATATGGCGGTCAGGGCATGCCCTATGTGATCGGCCTTGCGGCGGGCGAGATGTTTTCGGGCTCGAACATGGCCTTTACCATGTATCAGGGCCTGACCCATGGCGCCTATTCCGCCATCCGCGCCCATGGCACGGATGAGCAGAAGGCGACCTATCTGCCCAAGATGGTCAGCTGCGAATGGACCGGCACCATGAACCTGACCGAGCCGCATGCCGGTACGGATCTGGGCCTGCTGCGCACCAAGGCCGAGCCGCAGCCGGACGGCAGCTATCTGATCACCGGGCAAAAGATCTTTATCTCGGCCGGCGACAACGACCTGTCGGAAAACGTCATCCATCTGGTGCTGGCCAAGGCTCCGGGCGGCGGTCCGGGTACCAAGGGCATCTCGCTGTTCATCGTGCCCAAGTTCCTCGTCAATGAGGACGGTTCGCTGGGCGAACGCAACAAGCTGTCGGTCGGCAATCTTGAAGAAAAGATGGGCATTCACGGCAATGCCACCTGCGTCATGAACTATGACGGCGCCAAAGGCTGGCTGCTGGGCGAGCTGCACAAAGGCATGCGCGCCATGTTCACCATGATGAACGAAGCCCGTATCGGCGTCGGCCTGCAGGGTTATGCCGTGGCCGAGGCCGCCTATCAGAACGCCGTCGCCTATGCGCGCGAGCGTCTGCAAGGTCGTGCCGCGACCGGAGAGGCCAATCCAGGGGGCCCGGCCGATCCGCTGATCGCCCACCCCGACATCCGCCGCAACCTGATGGACCAGAAAAGTTTTCTGGAAGGGGCGCGCGCACTGGCCTTTTGGGGCGCGCATCTGATCGACCGCGCCGTGATCGGCAATGACAAAGAGGCGCATGACCTCATCTCGCTGCTGACCCCGGTCATCAAGGGCTTCCTGACTGACAAGGGCTTTGACGTGGCGGTCCAGGCCCAGCAGGTCTTTGGCGGCCACGGCTATATCGAGGAACAGGGCATGTCGCAGTTCGTCCGCGACACCCGCATCACCATGATCTACGAGGGCGCGAACGGCGTGCAGGCGCTTGACCTCGTCGGTCGCAAACTCGCGGCCGAAGGCGGCAAGCCGATCATGGGTTTCTTTGACATGATCCGCCAGACCATCAAGGCGCATGAAGAGGATGAGACGCTTAAGGCCGATTTCCTCGACCCGCTCAAGGCGGCCTCGAAAGATCTGCAGGCGGCGGCGATGTTCTTTATGGAACATGGGCTCAAGAACCCCAATGCCGCGCTGGCCGGGTCCTATGACTTCATGCATCTTTTTGGCCATGTCGCGCTCGGCCTGATGTGGGTGCGCATGGCGGCTGCTGCACGTGCGGCGCTTGCCGCCGGGACCGGCGACGCGACCTTCTATGAGACCAAGCTCGCCACCGGGCGCTATTACATGGCGCGTCACCTGCCGATGACCGCGACGCATCTGGCGCGCATCCGCACGGGTGCTGATCCGGTAATGGCGCTGACGGCTGAGCAGTTCTGAAACAGACGGCCCGGCGCGGGGCAGCAGGGACAAGGGGCCAGCGCCCCGGCCCCGGACCCGCGCCAGCCACGCACCTAATGCCTTGTGGGAGGGAAAGGAGACAGGATGCCAGCACTGCTTTACTGTTTTGGGGAATCGGGCCACTCTTACAAAGTGGCGCTGATGATGCAGCTGACCGGCTATCCTTGGCAGCCGGTCTTTGTCGACTTTTTCAACGGCGCATCGCGCAGCCCCGAATACCGCGCCCTGAACGAAATGGCCGAGGCTCCGGTCTTTGCCGAAGACGGGCTGACCCTGACCCAATCAGGTGTGATCTTGCTGCATCTTGCGGAAAAGACCGGCCAGTTCCTCGGCGAGGACCGTAACGAAATCATGCGCTGGCTGTTTTGGGACAATCACAAAGGTTCGTCGCAATTCGGCGCATTGCGCTTTTTGATGAATTTCCTGCCCCCCGACAAACGCCCGGCCGAGGTTATCGCTTGGCTGCAGGGTCGCTGCCGGGCGGCGCTCAGGACGCTGGACGCCCATCTGGCCGGGCGCGAATGGCTGGCAGGGGACGCGCCAAGCATCGCCGACCTCTCGTGCTGCAGCTATCTCTTTTATCCCGAGCCCTTCGGCTTTGACCGCGCCGATTGGCCCCATATCGACGCCTGGCTGACGCGCATTTCGGCGCTGCCGGGCTGGAAACACCCCTATGATCTGATGCCCGGCAACCCCGCGGACCGGGCCGCGAAGGAGGAAGCATGACCGAAGCCTATATCTATGACGCCGCCCGTACCCCGCGCGGCAAGGGCCGCCCCGACGGCAGCCTGCACGAAGTCACCTCGGTCGCGCTTTCGGCCCGGCTGCTGAACGCGATCAGGGAACGCAACGGCTTGACCGGTCATGCGGTCGAGGACGTGATCTGGGGCAATGTCACCCAGGTCAAGGAGCAGGGCGGCTGCCTTGCACGCTCGGCCGTCTTGGCCTCGGATCTGGACGAGTCGATCCCGGGCCTGTCGATCAACCGTTTCTGCGCCTCGGGCATGGAGGCCGTGAACATTGCCGCAAACCAGATCAGGGGCGGCGCAGGCCAGGCCTATATCGCCGGCGGGGTCGAGATGATGGGCCGCGTTGCCATGGGCAGCGACGGCGCCGCCATCGCCGTCGACCCCAGCCTGACCTTCCCGACTTATTTCGTCCCGCAGGGGATCAGCGCCGATATCATCGCCACCGAATACGGCTTTTCGCGCGAACAGGCCGACAGCCTTGCCGTTGAAAGCCAGCGCCGCGCAGCACAGGCCTGGGCCGAGAACCGCTTTGCCAAGTCGATCGTGCCGGTCAGGGACCAGAACGGACTGACCATCCTTGACCGCGACGAATACATGCGGCCCGGCACCACGCTTGAGGATCTGGGCCGGCTTAAGGCCAGCTTCAAGGAAATGGGTGAGATGATGCCCGGCTTCGACAAGGTGGCAACGCTGAAATATCCCCACCTTGACCATATCGAGCACATCCACCACGCCGGCAACAGCTCGGGTATCGTGGACGGCTCGGCTGCTGTGCTGATCGGCAATGCCGAGTTCGGCAAGGCTTACGGGCTAAAGCCCCGCGCCCGCATCCGCGCCACTGCCAAGATCGGCACCGACCCGACGATCATGCTGACCGGCCCTGTGCCAGTGACGGAAAAGATCCTGAAAGACAGCGGCATGGCGATCAGCGACATCGACCTGTTCGAGGTGAACGAGGCGTTTGCCGCGGTCGTGCTGCGCTTCATGCAGGCCTTTGACGTCGACCCCGCCGTCGTCAACGTCAATGGCGGTGCGATTGCTCTTGGCCACCCGCTGGGGGCGACCGGAGCCATCATCATCGGCACGCTGCTTGACGAGCTTGAGCGTCAGGACAAGACGGTGGGCCTTGCCACACTGTGCATCGCGTCCGGCATGGGCGCGGCCACCATCATCGAGCGCGTCTGAGGGAGGTAAGGATGACCGATTTCACCATGCAGAAAGACGCCGACGGCGTCGCCATCGTCACCTGGGACGTGCCCGGTAAGTCGATGAACGTGCTGTCTCTGGACGGCGCGGCTGAACTGAATGCATTGATCGACGACGCGCTGGCCGATGAAGCGGTCAAGGGCATCGTCATCACCAGCGGCAAAAAGGACTTTGCCGCCGGCATGGACCTGAACGTCATCGCAAGCATGAAAGAGGGCGGCGCTCAGTCAGTCTTTGACGGGGTGATGACGCTGCACCACCTGCTGCGCAAGATCGAGCTTGCGGGTATGGACCCCAAGACAAAAAAGGGCGGCAAGCCCATCGCAGCAGCCCTCCCCGGCACGGCCCTGGGGATCGGGCTGGAGCTGCCGCTTGCAACCCATCGCATCTTTGCCGCCGACAATCCCAAGGCCAGGATCGGCCTGCCCGAGATCATGGTCGGCATCTTCCCCGGCGCTGGCGGAACCACCCGGCTGGTGCGCAGGCTTGGCGCGATGGGCGCGGCTCCCTTCCTGCTGGAAGGCAAGCTTAGCGACCCGGCCAAGGCCAAGGGCGCGGGGCTGATCGACGAGGTGGCCGCCGATCCAGTCGCCGCTGCGCGTGAATGGGTGCTGAAGGCCAGCGACACCGATCTGGTCAAACCCTGGGATGCCAAAGGCTACAAGATGCCGGGGGGTGAACCCTATCACCCGGCGGGCTATATGACCTTTGTCGGCGCAAGCGCGATGGTCCATGGCAAGACGCTGGGGGTCTACCCGGCCGCCAAGGCCCTGCTCAGCGCCGTCTACGAAGGGGCGATGGTGCCCTTTGACACGGCGCTGAAGATCGAGGCGCGCTGGTTCACCAATGTGTTGATGAACCCCTCGTCCACCGCGATGATCCGCAGCCTCTTCATCAACAAGGAGGCGCTGGAGAAAGGCGCAAACCGTCCCGATGCCCCCGATCAAAGCGTGAAAAAGGTCGGCATCCTTGGCGCGGGCATGATGGGCGCAGGCATCGCCCATGTCTCGGCCATGGCTGGGATCGAGGTCGTGCTGATCGACTCGGCCCAGGAGGCGGCCGAGCGTGGCAAGGCCCATTCCGCCGGTCTGCTTGACAAGGCAATCAGCCGCCGCAAAGCAACCGAAGAGAAAAAGGCCGAGGTCCTTGCCCGCATTACCCCCACCACCGATTACGCCGCCCTGCAAGGCTGCGACCTGGTGGTCGAAGCGGTGTTCGAGGACCCCTCGGTCAAGGCTGAGGTGACGAAAAAGGCCGAGGCCGTGCTGCCCGCCGAGGCGATCTTTGCCACCAACACCTCGACCCTGCCTATCTCGGAACTGGCCAAGGCCAGCGCGCGGCCTGATCAGTTCATCGGCATCCACTTCTTCAGCCCGGTGGACAAGATGGCTCTGGTCGAGATCATCAAGGGCAAAGAGACCGGCCCGCGCGCCGTCGCCAAGGCGCTGGATTTCGTCCGCCAGATCCGCAAGACGCCGATCGTCGTTAATGACGCGCGCTTCTTCTATGCCAACCGCTGCATCATCCCCTATATCAACGAGGGGATCCGCATGGTGGCCGAGGGCGTCAGCCCGGTGCTGGTCGAAAACGCCGCCAAGATGATGGGTATGCCGCTGGGCCCGCTGCAACTGGTCGATGAGACCTCGATTGATCTTGGCGTCAAGATTGCCAGGGCAACCCGCGCAGCCATGGGCGACGCCTATCCCGACGGTGCCGTGGATAAGGTGATCTTCAAACTGGCCGAGCAGGGTCGGCTGGGCCGCAAGGCCAAGGCGGGCTTTTACGACTATGATGAGGCCGGCAAGCGTCAGGGTTTCTGGTCAGGGCTCGCCTCGGATTGGCCCGAAGCCGATGCGCAGCCCGAACTGACCGAGATCCAGCACCGGCTGATGTTCGTGCAGGCGCTCGAAGCGGTGCGCGCGCTTGAGCAGGGCGTGCTTGAGGACATCCGCGAAGGCGATGTCGGCGCGATCCTTGGCTGGGGTTTTGCACCCTGGTCAGGCGGCCCGTTCAGCTGGCTCGACATGCTGGGCGCGCCGCGTGTGGTCGAAATCGCCGACGCGCTTGAGGCCAAGTTCGGCCCGCGTTTTGCCGCGCCGCAACTGCTGCGCGACATGGCGACGAAAGGCGACAGCTTCTACGGACGCTTTGGCGCTGGCAAGAAGGCCGCCTGAGACTGAAAAAGGGGCAGAGGCGACAACGTCCCTGCCCCTTTCCCTTTACCCCTCTGCGAGGACCGCTTCAGATCAGCCCCTCGGCCCTGAAGGCCGCGCGCAGATCGCTTTCAGGCCGCGCGCCGACATGGCTGATGACCTCGGCCGCAGCGATACAGCCCATGCGTCCCGCCGCCGCCAGATCCGCGCCAATCGCCAGACCATAGATCAGGCCCGCCGCGAACTGGTCGCCCGCTCCGGTCGCATCCACCGGCACGATACGGTGCACCGGCGCGCTTACCCGTTCATCCCCACGGATCAGGATCGCATCCTCGCCCGAGCGGGTACAGATCACGGTGTGGCAATCGGCGCTTGCCTGCCGCAGCGCCTCTTCCAGATCCTCGACCTCATATAGCGACTGCCATTCATGCACGTTGCCGATGACGTAATCCATCGGTCCTGCCACCAGACGACGGAAATCGGCGCGATGCCGATCCACGCAGAACGGATCGGACAGCGCAATTCCCGCCTGCCCACCCGCCTTGTGACAAGCATCGGCAGCCTTCAAGAACGCTGTTTTCCCGGGGTCCTTGTCAAACAGATAGCCCTCAAGAAACAGCCAGTCCGCGCCGCTAAAGACTGACGGGCTGACATCATCCGCCCCCAGCTCGGCCGAAATTCCCAGATAAGTGTTCATCGACCGCTCGCCATCCGGGGTGACAAAGATGATCGAACGCGAAGTTGGCAGCACATCCCCCGCAACCGGCGGGTTGACGAAAACCGTGCCCTGCTGCTCGGTCTGTTCGGCATAGCTCAGGCCCAGAGGATCGCTTGCCACCTTGCCGATAAAGGCGGTGCGCAGTCCCAGCATCCCCAGCCCGGCCAGCGTATTCGCAACCGAACCACCTGGCACCAGCCGCGCCTTGCCCGCCTGCGGATCGGCCGATTGCGCCGCCATCAGGAACTCGGACCGCTCGCGGTCGATCAGTTGCATGATGCCCTTTTCCACCCCCAGCCGGGCCAGCGTGTCCTCTGAGGTCGGCGCAATCACATCCATGACGGCATTGCCGATCCCGATTACATAGGGGGTGGTCATCCGGTCTTCTCCTCATAGGGGCAGAGATCTTCGATTGGGCAGATCCGGCAACGCGGACGCCGCGCCTGGCAGATATAACGGCCATGCAGGATCAGCCAGTGATGGGCGTTCTGCTGAAAGGGCACGGGGACGTTATCCTCGATCGCGCGCTCGACCTCGGACACGTCGCGGCCGGGGGCGATATGCGTGCGGTTCCCGACACGAAAGATATGGGTATCGACCGCCTGCGCAGGAAAGTTAAAGACACTGTTCAGCACGACATTGGCGGTCTTGCGCCCGACACCGGGCAGGGTCATCAACGCCGCCCGCGATTGGGGCACCTCACCGCCGTATTCGTCGATCAGGCGCTGCGACAGGGCGATGACGTTCTTGGCCTTTTGCCGATAAAGGCCGATGGTCTTGATTTCTTCGGTCAGCGCCTCAAGGCCCAGATCCAGCATCTGCCTGGGCGTGCTGACCTGCTGAAACAGCCGCCTGGTTGCCTTGTTCACGCCGACATCGGTGGCCTGCGCCGACAGTGCGACCGCGACAAGCAGGGTAAAGGCGTTGGTATATTCAAGCTCGGTCACCGGCTGCGGATTGGCCTCGCGCAGTCGCGAAAAGATTGCGACCTGCGTCGTATAGGGCAAAGCCGGGGGAAGACGGGGGGTGGTGCTGCGTGCCATGGCCTTCAGATGCCCTGCCCCGCGCTTATGCGCAAGCATTCGTGCATGGATTTGCGCCACGTCTGCGCTACTCTGCCGCAAAGACAGCAGCGAGGCAGCGATGACGGCAACGCTCTTTCCTCTCACCCCGCCCGAAAACGGGCTGCGAGTGACGATCACGACCCAACCGGCAGAGGATCCGGGCGTGGTTTTGTGCCACGGACGGTTCAAAACGCCGCTTGGCACAGTAATCGCCTATGGCGCGGCCGGCGCCCTTTGGGGGCTCGGCTTTGCCGGTCCCCTGCCCGAGACCGAGGTTGAGGCCGATCTTTCCTCCCGCTGGCCCGGCGCACGGCCGGTTCCCGCCCCCGAGGCGCTTGAGCCCGCAATAGACGCGCTGATTGCAGGTGCAGGAGAGATCACCGTGCGTCTGAGCGGCACCCCTTTTCAGCTGCAGGTCTGGCAGGCGTTGACCCAGGTGCCGGCCGGGCAGGTCATCAGCTATGCCACGCTGGCCGAACGAATTGGCCGTCCCCGGGCCCTGCGCGCAGTCGGCACCGCTGTCGGGCAGAACCCGGTCTCATGGGCGATCCCATGCCACCGCGTGACCCGCACCGGTGGCGCCATCGGAGGATATCATTGGGGCGAGGCGGTAAAGCGCGCACTTCTTACGCGCGAGGGTGCGAAAATCGCTCCTCTCGCCATCGCTGTTTTGTGAGTGCAGGCCAGCGATTTTGCACGAGTTTCTCTGGTCTTGGCATGGAACTCATGCCAAGTTTCAATCGTTTGGGCATCAGATGCCGGATCAGTCCGGCCAGGTCGTAAGGACAGGCGGCTGTGGATCGCCCCGAAAAGAAAGGTAATAAAATGAAGACCCGTATTTCGCTGCTTCTCGCCTCGGCCGGCGCGCTTGCCATCAGCGCCTGTACACCGGGCGACCGCTATGGCCAACCTCAGCAGATGAACCGCGCCCAGCAGGGTGCCATCGCCGGCGCCGTGGTCGGCGGCGTTCTGGGCGCTACCCGCGACAAGGATAAGAACAACCAGGGCATGGACGCGATCAAGGGCGCCATCGTCGGTGCCGCGGTCGGCGGCGTGGGTGGGGCGATCCTCGACCAGCAGCAGAAATCCCTGCAACAGCAGCTGAACAACCCCAACATCCGCATCGTCAACAACGGCAGCTATCTGACCGTAGTGATGCCGGAATCGACGCTGTTTGCCACCGACTCGGCAGCGGTTGGCGCGCAGGGTCAGAACGACCTCTACATCATCGCACGCAACCTGAACCAGTATCCGAACAGCCGCATTCAGGTCGTCGGTCATACCGACAGCACCGGTTCGGCCGCCTACAACCAGGACCTGTCCGAGCGCCGGGCGCGTTCGGTCGCTGGCATCCTGACCGCTGGCGGCGTGTCGCAGGGCCGCATCGCGACCTCGGGCCGCGGCGCTACCCAGCCGGTGGCCTCGAACGACACCGCAGCAGGCCGGGCACAAAACCGCCGCGTCGAAATCCTGATCACCCCGACGCGCTGATCCATCGCCAGGGTAAAGATCGGGCCGGCAGCCGCAAGGTTGCCGGCCCATTCATTTTCAAACGACCGTATCCGCCACCAGCCCGGTGCGTGGACAAGGAAAACCCCGAGACGCTAACGCGCCCCGGGGTTCAGTCACTGTCCCTGAGGATGCTCGAAGGCACCCTTCTCGTTCAATTCCGTGGCCTCAGTTCAGCCGCCGGGCAACCTCTTCGATGGCCTTGTCGATACCGGCGCTGCGCTCAGCCGGGCTGACCTGCTGACCAAGGATCTCGGCCGCAGCGGTCACCGCAGTCTGGATCGCGCGATCACGCACAGCACGCACAGCATCGGCTTCGGCGCTGGCGATCTGATCTTCGGCCGCTTTCAGGCGGCGCTCGATGGATTGCTGCAGCGCTTTCTTGGCCTTGTCGGCCTCGCTCACCGCCTCGCGGCGTGCATTGGCGACAATCTCTTCGGCCTGGCCCTTAACTTCGCGCTGGCGGCGCTCGTAGCTTGCATAGATCTCCTGCGCTTCTTCACGCAGGCGCCGGGCTTCGGCCAGATCGTTGCGAATGCCTTCGGCGCGCTTGTCCAGCAGGCCGCCGACAGTCTGCGGCACACGGAACCAGAGCAGGATGCCGACAAAGACCAGGAAGGCCAGAGTAACGACGAAATCGGTATTGCGCAGCGAGAAGAACGGACCCGAAGCCGCAAGCGCCGGGGTTCCCATCAGCGCAAAGAGCACGCTCAGACGTTTCATTGCAGCGCCCCTTTCAACCGCTGATCGACAGCCGTGTCGACCAGGTTTTGATCGACCTTGCCGCCAAGATGCTCCACCAGCGCTGCCGTCACCTCGCGGGCAACAGAGCGCGCATCCTCAACCGCCGAAGCGCGGATCTCAGAGATGCGCTTTTCGGATTCTGCCGCGCGGGCAGCAATTTCCGCATCGGCATGGGCGATGGCAGCATCCAGCTCTTTCTGGATCTCGGCCTTGTTGGCAGCGATGATCTTCTGCGCCTCGGCCCGGGCATCGGCCAGAGCCTTGTCATAGGCAGCCTCGGCCTCTTTGGCCTTTTGCTTGAATTCCTCGGCAGCCATCAGGTCGCCGGTGATGGCGCCTTGACGATCCGAAAGAACGCCGCCGATGCGCGGCAGCGCGATCCGCGACAGCACCCAGTAAATCACGGCCAGAATGACCAGCAGCCAGAAAATCTGGTTGCCAAAGGTCGTGATATCCAGTTGCGGCATGCCGGGGGCGCTGGCGGCATGGCCAGCCGCAGCATCCGCGGCATTGGCAACGGCATGGGCTGCTTCGGCACCATGACCCGCCGCCTCGGCGGATTCGGTGATTACCACCGTTTCAGTTTCTTCGACCACGACAGGCGCGGTCTGTTGCAACAGGCTGAACATATCCTACCCCATGCCGGTCGTTTCACAATCGGGTGGGCGCCTGTAGCCCCCACCCAACCGCAAGGATGGCAAAAGGATCAGACTGCGAACAGCAGCAGCAGAGCGACCAGGAACGAGAAGATGCCCAGGGCTTCCGCAAAGGCCATGCCGATGAACAGGGTGGCGGTCTGCGAGGCAGCGGCCGACGGATTGCGCAGGGCGCCCGCCAGATAGTTGCCGGCGACATTGCCCACCCCCATGGCGGCGCCCGCCATGCCGACGCAAGCCAGACCGGCGCCGAGGTACTGTCCCAGTTGACCCAGATTTTCCATGTTCATGCTCCTTGAGGCTTTGGAAAGGGTTTCGATTCAGACCCGAGGCTGACCCGGCGCTTAGTGCGCCGGATGCAGCGCGTCCTTCAGATAGACGCAGGTCAGGATGGTGAAGACATAGGCCTGGATCAGCGCAACCAGCACCTCAAGCCCATAGACAGCGGTGATGGCCAGCACCGAAAGCGGCGCAATGGCAGAGATGGCGGCAAAGGCGGCAAAGACCTTGATCACCGCGTGGCCGGCCATGATGTTACCAGCAAGACGGATCGAATGGCTGACGGGGCGCACAAAGTACGAGATCAGCTCGATCACCGCCAGCACCGGGCGCAGCGCCAAAGGCGCAGAGCTGACCCAGAACAGGCCCAGGAAATGCGCGCCGTTCTTGACAAAGCCCAGAATGGTGACGCCCAAAAAGACCAGAACCGCCAGAACCGCCGTCACAGCGATATGCGAAGTCGGCGAAAAGCTTTTCGGCAGCAGGCCCAGGAAGTTCGTGAACAGGATGAAGCAGAACAGCGTCATCACATAGGGGAAGTACTTCAGCCCGTCCTTGCCGGTTACGTCCTCGACCATTTTATGGACCATGCCGTACAGCAGCTCGGCGATGGACTGGACGCGGTTCGGCACGATGGCGCGCCCACGGGTGCCAAAGACCAGAAGGGCGGTGATAGCGGCAGCCGCCAGCGCCATCCACAGGGTCGCATTGGTCGGCGTGTACCAGTTTACCGAACCTTCGCCAAACAGCGGTTTGATGACGAACTGATCCATCGGATGGAAAACCAGACCACCTGCTTCTTCTTCTGCCATCGTCATTCACCCTTGTCGTCGCCGGGAGGCCCCGGTGGCTTGCCTATGTCTTTCGCGGTCCGCATCATGGTCTTGATACCGGCTGCCAGGCCCAGCAGCACAAAGACCACCATGAAGACCGGTCGCAGGCCGGTCAGATAATCCAGCCCGTATCCGATCATGAAGCCGATGCCCAACCCTGCCACCAGCTCCGTCACCATGCGCCAGGCCAGATTGGCCTGACTGAAATGTTCTTCCCCGCGCAAGGGCAGCTTTGCTCCGGCTTTCTTGCCCAACCGGGCCTCCAGCTCGCGCAGCCGCTCTGCGTCCCGGGCTCGCGCAGCGTCATGGTCGTGTTCGGCCACGGCTCACACCCCCGTTATCGGTTGGCGCGGTGATAGGGACTTGCGCCCCATGAGTCAAGCAAGCGAGGCACATTTATAACACATTGAAAATACTGCATTTGATTAGCCTGCCATCCGGCAAGCATCCGACAAAAACATGATCTTGCCGTTGCCAGTCGATCCGCCGCATATTCAACCGGCAAGTTGAACAAGGCCCATGTCCGCAGCACAGCCCAGCCTCGACGCGATCTTTGCCGCCCTCGCCGATCCGACGCGCAGGGCAATTCTTTCGATGCTGCTCGAAGATGACATGGCCGTCACCGATGTCGCGGCGCCCTTTCAGGTCAGCCTTGCGGCGATTTCAAAGCACCTCTCGGTACTGGCTGCTGCCGGTCTGATCCGACAGGAGCGGCGCGGACGGATCATCTGGTGCAAGCTCGAACCCGACGGGCTGCGCAGCGCCTCGGTCTGGATGCAGGGCTTTGGCCAGTTCGAACCGGTGGATCTGGATGATTTCGAACGGTTCCTGCACCAGACGCTTTCGCAAACTGGTGAAGGCAACCCGGAATAGCCCTCGCACCTCAAGACGGATGGCCAGGCGGCAACCGCCCGTTGCCGCGGACAAATAAGGCTTTCAATTTCCTTATTTTTAAGTTGTATTTACCAAGTTTGTACAACTTTAGATTGTGAATTGGTTTATGGAATACCGCATCATCACGGCAACCTTCGAGGTTCCGGTTTACACCAACCCCAACGTGACCGGTGCGGAAAAGAACCTGCCCTTCCTGAACCGCAGCAACATCAGCTTCGCATCGGCCGAGATGGGGGAACTGAGGATCGAGGATGACGATCCAGAGTTTGGTTATCTCTCGCGCGGTGGCTCCGGGCTATATTACAACGATCCGGGCGATGGTCAGACGCTCATCGAAACCACGACCTTTGGTCAAGGCGACAAGCAACAGACACTGGACGCAGGCACCCGCATATCCTTGCAAGAGACATCAATCCTGCGCGATGCGGATGGAAACGAGTTTTATGTTTTCTTCCCGAGCTATGTCGGAGAAGGACCGGACGGAAAGCCTCTGAACTCGGGCTACCCGATCGAGGCCGGTGGCCGTCATACCGTGATGATCCTTCCCCGGATGCGTCAAACCACCGGGGGAGAGGACTACTGGCCAAAGTTCCGCCCTGATGGGACCTATAGATATGTCGGCAAAAGGGTCATGGGCGCTACAACTTCGGCGCTGCCTTATGACCCCACCATGCAAGGTGCGCCCTGTTTCACCCCCGGCACACTGATCGAAACCCTGTCCAGCCCGCGCACGGTCGAGACTCTGGCCCCAGGTGATCTGATCCTGACACGCGACCACGGCTTTCAACCCCTGCGCTGGATTGGCCGTGTGCGGCTGGATGGCAAAAGGTTGGACCTGTGCCCAAACCTGCGCCCGATCCTGATTTCCCAAGGCGCGCTCGGCCCCGACCTGCCCCAGCGTGACCTGATCGTTTCGCCTCAGCATCGCGCCCTGCTGCGCTCGGCCATCGCGCGGCGGATGTTTGATGCCGAAGAAATCCTTGTTGCGGCTACCCATCTGACCGCGCTCGACGGCATCCGCCCGCTTTGTCCAAAAGATGGCGTATCCTATCTGCACCTGCTCTTTGACCGGCATGAGCTGGTGCTGTCAAATGGGTGCTGGACAGAATCATTGCTGACCGGACCGCAGGCACTGCGCGCGTTTTCATCCGCCGCGCGGCGCGAGATTTTCGCGCTGTTTCCCGAACTTACGGTGGGCCATTTCCCTCCCGCTGCCCGCCCCGTCGCGCCGGGACGTAAAGGCCGCCAGCTTGTCCAGCGACATATGAAGAACCGCCGCGCCTTCTTGCCAACCTAGGCCGCCAGGATGGAAAAAGGCCGGGTGCGATCCCCGGCCTTTGCAGTGTCATTTCACGGTGATGCGGCCATCAAGCCTTGGCGCGAAATCCGGCCCCTGCCTGGCCAGATATTCTGCCAGCACATCGGCAAGATCAGGCCCAAAATCATAGGCATTCATAGCGTTATCGGCAAAGACCTTATAGCCGTCACCGCCAGCGCGCATATAGTTCTGGGACACGACACCATATACCGCCTCCGGGTTGATCGGCACCCAATCCGAGCCTTCGCGCACCAGCACATTGCTGATCCGGCTTCCGACCGGGGCCGAGGGGTCCAGCGTGTATTTCAGCCCCGAGACCTGAGCAAAGCGCCCCGCCGCCTCTTCGATCTGGCTCGCGCCATTTTCCAGCGCCGCAACCACATCAGAACCTTTCAGCTGAAAGGTCGAAAGCGTATTCTGGAACGGCAGTACCGACAGCACATCGCCCATGGTCACCGCCCCCGCCGGGATCGAGGCGCGCAACCCGCCGCCGTTCTGGATCGCAATGGTGATGCCCTGATCCTTGACACGCGCCAGCATCGCATCCGCGACCACATTACCCATTTCGCATTCACGGACACGGCAGGATTCGCGGCTGCCGTCGATGGGTGCCTTGATCTCGGCCACGTGCTTTTGCTTGAGCTGTTCGATGGGCGCAGCCATTTCCTTGACGCGAGCGGCAAGCTTTTCGTCGGGCACGACCGAGTTATCCAGCAGGACCGGCTGGCCCTCGGCCTTGATCAGCTTGCCGTTGTCGTCCCAGGTCAGAACCAGATGACCCAGATACTTGCCATAGGCATAGGCGGTCGCGACCGGCACCTCAGCCCCATCAGCGCCCTTCACCATTGTCGGATAGGGACCCTCGGCCCCTTCGACCTGACCAAGCAACGTGTGGCTGTGCCCGCCGATCACCGCATCGATTCCCACCACTTCGGCAGCGAACTCCTGATCACGCTTAAAGCCCGTATGGGTCAGGGCGATGATCTTGTTGACGCCCTGATCGGTCAGTTCCTGCACATCAGCCTTCAGGCTATCCATGTCATCCATGAAAATGACCTTATCGCCGGGCGAAGCGGTCTCCGGGGTGTCCATCGCCAGAGCCGAAACGATGCCGATCTTTTCGCCCCCGATCTCTAGCGTCAGCATATCGTCAACCTTGTCCTTCAGCTCGGGCGATTGGGACAGATCAAGGTTGCCCGAGATCACGGGAAACTTCGTTCCCTCGGCCAGAATCTCCAGCCCAGCCGGTCCGTCGTCAAACTCATGATTGCCGACTGCCATGGCGTCAAAGCCGATCGCGTTCATGAACTCGACCGTGTCCTTACCCTTATAGGTGGTATAGAACAGGCTGCCCTGATACTGATCGCCCGCATCCAGCACGATGACATTCTGCCCCTCGGCCTTCAGCTCATCGCGAAGCTCGCGGATCTTGGATGCCAGCCGCGCCACGCCGCCGAAACACTCGCCCTTGGCCTCGGTCTCAGCATCGCAGGTACTGTCATAAGCGTTGATCGGCTCGATTCGGCTGTGAAAATCGTTAATATGCAGCACGTGCAGCGTATAATCCGCCTGCGCCGCGCCCGAAGACAGCGCAACGGCCGCTGCCGAAACCAAAAGCCAGCGTTTCATCTCGTTCCCTCTCACCCCGAATGTCCGAATGAAACGCAGATTGGGGGATGGCCGCGGCTCCGTCAATTGACGATCATGTTGGCTGACAAGCCGCAGGCTCAATGGCGCTTGACGGGCCGCACGGTGCAACGCATGAACCCACCATGCTGGTTTACAAGATCTTTCACGCGGCCGAGTTTCAGGCCTTCACGCATCAGGGCCATAGCCTTGGCGCACCCGTGGATCTGGCCGATGGTTATATCCACCTGTCAACTGCAACACAGCTTCCCGGCACGCTGTCGCGTCACTTTGCAGGCAAAGACGGGCTGCATCTGCTGGCTCTCGATTCCAGGGCGCTGGACGCGCTGCGTTGGGAACCATCGCGCGGTGGTGATCTGTTCCCGCATCTCTACCGCGAACTCAGGGCCAATGACGTGCTGTGGAGCCGCCCCCTGCCTCTCGGCCCCAGCGGCCACGATATCGGAGATATCACATGAACCTCATCGAGCGGATGGGCCTTGCCGCATTGCATCGCCTCGACCCCGAGCGTGCGCATGATCTCTCGATCCTGGCTCTGCGAAAGGGGCTGGTGCCGCTGCCGGGCCAACCCGTCACCTCTGGTCGGCTGCGACTGCGCCTTGCCGGGCTCGATCTGCCGAATCCGGTTGGGCTGGCGGCGGGCTATGACAAGAACGCCCGCGCTCTGCCAGCGCTGATGCGGGCGGGCTTTGGCTTTATCGAGGTCGGCGCCGCCACTCCGCGCGCCCAGCCCGGCAACCCCCGGCCACGGCTCTTTCGGCTAAGCGAAGACCGCGCTATCATCAACCGCTTTGGCTTCAATAACCAAGGCGCTTCGGCAATTGCCCAACGACTTGCCGCGCGCCCGTCGGGCATTCCGGTCGGGCTGAACATCGGGGCTAACAAGGACAGCATCGACCGCAGCGCCGATTTTGCTGAGGTCGTGCGCATCAGTGGCGCCCATGCCGATTTCCTGACCGTCAACGTCTCATCGCCGAACACTGAGAAACTGCGCGATCTGCAAGGGGCCGAGGCTCTTGCGGCGCTGTTGCAGGGCGTGTTGCAGGCACGTGACAGCCTGAAAAACCGCCCGCCTGTATTCATCAAGATCGCCCCCGATCTGGACAATGCCGCGATTGCCGATATCGCGGCCGTGGCGCTGGCCGCGCCCGTCGATGCGATCATCGCCACAAATACCACACTGACCCGCGATGGCCTTAGCTCACCCCACGCGCCCCAAGCGGGCGGCCTGTCAGGCGCGCCGCTGTTCGAACGCTCGACCCGCGTCCTCGCCCGCCTCTACCGCGAGACACAGGGACGGGTGCCGCTGATCGGCGTGGGCGGAATCGGCTCGACCGAACAGGCATGGCAAAAGCTGCGCGCCGGAGCATCGGCCGTACAGATCTACTCGGCGCTGATCTATCAGGGCTTTTCCCTGGCCAGCCGCATTGCGCGCGAACTGGATCAGCGGCTCGCACGCGAAAACATCACCCTGTCCGAGCTGACCGGCAGCGGCAACGCCGACTGGCTTTAGAACAGGTCTTCCTGACCCAAAAGCTGGTTCATGGAATTCGAAGGCTCCGGGCAGCCGGCGTCGCCGACGATCCGTGCCGGCACGCCCGCCACAGTCTTGCAAGGCGGCACTTCGCTCAGCACGACCGAACCGGCGGCGATGCGCGAGTGATGGCCGACGCGGATATTACCCAGCACCTTGGCCCCGGCCCCGATCATCACACCATTGCCGATCTTTGGATGCCGGTCGCCATCCTCCTTGCCGGTGCCGCCCAGCGTCACCGAATGCAGCATCGAGACATCATTGCCGACCTCGGCCGTCTCGCCGATGACGATGGAATGGGCGTGGTCGATCATGACGCCCGTCCCGATGCGTGCTGCCGGGTGGATATCGACGCCAAAAACCTCCGAGCAGCGCATCTGCACGAAATAGGCCATGTCGCTCCGGCCCTGCTGCCACAGCCAATGCCCGATGCGATAGGCTTGCAGCGCCTGATAACCTTTAAAGAACAGGATCGGCTGCATCAGCCGGTGGGTAGCCGGATCACGGTCATAGACCGCCAACAGATCGGCCTGCGCCGCCGAGGAAAGCTCGGGCGCACGGGAAAAAGCGTCGTCCGCAATCTCGCGCAAGATCTGCTCACTCATCTCGCGCGAGGCAAGTTTCAGCGAAAAACGATAGGCCAAAGCCGCCTCAAAGGTGGCGTGGTGCAACAGCCCGGCATGGATCAGCGCCCCCAGCAGGGGTTCGTCGCGCACGGCGATCCGCGCTTCGCGCTGGATACGGCCCCAGACCGAATCGCGCGGGGCGTCCCGCGCGTCCGATAGCGGCTCGATCATATCTTTCTGCAGGTTCATTCAGGCGCGCCCGTCAGTTTCATTCACCGAGTCTAGCGGAAACCGACGGGCGCGAAAAGTCTGCTCAATCCGGCAGCCGCAATTCCCACCAATGCAGGACGACACGCACCTTGCCACCAGCGAACTGGCCGCCCTTTGCAGTCAGCCTCAGTGGCACAGGCTCCCAGAACACCATGGGTGGCGACAAAAGCCCCCGCGCCCATGAGCCCTGCGCCTTGCCAAGCTCCTGGCCAAACCGGACAAGACTGTCTGCATTGCCCGGCGTGCCCAGCGACCATGAGGTCGCGCCACCCGTGATCCCCTCGATCACCCGCGCCGTCGCGCCGATGACCAGCGCCCCCGCGGGAATGAACATCGCCGTATCGAATGAGGGGCCCTGCCCCAGCGCAACATCCTCGGACAGCTGCCGCGCAAGCAGCCCCGAACCATGGCGGCCCAGCGTCACCGCACCCGGCACCCAGTGTGAACCGTCATGGATCGCCGTCACCCCTTCATCGGCAATGATCGCGCGGCGGCCAAAGCCCGGCTGAACAAAGATCCAGCCTCCGTTTGCGCCAATGGCGATCTTGCCGCCCTGCCCCTCCCAGGCGTTGACCGCACCTTGCGGCACACCCCAACACAGCCCTTCGGCCACCGTATCGGGCGGATTGATACGCGTCACGCTTTGCATGACCAGATCGACCTGACCGTCCAGGCGCATCAGCGCCTCGTTGACGGTGACATGTTTTTGCGCCTGCGCCGGCATCAGCAGCGGCAGGTCGCAGTTGGCGGTCGTATTCTCAGACATGGATCATCCTTTTTGCATAGGGACCCGCTCCGAACAGGTCGGAAAGCTGGGCAACCTCAAGGGCAAGGCCGCCTCCTGTTGCGGCCTCGGCCCAAACATCCGCGGGTACCGTCCAGCGCGGCTCATCGACCACGGCACGTGCCAGTACATGCCCGTCGTCCCGAACCAGCCGGACCAAGTAACGCTCCTGCGTCTCGCCCAAGGGAACGTCAGCCCCCTCCCAGCCGTCGCCCTGTATCCGCGTGCGGCGGATCCAGGTCGCAACCCGGCCGCGCATCTCCAGATGACAGGGCGACAGCGGCCGCAGCCCAGCGCCTCGGAACGCCATGGCGATATGGCGATAGCTCGGATCATCGGGAGCACGCACCGCCGGACCGACACGCCAGTGACGCAGCTGATTGCGGGCCGAGGGCGGCAGATCCACCTGCTGCGCCGCACCATCCAGTAAGACAACAATGCTGCCCACAGGCCAGACCAAGGGCATAAAGGCATCTGTACCCGCCTGCCCGCGCAGCCGGGTCGATATCTCCCACAAACCGGCCGAGATCAGGCGCGCCTCGGCAAACTGCAAAAGCTCCCACCCCTCGGGCGAACCGTCGCCGATGGCCAGCAGGTTCGCCCCCGCCATCAGCGCCTCCTCTGAGGCCGAGCGCAGATTACCCCCCTTGACCCTCAGACGCAGTGCGGGGCCACGGTCCCAAACCCCGGGCCGGGCCGCAGCAAGCGGGTTTTCAGTACGCCCCATAATCGAAGGCTCAGCAAGCGTCAGGTTCAACCGATACCCGCCGGTTTTCTGCGCCGAGTCCCAGACCGCTGCCGCCCCCGGCCATGGCGTCGCCGTCACCGCAAGATGCGGCGCATGGGGCGCCTCGTCCCCGCGCAGCAACGGCAGATCCAGAAACACCGGCCAGACCGGGATCGGCGGGACAAAGGGACGCAGGACCGTCTCTCCTCCGGCGACCCGGGCGGGACGATAGACCCCCGGTTCGACCCGCACCGCATCGACGGTGATCGCACCCGCCCGCTCGACACGGTCGATGCGCCAGCGTTTCGTCTCGGCCCGGGGTTCGGCCAGCCGCACCACATCACCCGGCCCCAGATGCCCCAGCGAGGGCGGCAGGGCAAGGCGCACCCCGTCCCGCGCAACCGCTGCCTCTGCCAGCCAGCGCTCGGCCAGCGCCCGACCTTCGCCGCGTGTCAGCGACATGGCCAGCTCACTGTCCGAGACCGGCAGGAATTCTGCCCCCGGCATCATCGTCTCAGCCGTGCGCACGGCATAATCACCCCCGGCCTCGACATGGGACAGACGGATACGACCAACCATCTCGGCATCGGCGGCACGCCGGACCTCGACAGACTGGACCTCCTCGGCCAGCGCCATGTCATCGGGACCAAGCTCGGCATCGACGCGCGCGCCGCGCATGACAAAGCGCAGGACACCGTCACGTTCGACGGCATCGAACCCATGCGCCAGCATCAGGGGCTGCAATGCCGCGCGACCGCTTTCAGAACCAGAAAGCACATATCCCCGCACCAACCCCCGCAAGCCCTCGACGTCAAAAGCCCGCACGCCTGCCCCATGGCAGATCTCGGCCACGACATCGGCCAGAGGCACGGCACCAGCACGACCGTTCAGCCAGTGACCCCGCTCCCATGCCGGGCCATCCGACCACAGGTCGGTACGGGCGGGAAAGGCCGGATAGGGCCGCGCGTCCCAGCACCAGACATGCGCGCGATCCATGTCGATCATCCGGCCTGCACCCGTCCGGCCATAGGCGGCACGGGCAGGGTTGTTGGCCGGGTCGGACCAGTACTCGGTCATCGCCCGTATATAGGCCGCCTGAATCACGTCATCCCGCCGCCCGTCCGAGAAGTGGGGCAACATCGATTCCGAACTCATCGCATCAAGGAACTTGTTGGGCTGGTTGGTGCCCTTATCCAGCGCGGCACAGCCCATCTCGGTAAACCAGACCGGCTTGCTGCGCGGCACCCATGCGGTGGGCCTGGCCTGCCGCACGCCTCTGATGCGATCGTGATGGCGGTTCTGCCACCAGCCATGGATATCCTTGTAGCGCCAGATCCAGTGCTCGTGATGCGCCCCGTCCTCGATCAAGGTGCGACGCTGCGCCTGCCGGTCGGCATCACTGGCGTAATACCAGTCGTAACCCTCTCCCCCCGCAACATTGCCGCGCAGATAGGCGGGATTGTCGATGCGGCCGAAATGGACGTCCAGATGGTCCTCACCCTCGCGCCAATCCGACAGCGGCATGTAATTGTCGATACCGATGAAATCGATGTTCCTGTCCGCCCACAGCGGGTCCAGATGGAAATGTACATCGCCGTTGCCGGGGTGATGGCCGAAATATTCCGACCAGTCAGCGGCATAGCCGATCTTGACCCCCTGTCCCAGAATGGCACGCACATCGGCCGCCAGCCGGCGCAGCTCATCGACCGCAGGGAATGAGTGGCCCGACCCCATGATCGTCGTCAGACCTACCATCTCCGAGCCGATCAGAAAGGCGTCGATCCCCCCTGCAGCCGCGCATAGATGGGCGTAGTGCAGGATGAACCGGCGATAAGACCACTCCTGCGGCCCATTGTAGGAAATAACCGTGCCATCGCGCGAGAAATGCCGCACCTCGGCAGAGCCGAAAAATCGCCTCACCTCGGCTTCAGCCGTCTCCGTGCCCGCGGGACTGCCATCGCGGCCCGCGGCGATACTGGTGGTGATCCGGCCCCGCCATGGCATGACCGGCTGATGCACAGCGCCGCTCCACGGGTCGGGGCGACGGTTGCCTGCCAGCTGCTCCATCAGGATGAACGGATAGAACACCCCCTTCCGGCCACTTGCAGCAATCGCCCGCAGCGCCTCGATCACCGAGGCATCGGCCGGAGTGCCCCCATAGATCGGCCGGTCGTTCACGCGCGCGACCTCACCCGCCTCACCCCGCCCGATGCCGCCAGCGCGCCAGGCCATCTCACGTCCGTCACGGCTGCGATCTTCGACTTTTGGCTGCACGCGGCATTCACCCGCGCGCAGGTCATCGCCAAACCATGACACCACCAGCGAGACCGAACCGACATTCGGCAACTCGCGCCCCAGCGTCCGCATCGAGGCGCGGAAATCGCTCGCAGCCAAAGGTGTGTTGTGGTTGATGACCTGCGTCTCGCCCAGGCCCAGATCCAGGCTGACCGCCGTGGTAGCCAAAGAGTACTCTCCGGTACCGGGGATCATTGCCACTGCCTGCACCTCACGCGACAGGCCGCGACCGTCCTTTGCTGCCCGGGTCACCTCGAACGAAAGCTGCGGAACGCGGTTGCCCCATTTCTCAAGCGCCAGCTCCTCGAAGACGACATAGGCAATGCCGCGATAGGCGGGGGCATCATCCCCCTCCTGCGCGGCAATGGCCGGGTCGGGAAGCTGATCTTCGTCCCCCGGATACACCCGCATGTTCAGATCATCGGCCGAGACCTCCTCTCCATCCGCCCAGACCCGCCCGACACCAAGGATCGGCCCCTCGCACAGTGCAAGGGCAAAGCTCAGCCGATAGCCGATCTCGGTCACACTGGGACCCGAGCCCTTGCCACCGCCATGTTCACGCCGGGTCTCGACCACGGGACCGGCCCAGATCGCGTGCCCGGGCAGCCGCATCTGGCCCCACAGCCTCGGGATCGAGGTTCCCTCGCCCGCAGTCTGAATGCGCAGCCGGTCCACGCGCCCCGTCTCAACCGCCTTCGAGCCACCGCCCAAAAGACGCTGATCAATCACCCGCCCCAGCGTCGCCCCGACCGCCCGGCCAATTACCGCGCCCGAAAGCCCCAGAACCGTGCCGCCAAAGCCCGAACCCAGCGATGCCCCGACCGCCGCCAGCAGAATCGTCGCCATTGCGCCCTAACCTTTCCCTCAAAGAGGCGGAAACCGGAAACGTCCCGCAATCCGCGCCCGCCACGGCGCCGACAGCGGACTGTCCACCACCCCATGCCGGTCATAGGCATGGATGAAACGCGCCTCTGCACCAATTTCCGCCAATATTCCCAGATGCTTGGCGATAGCCCCGGCCCTCATGCGAAAGACCAGCACATCGCCCGGCTGCTCATCTTGGGCGGGCAGCAGATAGCGCCCCGCACCACCCAGGATAAGCTCGGTCCCGCCGACCTCACCCCAGTCGGGGGTATAGGCCGGCATAGGCTCGGGGTCGGTCCCGTAAAGTTCGCGCCAGATACCGCGCACCAGCCCCAGACAATCCGCCCCCGCCCCCCCGAACCGATCCTTGATGAACATAGGGCGTGCCGATCCACGCCCGCGCGGCCGCCACCGCCGCCAGTCCCGCAGCCACGCTCATCGGTTCACCTTGGGCGCGATCAGCCAATCCTCAGGAGGCAAATGAGGAAAGCCGCGAAAGTTCAGGTAATTGAGGAACTTCATCCGGCAAGTCTCGCCGCGCTTGTCGCAGCCGGCCACCAGCCGCACGCGGTCCCCGGCGACGGGTTGAATGCCCAGCGCCGTCCACAATTCAACCGCACGCCGGTTGCCCGGCTGGGCAACATCCGCCTTGACCATGGCCGACAGCCCCTCGGCAGCACCGGACAGCATGATCAGCCGGCCGTGCTCGAACCAACCCGGATCATGGCCCGCAATACCCGAAAGCGTCAGCCGCCCGCCCTCATCGGCCAGTACCACGCCTTCGGCCGAATAGCCGGGCTTAGACAGATCAAATCGGCATTTGCCGTCGCCCAGCACCGCCGAGCAGCGCGGGTGATAGACCCGGCCCTGCGTCTTGTTCAAAGGTTCGGAAAGTCCGCGCAACTCGGCACTAAAAGCCGCGCCACTGCGCACTACCTCGCCCAGATGGCCACGAAAGATCAGCTGCCGGTTAGCAGCGTTAGACCAGTCCACCTCCCACAGGCGAACCTCGGCACTGTCCCAGCGCCCGGCCATCAGGTCCTGCTCGGTGATCGCGGCATCCGACAGCGCGCCCATGGCTTCGCTGTTGTCAACCGACAGGCCAAGGCCCTGCACCAATGCCCGCGCACTCAGCCCTGAATCAGGGCGGAAGGTGATATCCTCAAAGCCCAGTTCCCGGTCATGATCGGTAAAGCCAAGCTCCAGCCCGTCGCGCCGCCGTACCGCCCATGCGCGCGCAATTGTCCCGCTCATGGCCGCACCTCCACCACCGGGACCTGAGGCAGCTCGCCCGCCTGAAACGAAGCGACCGACACCGCGATACGGTCGGCGTCAAAGCGCACCGGTACGTCGAACTCGAACCCCGCGGTCACTACGGCATCCGCCTCGGGCGGCGCGGCAAAGGTAATGATCCCCGTGGCCGTATCGACCTCGAAATCGACGCCCTCGCGCTTTTCGACATGCCCCACGCCGGCACGCACCGTGCCCTCGACAGGCTTGATCACCGGGCGCCGATAGCGACCGACCCCCGAGGCATATGCTTTGCACAGCGCAAATTCACGCTGCATCCCATCGCCGATCCCGATCTCCTGATCCTGAAAGGTGACCTCGGCACTTGGGATGCATGACTTGTAATCGGCCCAGTCCTTCCAGCGGAAACCATGCATCTGCCCCGCCCGCGCCTCGAAAAAGGCAATCAGCGCCGCGACATCGTCAAGCGAGCGCAGGCCAAGCCCCGCATCATAGCGCCGCCGCGAATGCGCCCATGGGGTGCGGCGCTCTTCGTAACCGTTGGTCAGCGCGACGATCTCGGTGCGCCGCTCAGGCCCCCCGACCGAGCCAAAGGAAAGGCTCGCCGGAAATCTGATCTCATGAAATGCCATTGCTCACCCGTTTCTTTCCCCGCGCGCCAGAATGCGGCCAAGCTGCGCGGCAATCTGGCTTTGACTACGCTGGAACCCCGCGACATCGGGGGTCGAGACATTGAAGGTCACATTCACCGGCCGCCCGCCGCCCGCCGCCGCGACACCCAGCCGACCATCAGCACTGCGGCGCAGGGGCATGATCGCCTCGGGTCCGGCCTCGCCCATCAGCCCGGTCGCGCCGCGCATTGGGAAAAAGGTCGGCTGACTGACCACGCCACCCCGGGCAAAGGGCATGACCCGACCCTGCACAAAGGCCGCGCCATCCCGAAAAGGCAGCACCGCCGAGACCATCCCGTTCACACCCTGCGCGATGGCTCCGGCCAGCGCCTGTTCGACCGGCTTCATCGCCAGGGAAAAGGCGGTATCCGCCATGCTGCGCGCGATGCCTTTCAGAGCCTCGCTCAGCTTCATGCCGTCAAAAACCAGTCCCGAGAACGCACGGCGCAGCCCGGCACCGATGCCAAAGGCCAGCGTGCTGGCCTCGCGGTTGGTGTAAAGCATGGTCTCGCGCAGGCGGGCCAGTTCAGCGTCAAAGGCTGCCGTCAGCCGGGCATTCTCGTCCAGCCCCTTGACCAGCGCCTCTTGTTCGTCCTCGTCGAGCGGGCCAAGCCCGTCCCTGTTCGTCACCACCGCCGCCTCCTTTTTTCTCATGCTGACCGACAGGCCGGTCAGGATAGCGCGCGGCCAGTTCGGCCAGCCACTCATGTCCCCTCGATCCGAAAGGCGCGCGACAACAGCGCCGCCGCCGCATGAGCAGCCGCGACCGGCCCGCCACGCAGATCGGCCAAGGCCAGATCATCCATGCCGCCCGTCCAGCCGCCGCCGCGCAGACCCGCAACCAGAACCGCCATCACGTCACGACTGGAAAAGCGGCCACCCTCGAACCGCTCGACCAGCGCGATCATGCTTTCGGCGCCCAGCTCGGCCTCAAGCGCAGCCAGCGCGCCCAGGGTCAGTCTTGCGACATGGCGCTGACTGCCCAGCCAGATCTCGACCTCACCCGCAAGCGGGTTGATGCCGTCAAAGCGCGACAAAGCTGATCGGGCCCGCGCTTGCCAGGGAAATCTCATAGGTTGCCTCGCCATTGTAACTACCCGCATATTCCAAAGCCGTGATCTGGAACGCCCCCTCGACCGTGCCGAAATCCGGGATCACCACCTGAAAGCGCGGCACCTCGCCATCAAAAAAGGCCTGCCGCGCACGCTCATCCGTCGTGCCATCACGGAACACACCCGAGCCCGAGATGCTGGCCGAGCGCACCCCCGCACCCGCCAGCAGTTCGCGCCAGCGACCCTCGCTTTCCAGGCTCGTCACATCCACAGTCTCGGCATTGAAACCCAGCCGGGTCGCCCGCAGGCCGGCTATGGTTTCGAAATGACCGTCGCCGGTCATATCCATCTTGATCAGCAGGTCGCGTCCGTTCTGAACCGCCATCACCGTTTCTCCTCATCCAAGGTCGATGCGCGCGCGAAAGGTCAGATCGACCCGCCGCCCCGCGCCTTTTTCCGTCCGTCGTGCCCGGGCACGCAGGAACCACAGCCCCGCCAGATGGCCACACCCGATGGTCATGCCCGCACTTTCCAGTGCGTCGCAGACCGCAGCAGCAGCCGCCTTGACCGTCGCGAAACCGCCGGTCTCATCAGCCCCCGACAAGACCGAGACGGTCAGGTCATGCACTGCCCCCGCCCCGGTCATGTCGCCCGCATCGCGCGCTTCTTCGGGACCCAGCGCGACATGAACCCCTGCCGGGGCCGAAACCGGCATCGCGTCATAGATCGCGTCCCCGACCAGTTCGCGCAGCGCCGCATCATCGCGCAGCACCTGATAAACCGCCGCCTGCAAGGCAGCCGTTGCCCGGTAGCTCATGCCGGAATCTCCTCTTGCGCGATACAGACCAGCCAGCGCCCCCCGGGGTCGCTTTCGGCGACTGCGTCGATGCGAAAGCGCCGCGCCTGCGCGCCCTCACCCAGTCGCAACCTCTGCCCGGGGCGCGGGCGGCGCGTATCGCCCGCAGGCGCTGCCCTGACGGTGATCCGCCAGGTCACGACGCTCTGCGTCCCCAATGCGGCGACACGTTCACCACCCGCGCCCGAGCGCATCTCGGCCCAGATCCGCCCGACCTCCTGCCAGGACTGGCGAAAGCCGCCCATCCCGTCGGGCAACCGGGCCGAGGATTCCACGACCAGCGGCACTGTCATGCGTGGCGTGCTCATGCACCGCCACGCGAATTGCCGCGCCCTCCCAGCACCCGGACAGAGCGCCAGCGTTCAATCAGCACACTGACATCGAAAGGCAGCGCACTCTGGGTGCCCTCAAAACTGCGGTCCTCGTGATAATGCGCAGCCAGCATCAGCGCCGCCTGCGCCAGATCAGCCGGAACCCGGGACCAGTCAGCCCCGAAACCAGCCAGAAAGCTGATCGTCACGCATCCCCCGTGCGGGACAGATGGCAGAAAAACGCCCACCGGCTTCAGCACCGGTCGTTGCATATCCCGCACCAGCCGATAGCGCGCAGGATCAAGCACCGTCCCTGCCCCCGTGGCGTCAAGGATCTCAACCCCCTCGACCGCCTCGACCGGGGCCAGTGGCAGCGGCTGGCCCTGCGTATCTCGCCACCGCTCCAGCTGCAGCCGAAACCGCCGCGTCAGCAGCACCTTGCCGGTACGCGCCTCGATTGCGGCAATGGCAGCGCGCAGATAGCCCGCCAAAGCCGCGGTCTCGGCCACATCCTCAGCACCAGGCCCGCCAAAACCACAGCCCAGCCGCAAGTGATTGCGCAACACCGCGACGGGCAGCGCCTCGGCTACAGGCGCTGTCACTTCCTCAAGCATCATCTTCTATTCTCCCATTCGCTGGGGTGCCGCATCCTCGGGTCACGAAAGGGGCCGCGCCGCTGCCCGCCCTCGCGCGCGCGGACAGTTGCACTTGCCGGTAAGGCGGGCATGAAATCCGCGCGGCCCCGCTTCGGCCCTGGATCAGCCGAAGATCATCAGCTTGATGGCGCGGGCATCAGTGACGCCGCCGCCAACGCGCTTGGTGGCATAAAACAGAACATGCGGCTTGGCCGAGAACGGGTCGCGCAGGACGCGCAGATCGGGACGCTCGACGATGGTATAGCCGGCGCGAAAATCACCAAAGGCGATCGCAGCAGCGCCACGGGCGATATCAGGCATCTCTTCGCAGATCAGCACCGGATAGCCCAGCAACTGCGCCGGCTGCCCCAAAGCCAGCGAGTCCGTCCACAAAAACCGGCCATCGGCATCGCGCATCTTGCGCACCGCCGCAGCGGTCTTCGAGTTCATGACAAAGCTTGCATTGGCCCGATATTGCGCGCCCAGCGAATAAACCAGGTCGATCAAAGCATCTGCCGGATTCCCTTCGGCAAAATCTCCATCACCACCTGACAGCAAGGTTCCGATCCTGGAATCACCAGCCTCATGATGGGGCGCCGTAGCATGGGTCAGGAATCCCTTGGGCTTGTTGATACCGTCGCCTTTGACAAAGGCTGCTGCCTCCGCTCGGGAAAATTTGTCGGCAATCCGACCGGCAAGCCAGCTTTCGACGTCAAAGGCACTGTCGTCCAGCAGGCGCTGGCTCGCCTTGGGCATGGCAGAAAGCTCGTGCACCGGAATCACGACCCGCTGAACGGTCGGCGTACCCGTTTCTGCCTGAGCGGTATCCTCGCTCGCCCAACCATGGGCGATATCGCCCATATCGACCAGCACCTCATAGCTCGCCGATTCCACTGTCACGACATTGGCAATCCGTCGCAACGAGGCGGTGCCGGTCAGAACGTCCTGCACCTGCATCGCCACGGTCGGAGCAACAAGGAACCCGCCATCCGAGGTCGAGGTCATTGCCTTACCTTCCAACGGCAACCCGCGCAGCGCCGCATCGTCCCCATGGCGGACATAGGCGTCAAACGCCTTTTGATAGGGCGCGCCCTGATCGGCCTCAGCCGACAAAGGGGCACGCGCCCGGGAAATGCTCTTGCGGTCCATGATGGTCATGCGATCTTCCTGTACTTTCAGTTGTTTCTGAATGTCTGAGCGAAACTGCTTGAGTTCATTTACGAATCCCAGCATTTCAGCCCCCAGTTCTCCGGGCAGTTCTGTCCCGGCCGCGGCTTTCACCTCAGTCATGCTCCCCTCCATTTGGATGAAATCATTCGGCGCGCAGCGCCTGCGTTGCGGCCCGAAAAGCCGCTGCCAGTTCGTCGATCCCGCCTGATTTTCGGCCCACCTTTGCCTCGGCAAGCATGGGAAAGGTGACCAAGGACACCTCCCACAGCTCGACCTCGGTCAGCCGCCGCCGGCCCTTGGCATCACGCTCGGCCGAAATGGTGCGATAGCCGATCGACAACCCGTCGATGGCACCAGCAGCGATCAGCGCCGCCGCCTCGCGGGCCTGGGCAATGTCGGGCAAAAGCCTACCCGCGACCCACAGACCCTGCTCGTCCTCTCGTATCTCGTCCCAAACGCCGATCGGCCGGGTCGGGTCATGCTGCCACAGCATCCGCACACGGTCGCCGCGCGCGGCAAGCCGCCTCAGGCTTTCGGCATAGGCCCCGCGCAAGACGACATCGCCGCCCTGATCCGTAACGCCGAACAGGCTGGCATAGCCCTCGATCCGCGTACCGTCCAAGATCAGGGACGATCCCGCCGCAAACTTCAACTCCAGCCCGTAATCCTTTGAATTCACGCTATCCCCCTTTTGGCGTAAAGGTCATGATCGATTGCACGGCCTGGGTCAGGATCACCGCGACAACGCCATAGACCGTCATCCATAAGCGCCGCTCCAGCCCTTCGATCAGCGCCTCGATCCGCTCCAGCCGGCGCTCGACCTGACCAAACTGCAGCGCCATGATCCGCTCTTGGGTGTTGAGGCGCTGGTCATGCCAGTCAAAGGGCTCCTTGACGAAACGCGAGCCCTCCATCCTAGTCCTCCTGCGCAGGCGGCAGGCCCAGAACCGCACGCTTTTCCGCCTCGCTCAGAAAGGTCGCCTCGCCGACACGCCGCCATTGGGCGTCGCGTTCCTCAGCAAGCGCAGGCACCTGATCCGGATCGGCACGCAAGTCGATCTCATTGCCCAGATGCTCGGACAGCCACCACGCCACGGCACTCGCCACGCGCGAGACCAGAGGCAGAACCGTCAGCCGATAAAACGCCCGATGCGCCTCGGCGTAGTTGGCATAGGTCGCCTCGCCCGGAATACCGATCAGCATGGGTGGCACGCCAAAAGCCTGTGCAATCTCGCGCGCAGCGGCCAGCTTGGTCTGATGAAACTCCATGTCCGAGGGGGAAAACCCCATCGGCTTCCAGTCCAACCCGCCCTCCAACAGCATCGGTCGACCGGCATTTCGGGCGCCCTGATGATGCATCTCCATCTCGGCAACCAACCGATCATACTGGTCGGGCGACAGGTTCCCCTGCCCATCTGCACCGCGATAGACGATAGCGCCGGAAGGCCGCGCAGCATTATCCAGCAAAGCCTTCGACCAGCTCGAAGCGCTGTTGTGGACATCGACAGCCACCGCAGCCGCCTGCATCGGCGACAGCCCATAATGATCGTCCAAAGGATGAAAGCTGCGGATATGGCAAATCGGATCGGGACTACCCGCCATATCGAACCGAACCTTGCGGCCACCCACACCATATTCATAGGCGATGGGCCAACCATCCGGCCCCGGCACCACCGCCATCCGATCAGCGCGCAAGACATGCAGCTCCGCAGGCAGGCCTTTGGGCCCCATACCGACCGCCTCCAGATAACCGTTACCGCTTAACAGGATCTGGCCATAAAGCGCCTCGAATATCTCGGCACGACCCTGCGCCGGATTGGGCCTGCGCAGCAGATCCAGCACCGGATGCACGTCATAACGCCGCTCTCGGTCCTGACAGATCAGCGGCACCGCAGCCGCCGCTTCGGCAATCAGCCGCACGGCTCGGAAACCAACCGGATTGCCGATGAACCCGGCATTGGTCAGGCTGACCGTATCACGCGGGGACCAGACAACCCGACCTGACCCCGCTGCCAACGCCACTACCTTACCGGCGGCGCTGGCCTTTTTCTCGACTGCGGTGGTTGGCCGCGCCGATACCCCATTCCGCCCGAACCAGGGAAATGCCATAGGCTCCTCCTGAAAATCCCAAGAAAAAAGGGCCGCTGACCGCGACCCTCACGAGCCCCATGGCCCGTTCTTCCGTGTCCAAATATCCATGCGACAGCCCCGCAAAAGCGGCGCCGAAGCCGCTAGAGCGCGCGTACCGCAGGACGCGTATAATGCGCCGCCGGCTCAATCATCAGCTCGTGAATAGCCCAGACCAGAGCATCCAGACGATCCGGTGAGCCCTTGCCACCATAGCCCGCGACGGTCATGCGGCACATCTGATCTTCAAGGATCCCCAGGCCGCGCAGGTGGTAAACCCGCCCCTGCTCATAAAGCGCCGCGACCGGCTCGGCCCGCAACCCCTTGCCCCGCCCGGCACGCAAGGCGCGAAAGGGCACCAGCGGGTCGATCTGGCGCAAAACACTTTCCACCAGATCGCCGCCCTGATTGACCTCGGCCACCAGCCGCTCGCCGCCATGCCGCTCCATCGCCTGAATTGCCGCCCGCGCCCAATCAGACGGCCCGCCCCGGACCGAGGCATCCTCAAGCACATAGGCCCGCCAGTCGGTCACCGGCCCCTCGGCCACCACCCCGGCGACGACGATGCCGCATTCATCAGCGCCAGCCCCGCCCGTCACCGCGGGATCGACCGCAACCACGATACGCGATAGCGTCGGGGCCGCATCGACCCTGCACCGTTCAAGCATCGAATTCGTCCAAAGCGCGCCCTCGACATCTTCAAGAAGCAGCCCCTCAAGCTCCTGCCGCCCAAGCCGTGTGCCCGCATAGCGCGCCTCGACCTCGGCAAGAAAGCTCTCGGCCAGATAGGCACGGTTGGCATCGGTCGGCGCATGGGTGGTGACGGTCGAGGCATTGTCCAGAATCCGCTTCAACACCGGGACATTCTTTGGCGTCGTCGTCACCACCTGCTGAGGGTGTTCCCCCAGACGCAGGGCAAATTGCAGCATGTCCCAGGTCTCCTCGGCCTTCTTCCACTTGGCCAGTTCATCGACCCAGGCGGCATCGAATTGCGGACCACGCAGCGCCTCGGGCTCATGCGCCGAATAAACCTGTGCGGTGGCGCCATTTGCCCAGACCAACCGCCTCCGTCCCGCCTCCCACACCGGACGGCGATCCGGAGGCGAGCAGGCCAAAATCCCCGACTCGCCAAAGACCATGACGTCACGGGCCTGATCAAAGGTCTCGCTAACCAGCGCAAGGCGACGGGCACGGCCCGGCGCATCTGGGGTAGCTCCTTCAACCTGCATGCGCACCCATTCGGCACCGGCGCGGGTCTTGCCCGCGCCGCGTCCCCCCATGATCACCCAGGATTTCCAGTCGCCCTCGGGCGGCAACTGATGCGGCAGCGCCCAGAACTCGAACAGCCAGGGCAGTGCCGCAAGGGCATTGTCGCCAAGGCTGCCCAGGAATTCGTCAACCTCCTCCTGCGCGGCGCAGGCAAGCCAGGCGGCGCCCGATCTCATCGCGTGCCGCGACAAGGTCAAGCGTTCCCGCGCCGACCTGTCCGGCAGCTTCCTTGCGAAGCTTGTCAACCTTGCTCCTTTCCTCCAGCACCAGTTGGGTCGCGGCCCTCAGGTCGCGCACCATCCGGACGGATTCCTTCAACTCGTCCATCTCGCCGGCCTGAATCTTGGCCCGCAATCGGGCAAGATCCGCCGCATAAGACCGGAACAGCCCATCCGCGATCGCAAGCACATCCATGTCAGGCGCCGCAGCAGCGCCGGGCACGAAAGGCCCTTCCGGTGCCTCCGGCCCCGGATCGAAATTCATCGTCATTCCTGATCGTCCTGCCCTCGTGTGTCTGTCCGCACGAGCAAGAAATGAAAAAAGCGGCCTCGGGTCATCCGACCCGGCCGCTTGCCCACCTCTCCCAGCATGGGTAATTTCTACTTTAGGGCGTTCGCAAAGTCAATAAAAACCCATTGGTTGCGTTCGGCATCTCAAAATAAATCAATGAAAACAACAGGATGGGCCGCGCAACGCCTCAGCGCACGCAATATGCAACGGGGGCGAAAACGCCCCCGTCAACTGCCGAATCTAGTCACCCTGAACCGGGGAAAGCGGCTGTCCGCGCTGACGCTCGATCTCACGCCACCGGGCAACATTGCTGTTGTGCTCTTCCAGCGTCCGGGCAAAGGCGTGACCACCCGAACCGTCCGCGACAAAGAAGACGTAGTCCGTATCCTCGGGGTTCAGCGCTGCCTCGATGGCAGCCCGGCCCGGATTGGCGATCGGCGTCGGAGGCAGCCCGTCCACCTGATAGGTGTTATAAGGCGTGCGCCGCCGCAGCTCAGAGCCGCGAATACCGCGATCAAGAACCCCTTTGCCGCCAGTGATGCCGTAGATCACGGTCGGGTCGGTCTCCAGCCGCATTCCCTGGCGCAACCGGTTCACAAAGACACTGGCGACCACGCGACGCTCTTCCGGGATCCCGGTTTCTTTTTCGATAATCGAGGCCATGATCAGCGCCTCTTCGGGCGAAGCATAGGGCAGATCCGGCGCCCGCGCCTCCCACGCCGAGGCCAGGATCGACGATTGCCGCCGCGCCATTTCGGCCAGCAGGGTGGCGCGATCCGCACCCTTTTCGACATCATAGGTGTCGGGCGCGAGGCTGCCCTCGGCAGGAAGCCTGCCAACCTCGCCGCCCAGGAAACCTGCTTGCTTCAGACCCTCGGCCACCTGCCAACTGGTCACGCCCTCCGCGACCGAAATACGCAGCCGCGCGTCCGGCTTTTGCTCGGCGGCGGCAATGACCTCAGGTGCAGGCTCGGTGGCGGGGTTGTATTTCGCCTGTTCGGCAAAAACGCCAGTTTCGGAATCCATGTCCCGCAGGATCACCGAGTTTTCGCGCACACCAATGCGGAACACGACCTCGGTGCCACAGGTGCTGGGGCCGCCTGCGGTAATGACGCGAGAGATTTCGGCCATGCTGGCCTGCGGAGGGACCAGATACGAGCCGAATTTCAGATTGCGCGACTTGCCTTCATAATCAGCGCCGACCCGAAAGACATAGGCGTTCGAGATCACGCCCTGTTCGGCCAGCTGCTGACTGATCGCGTTCAGGCTGGCGCCAGGCGCGACACGCACGCAAGCAGCCACGGCGCTTGGGCCAGGCCGGTCGTATTCATGCTTGCCCCAGGCGACCGCGGCCGCTACCGCGATCAGCACCACAATCAGCAGTGTCAGGAAGTTCGACGCGATATGGCGCCAGATCATTCCTTGACCCGTCCCATCACCAGGCTGGCGTTGGTGCCGCCAAAGCCAAAGCTGTTCGACAGCACGTAATCCACCTTGCGGCGCACAGCAGCATTGGCGGCCAGATCGACGGGCGTTTCACGCGCCGGATTGTCAAGGTTGATGGTCGGCGGACAGATCTGGTCACGCAAGGCGAGAATACAGAAGATCGCCTCGACCGCGCCTGCCGCGCCCAAAAGATGGCCGGTGCTCGACTTGGTCGAGGACATCACCACATTGCCAGCCGCATCGCCAAGCAGCCGCTCGACCGCGCCAAGCTCGATCACGTCGGCCATGGTCGAGGTGCCATGCGCGTTGATATAATCCAGATCGCCCGGCTTGATACTGGCACGAGCCAAGGCATTGGACATGCTGCGGAAACCGCCTTCGCCATCCTCGCTTGGCGCGGTGATGTGATAGGCGTCGCCCGACAGACCATAGCCCAGAATCTCGGCATAGATATGCGCGCCACGGGCCTTGGCGTGCTCGTATTCCTCAAGCACCAGAACGCCCGCGCCTTCGCCCATGACAAAGCCGTCGCGATCCAGGTCCCAGGGCCGCGAAGCCGCCTTCGGATCAGCCTCGCGCTTGGTGGACAGTGCCTTGCAGGCGTTGAAGCCGGCGATGCCGATCTCGCAGATCGGGCTTTCGGTGCCGCCAGCGATCATAACGTCAGCGTCGCCCAGGGCAATCAGCCGCGCCGCATCACCGATAGCATGGGCGCCGGTCGAACAGGCGGTCACTACTGCATGGTTCGGCCCCTTGAAACCAAAGCGGATCGAGACCTGCCCTGAAACAAGGTTGATCAGCGCCCCGGGAATAAAGAAGGGCGACACCCGTTTCGGTCCGCGCTCTTTGATCAGAACCGCAGTTTCGGCGATCGACTGCAACCCGCCGATGCCCGAACCGATCAGCACGCCGGTACGCTCGCGGTCAGTGTCGTTTTCGGGCACCCAGCCGGAATCGCGGACGGCCTGCTCGGCAGCGGCCATGCCATAGACGATAAAATCGTCCACCTTGCGGCGGTCCTTGGCCTCCATCCAGTCATCGGGATTGAATGTGCCGTTCGAACCATCCCCGAACGGAATTTCGCAGGCGTATTTCGTCGCCACATCCTTGGTGTCGAAACGAGTGATCAGGCCGGCACCGGATTCTCCGGCCAGCAGTCTCGACCAGGTCTCTTCGACCCCCGAGGCCAGCGGTGTGACCATCCCCAGTCCGGTGACGACAACTCTGCGCATGCACGGGCTCCTTCGCAACGCTCGATCGGGCAGGTTCTACACGCCCCCCGCTGCCCGTGCAACGCAAAGCGACCCCCGCCGGCAAGCGCCCGCCCCATCATGGCCCGTCCCACCCCGGCAGGATGGCAACACCACCAAAAACAAAGGGAACTGATGGGCAGGGCGCTCGTTGAACTCGACGGGAAAGGGCCTATTCTGCTGCCGGGCCCTTGCGACACATGAAAGGACTACACCGGATGACCACGCAGACACAGGCCAGCGCCCAGGCAGCCCTGGACGAAATCCAGACCGTGACCGCGGTCGTCCTGCCCGAACCACCTGCAGCAGCCCCAACCCTCAGCGAGGCCAACCCTGAGCTTGCCGAGGAAATCCGCAAGCGCATGGCCGAGGTGAATATCCGCGACTCTGGCTCGATCGTGCATTTCGGTGCCCGCGCCCAGAATGAGCTGCAGGAAATCAGCCAGGCAATGCTTGAAGGGGTCAGGAACAAGGACGTTGGCCCCGCCGGCGAATCGCTGCGCGAGATCGTGACCACGATCCGCGGCTTTTCGGTCAGCGAACTCGACGTAAGGCGCAAGCGCAGCTGGTGGGAAAAACTGCTGGGCCGTGCCGCTCCATTCGCGAAATTCGTCGCCAACTACGAAGAGGTTCAGGGCCAGATTGATCGCATCACCGCCGATCTTGACCATCACCAGCACCTGTTGTTGAAAGACATCAAATCGCTGGACCTGCTTTATGATCGCACGCTGAACTTCTACGACGAGCTCGCGCTCTATATCGCAGCGGGCGAGGAAAAACTGGCGCAGATCGACCGTGACGAGATCCCCGCAAAGGAAGCCGCCGTCGAGGCTGCGGCAGAAAACGACAAGGTCATGGCCGCGCAAGAACTGCGCGACCTGCGCTCGGCGCGCGACGATCTTGAGCGTCGGGTCCATGACCTGAAGCTGACGCGACAGGTGACGATGCAGTCTCTGCCTTCGATCCGGCTGGTGCAGGAAAACGACAAATCGCTGATCACCAAGATCAATTCGACACTGGTGAACACCGTGCCCCTGTGGGAAACGCAGCTGGCTCAGGCAGTCACCATCCAGCGCAGCGCCGAGGCCGCCCGCGCGGTCAAAGAGGCAAACGACCTGACCAACGACCTGCTGACCGCGAACGCCAAGAATCTGCGCGAAGCGAATGCCCAGATCCGCACTCAGGTCGAGCGGGGCGTCTTTGACATCGAGGCGGTGCGCACCGCAAATGCCGAGCTGATTTCGACCATCGAGGACAGCTTGCGCATCGCTGACGAAGGTCGCGTCCGCCGCGCCGCCGCCGAGGAAGACCTCAGGACGATGGAAGCGGAACTGCGCAAGACCCTCGCCTCGGCCCGAGCCGGCTCCACCTCCCCAGCCTCGACACCATCGTGACCCTGACCACCCGCCCCCGACTTTTGGCACAGCCGTTCGCTCTGCCTTTTGCGCTGGCTCTGCTGGCGCTGCTTTCCGCCTGTGCGCCCGAAACCCAGACCGAGGCGCCGCCGCCCGTAATCAAGGCACCGCCACCCCCGGACCGGCCCGAACCACCCGAGGTCGATCAGGCAGCCCTGCGGCGCGAACGCGCTGAAACCGCACGCGCCGCAACCGCGCGGGCCGAGGCGGCGGCCGCCTCTCCGGCCAGCCGCAGTATGCGCGAATATCTTGCCAATGTTGAGGAAACGCTGATCAGCCGCGGGCGTCTGCGCACCGATGGGGGGACCGAGATCACCCTGACCCCCGAAAAGCTGGCCGAGGATTTCATCGAGGTCGCCCTTCACGACGAATATATACGCGAAGGGGGCAAGCTGATCCCCCGCGCCACCCCAGCACCCCTGCGGCGCTGGCAACAGCCGGTGCTGGTGCGGGTCGAATTCGGGGACTCGGTCGCTCCGGCGCTGCGGGCCCGTGACCGGGCCGACATCGCGGGCCTTGCCGCACGGCTGCAAAGCGTCAGCGGCCATCCGGTCGGGCTGACCGGCGGTACGGGCAATTTCAACGTCCTGATCGTGAACGAGGATGAGCGGCGCCAGATCGCCCCGCGCCTCGCCTCGCTCGTACCGGGCATCCCGGCAAGCGATATAGACGCGCTGCGCGATCTGGCGCCGCAGAATTACTGCACGGTCTTTGCCTATTCCAACGGCAACTCGCCGACCTACACCCAGGCCGTGGCGCTGATCCGGGCCGAGCTGCCTTCGCGGCTGCGCCGTTCGTGCATTCACGAAGAATTGGCACAGGGCATGGGCCTTGCCAATGACAGCCCGCGGGTGCGGCCCTCGATCTTCAACGATGACGAAGAATTCGCCTATCTGACCCCGCATGATGAGCTGTTGCTCAAGATCCTTTACGATCCTCGGCTGCAGCCCGGCATGACCGTGGCCGAGGCGCGTCCGATCATCCTGCAGATCGCCCGCGAACTTCTGGGAACCGAAGCCTAGCCCCGGCAGTCGGGGCTTGACGCGGGACAGGCGCGGGGATCATCCTCGCCACGCGTCCCGGCAAGCGCGAAAGGCAAGCCTCATGAGCATTTTCGACATCCTCGGCGGCGAGTTCATTGATGTCATCGAATGGACCGACGACAGCCGCGACACCATGGTCTGGCGCTATCCGACGGTAGGCAAGGCGATCAAATACGGCGCCAAGCTGACCGTGCGCGAGGGGCAGGCGGCCGTCTTTATCCATGAGGGCCAGCTTGCCGATGTGTTCCAGCCCGGTCTTTATATGCTGGAAACCAATAACCTGCCGATCCTGACCCGGCTGCAACATTGGGACCACGGCTTTCGCAGCCCCTTCAAGTCCGAGATCTATTTCGTCAACACCACCCGTTTCAACGACCTGAAATGGGGCACGCGCAACCCGGTCATCGCCCGCGATCCGGAATTCGGCCCGGTGCGCATCCGCGCCTTTGGCACCTTCTCCATGCGGGTGACCGACCCCGGCCGCTTCATGACCGAGATCGTCGGCACCGATGGCGAATTCACCGCCGATGAGATCAGCTTTCAGCTGCGCAATATCATCGTGCAGGAATTCTCGCGCATGATCGCAGGTTCGGGCATCCCGGTTCTGGACATGGCGGCAAATACCGGCGATCTGGGCCAGATGGTCGCCAAAGCGATCAGCCCCACGATTGCGGCGTATGGACTGACCATTCCAGAATTTTATATTGAAAACATTAGCTTGCCTGACGAAGTTGAGAAAATGCTTGATAAGCGGACCTCGATGGGCATCGTGGGCGATCTGAACCGCTTTGGCCAGTACGCGGCATCCGAGGCAATGCTGAACGCGTCAAACCAGCCCGGGGGCATGGGGGCAGGCATCGGCGCCGGACTGGGCGCGGGCCTTGGCGCCGCCATGGCGCAACGCGGTCCGTGGGGTGCCGTGCCCCAGCCACAGGTCGCGCCGCAGAGCCCGCCGCCGCTGCAACCCGAAACGGTCTGGCATATCGCCATCAATGGCGAAGCCGACGGCCCCTATGGCCGCGCCCACCTGGGCCGGCTGGCACGCGAGGGGCAGTTTGCCCGTGACACCCTGGTCTGGACCCCCGGTCAGGACGGTTGGAAACGGGCCGAGGACGTGGCCGAGCTGGCCCAGCTGTTCACCGTCGCGCCGCCTCCCCCTCCGCCGCCGCTGCCCAAGGCAGAGTGACGGACAGGAATGCCGACCCCGCCTTCGGAATACCGCTACCCGTGCGAGAATTGCGGCGCGAGCCTTGAATTCTCGCCCGGGCAGCAAAGCTTGCTCTGCCCTTTTTGCGGACACCAGCAGGATATCGGCCCCGGCCCCGCGCGTGCTCCGGCCCGCCAGCCGCAGCAGGGCCCCTGGGGCGAAAGCGCCATTCTGCGCGACCCTGCGACTGGCCGGGCGCTGCAATGGGACGGGGGGCACAAATCACCCGGCCTGCGGGAACTGCCGCTTGAGGATGGCCTGTCGCTTGACCGCAACAGCGAGCTGGCCGAAACGGTCCGCACCCTCTCTTGCCCTAATTGTGGCGCAAAGGTCGAAATCACCAGCGACCGCCACGCCTCGGCCTGCCCGTTCTGCGCCACTGCCGTGGTTACGGACACCGGCACAACCCGGCTGATCAAACCACAGGGCGTGCTGCCCTTTGTCATCAGCGAGGCTCAGGCAAAAGCGGCTCTTGAGGATTGGCTGCGCGGCCTGTGGTTCGCCCCGTCGGGCCTGACCGCCTATGCCCGCCGCGGCAAAAAGATGAGCGGGGTCTATTCGCCCTTCTGGACCTTCGACGCCGATACAGCCTCACGTTACAGCGGCGCGCGCGGGGATTGGTATTATGAAACGGTCTATGTCACCCAGATGGTGGACGGCCGCCAGCAGCGGGTCGCCCAACAGGTGCGCAAGACGCGCTGGACAACGGTATCGGGTCAGGTGGCGCGGAATTTCGACGATGTGCTGGTGCTTGCCTCCAGCACTCTGCCACGCCGGATCACCGATGCGCTGACCCCATGGGATCTGTCGCATCTGGTGCCATATCGGCCCGAATATCTGGCCGGCTTTCTGGCCGAGGGTTATACAATCCCGCTCAGCGCCGGCCATGACATTGCGCGACAGGAAATGGCAGGTGTCATCGCCATGGACGTGCGCCGCGACATCGGCGGCAACGAACAGCGCATCCACGGAATCGAGACCCGCTACACGGATGAAACCTTCAAGCATATCCTGCTGCCGGTCTGGACAGCGGCTTATCGCTATAACGGTAAAAGCTACCGCTTCGTCGTCAACGGTCAGTCGGGCCGGGTGCAGGGCGAACGGCCCTGGTCGGTGTGGAAGATCACTTTCGCGGTGCTTCTGGCACTTGTCCTGCTGCTCGCACTGATCTGGATGAATGAGCGCGGCGGTTTCGTGCGGATTGGTGAGGCGGACTTCACACCGGATATTTTCATCGCCGACAGTTACCGCTATCAGAAGGCCGGAACGGGCGGCCTTGCCGCCCCAAGCGGTTAGGAACGGGAAGGGAGGGGTAACCATGATCCTGTGCGTCGGAGAATCGCTGATCGACATGGTGCCCGAAGGGGCGAACTATCGCCCTCTGCCCGGTGGCGCAGTCTATAACACCGCGATTGCGCTTGGCCGTATGGGCGTACCGACGGGCTATCTGTGGCCGCTATCGCGTGACCGCTTTGGCGAGACGCTGATGCGCCCACTGGCCGAAGCCGGGGTCGACACCGCACTTTGCCCGCGCAGCGACCGGCTGACCACGCTGGCTTTTGTCTCGTTAGAAGGGGGCGAGGCACGCTATTTCTTTTATGACGAGGGCTCGGCCGGGCGCATGTTCTCGCCCGAGGACCTGCCCGAGATCCCGGAAACCGTCTCGGCACTGTTCATCGGCGGGATCAGCCTTGTCCCTGATCCCTGCGGCGCTGCGGTCGAGGAACTGGTCAGGCGTGTCCGCCACCGCATGCCGATCATGCTGGACCCGAATATTCGTCCCTTCTTTATCTCGGATTCCAACGCCTATCGCGCGCGGCTTGAGCGGCTGTTTGCCATGGCCGATCTGGTCAAGCTTTCGGGCGACGACATGGATTGGCTGATGCCCGGCAAAAGCTACGAAGAAGCCGCGGCGGCGATCCTTGCCCGCGGCCCTCGCGTCGTGTTCCAGACCGGAGGTTCAGCCGGGGCGCGGGCTTTCTGGGCGGGCGAGACCCAGATCGCCCAAGCGGTGCGGGTCGAGGTTGCCGACACCATCGGCGCAGGCGATACGTTCAACGCGGGCGTCATGGCCGCACTTGATCACGCAGGGGCACTTAGCCGTGACGCCCTCGACAGGCTTGATGCCCAGACGATCGCCAAGGCGCTGACGCTTGGCACCCGCGCGGCCGCCATCACCGTCTCGCGCCCCGGGGCAAACCCGCCCTGGACGCATGAGCTTGAAGGGTAACCGGCCTGACGGGACGACTTCGCCCGCAAAACGGGCGAAGATTCAGCTTTAACATTTGGAAATAACTGCCTGAGAAAGCGGGTTAAAGAGCCTCGAACGCTGCCTTTTGCCGGTCGGTCCAAAGCAGGCGCAGGCGCACACCGTCCTCGGTCATCTCTTCAGAGGTAACCACACCCTGACCATGCAACCAGGCGCGGCGGCGACCGTCAGAGTGGGACAGAAGCCGCTCTGCCTCGCGGCGTGGTTCGTCCAGCGCCTCGGCCAGTTTGGCCTCAATGGCAGACAGCAGCGCGGGGATACCCTCTCCGGACAGGGCCGAGATCGCCTGCACATCCTGCTTGCGTGCATCGGTATTCTGCAAAGCCTGCCGGATGTCGGGCGACAGCGCGTCAATCTTGTTCCAGACCTCGATCAGCGGCACGTCATCCTCAACACCAAGCGAATCGAGGATTTCGCCGACATCGGCTGCCTGTTCCTCGGTCTCGGAATGACTGATGTCGCGAACATGCAGAATCAGGTCAGCCGCCAACACCTCTTCCAGCGTAGCGCGGAAGGCGGCGACCAGCTCATGTGGCAGGTCCGAAATGAAACCCACCGTATCGGACAGAATCACCCTTCGCTCGCCCGGCAGTGTCAGTTGACGCATGGTCGGGTCGAGCGTGGCAAAAAGCTGGTCCCTGGCCACAACCTCGGCCCCGGTCAGGCGATTGAAAAGCGTGGATTTACCGGCGTTTGTGTACCCAACCAGCGCCACGATTGGATAGGGCACCTTGGCGCGGGCCTTGCGATGCAGCTCGCGCGTTTTGACCACGCGCGACAATTGCCGACGCAGGCGGACCACCTGTTCGTCAATGGCGCGACGGTCAGCCTCGATCTGCGTTTCACCCGGCCCGCCGACAAAACCCAATCCGCCGCGTTGACGTTCAAGGTGGGTCCATGCACGGACAAGCCGGGTGCGCTGATAGGCCAGCGCCGCCAGTTCGACCTGCAAGACCCCCTCGCGCGTACGGGCGCGGTCGGCAAAGATTTCAAGAATCAGCCCGGTGCGGTCAAGAATCTTGACCCCCCATTCCTTTTCCAGGTTGCGCTGCTGAACCGGGGTCACCGGTCCGTCAATCAGCACAAGCTCGGCCCCTTCGCCATCGGCTACGGCCTGCAGATGCGCGCCGATCTCTTCGCGCTTCCCCTTGGAAAACAGCATCCCCGGATCAGGTTTGCGCAGCCGCGCCACCTCGGCCCCCGTCACCTCAATGGCGGGCAGCGCATGGGCAAGGGCGACCGCCTCCTCCAGCGCCAGTTCGGGGGCGCGGCGGGTGCGGGCATTGCCCAGATCAGGATGGATGACATAGGCCCGGGTGGGCCGCTCACGGGTTTCCGATGGCTCGGCCAATCAGTCCTCGCCCTCATAGAGGCTGATCGGCTGCCCCGGCATGATGGTCGAGATGGCGTGCTTGTAAACCAGTTGCGATTGTCCATCGCGGCGCAAAAGTACGCAGAAATTGTCAAACCAGGTGATCACGCCCTGAAGTTTGACCCCATTGATGAGAAAGATCGTGACCGGAACCTTGCCCTTGCGCACATGGTTCAGGAAAGCGTCCTGGAGGTTCTGTTTGTCGCCGGCCATTCGGGGCACCTTGTTCTTATCGCTGGTTTTCAAGACTTAGGGGAGCAGGCGGCGGCTTGCAAGCATGTGATCTGCGTTAACGCCGCCAGTAATCAGGCGAGAAGAGCGCAAGGATGGCCAAAGTCTCGACCCGTCCGACGACCATCGCACCGGCCAGCACCGCTTTGGTAAAACCGGGCAGACCAGCCCAGCCTGCCCATGGCGCGCCTGCCATGCCGGCTGATCCCTGAAATGTCGGCGTCAGCGGAATCGCACCGGCAAGCTGTCCGGTATTGGTCAGCGACGCGATGGAAAGAATCGTCGCGCTGTCAAACTCGATGCGCTGCAACGAAATCAGCATGATCGTTACCGCAATCGAACTGGCAAACAGCATGAAGAAAATGAAAGCGAGATAGGCCCCCTCGCGCCGCAGCCGCCGCGCCATCAGCCCGCCGCCCCCGACAGAACTGGGGTGAATGATGCGGTCAAGCTCGCGCTCGCTGTGACGGGCCAGCGCATAGACCCGCAGCAGCTTGACCCCGCCCGCGGCGGTGGCCACGCCTCCGCCCATCATCGCAAGGCCCGCCAGCATCAACCCCGGAGAGCTGAGACCTGACCAGCTGCGCGCGCCCTCCCACTCGACCGAGTTCCAGCCGGTGGTGGTCAGATAGCTGAGACCATTGAACACCCCGCCCCAGGCCGCCGAAATCGCACTATCGAGCGTATCGACGATTCCCTTCGCGCCGGTCGGCGAGACGCCGACAGCCCCGGCGAAATGGCGCACGAACAGCGCAAGCGACACCAAAAGCACCACACCTGCCGCCATGCGCAATTCGGGGTCGTCGTTCCAGCTTTCACTGGCCTTAAGCTCTCCTCCGCCGGGCCAGAACCGCCGCGACAGCGCCGGAATCAGGAAAAGAAAGATCACGACCTCGCCGGTGATACCGCTGCCCTGTCCAGCAGGACCCGAGACCGGGCTGATGCCGCTGGTCGACAGCGTCCCCATCGCCCGGGTCAGCGCCACCAGCCCCGGCTCACCCAGCATCAGAAGCAGCATCCACATCAGCAGCGTCAGCCCAGCATAGACCGGCAGCACTGCCCGCCCCGCCCGCATCGCCCGCTGCACCGGATCGTAAAGTTCGGTCTGATAGGCTGGATGCGACAACGGCGTAAGAATCAGCGGCTCATTGCCCGAACGCGGCAGATGTTCGAACCGTTCGCTGCGCCCGTAGGGAGAGGTCATGATCTCAAACCCGCCGACCCGCAGGGGGGCAAGCAGCGCAATCGCCGCGACCAGCATGAACAGCCCACCCAGCCAGCCAACCAATGACCGCCACAGATGCAGCGGCGCCGGCAGCAGGTCGGGCGCGTAAAGCGAAGCGCCCGTCGTGGTAATGCAGGAGACCATCTCCCACCAGGCGTTGAAAAAGCCGGTGTCGGGCAATGACAGGGCAAAGGGCACAGCCAGCATCGCGGGCAGGCCCGCCATCGTCCCCAGCATGACCAAAAGCACGCTGCTGGCGCGTGTCCCCTGGGCACGATCAGCGGTTGCCAGCCCCAGCATGGCAGCCAACAACAGAAACAGCCCCGCCGCGCCAAGGAAGATCGAGCCGATCTTGTGCTGGTCCAGCGCATGGGCGTAAAGTCCGGGCAGGACCATGGCCAGCGCCCCGATACCCCCCAGGATCACGATCAGCGGCAGGCGCAGCAGCAGTGTCATCGCCCCGCCTCAGAAATAATCAATCGAGACCTGCAACAGGCGCTCGACTTCGGGAATGTCAGAGGCAAGGGCAAAGATCACCACGATATCGCCCTCTTCGATGCGCAGATCCCCGGTCGGCTTGATCACGCGCTCACCCTTGCGGACAGCGCCAAGCAGCGCGCCGCCGGGAAAGTCGATATCGCGCAGGGCCCGCCCGGCGATGGGCGAGGTCGAAAGTACCTGAGCTTCAATCACCTCGGCCTCGGCATCGCCGATCGAGTAGATATCGCGCACCCGTCCGTGCCGCACATGGCGCAGAATGGTCGAAACCGTGCTGGCCCGCGGGTTGATGAAGGCGTCGATGTCCAGAGGCTCCATCAGCGGCATCAGCGTCGGGTCGTTGACAAGCGAGATCGCCAGCTTTGCCCCCGCCTGCTTGGCACGCACCGCGGCAAGGATGTTGGTCTTGTCGTCATCCGTGATGGCAAGAACCGCATCGGCACGTGGTACCGCCGCCTCTTCCAGCAGTTCGGCCGACAGCCCGTCGCCGTTCAGAACGATGGTACGGTTCAGCGCGTCCGCCGCATCCTCGGCCCGGGCGCGGCTGCGCTCGATCAGCTTGACACGGATACGTTCGGGCCGCGCCTCCAGCGCCTGGGCCACGGCAAGGCCCACGTTGCCCGCCCCGATGATGACCACGCTTTCCTGTTTAGCCATCGGCTTGCCAAAGATTTCCAGCGTACGCGGCACATCGACGGCATGGGTAAAGACATATACCTGATCGCCCTCGAACAGCTGATCGCCCGGCTCGGGGGCAAACAGCTTGCCGCCCCGCCGTACCCCGGCCACGATGTCGCTAAGGCTGGTGAACATGTCGTTCAACTGGCGCAGAGGCGTGTTCAGCACCGGACTGTCCGCCTCCAGCAAAATGCCAAGCAGGTGCAGCTGCCCGTCCAGAAAGGTCTCGGCATCAAAGGTCGAAGGGGCGGAAAGGCGCTGGATCGCCGCCCGCGCCACCTCGCGCTCGGGGCTGATCACCACGTCGATCGGCAGGTGATCGGTGCGGTAGAGATCCGAGTAAATCGCGTCGAGATAGGCCGAGCTGCGCAGCCGCGCGATCTTGCGCGGCACCTGAAAGACGGAATGCGCGACCTGACAGGTGACCATGTTCACCTCGTCCGAATGGGTCGCGGCAATGATCAGATCGGCATCGCGCGCACCGGCGCGGTCCAGCACATCGGGATGGCTGGCAAAGCCTGTCACACCCTGCACATCCAGCGCATCGGTGGCGCGCCGGATCAGTTCGGCATTGGTGTCGATGACAGTGACATCGTTCCGCTCGCCCGAAAGGTGGCGGGCGATATGCCAACCGACCTGACCTGCCCCGCAGATGATGATCTTCATACCGGCTCCAATTCAACCCTTGGTAAGGCGCGATCCTAACGCGCCGGAATGGTAACGGATACAGGGAAACGCCCCGCAGAGCCACGGCATCCGACAGACATGGCTAATCGCGCGGCAGCCGGGCCACAAGCCCGCGCCGCAACGCGCCCAGGCGATCACCTCGGGGGTGTTACTTGCCGACCAGCTCTTCTTCGACGCGCACGCCACCGACAACGCCCAGCGACTTGAGCTTGCGATGCAGGGCCGAACGCTCCATGCCCACAAACTGCGCCGTCCGGCTGATATTGCCGCCAAAACGGTTGATCTGGGCCAGCAGATACTCCCGCTCGAACAGCTCGCGTGCTTCGCGCAGGGCAAGGCTGGTGATCTGCGGCCCCAGAGCCAGCACCTCGGCGCCGCTTGCGCTGCCGGTCTGGCCTTCCAGCTCGGACGGCTGGATTGGCCCGGTGCCGTCGCCAAGGATCAGCACCCGCTCGATCACATTGCGCAGCTGGCGAATGTTGCCCGGCCAGTTCATTGCCTGCAAAGCGGCGGCGGTCTCTTCGGGCAGTTCGCGCTGGGGCAGACCCTGACTGGCGTGGAACTGCTCGATGAACGACTCGGCCAGCAGCGGGATATCATCGCGCCGCTCGGCTAGCGATGGAACCGCAACCGGCACGACGTTCAGCCGGTCATAAAGCTCTTGCCGGAACCGGCCGGCAGCGATTTCGGCCGCAAGGTCGCGGTTGGTCGACGAGATCACCCGCAGATCCACCCGCACCTTGTCCGTACCGCCGGCACGCTGAAACTGCTGCTCGGTCAGCACGCGCAGGATCTTGGGTTGGGTGCCAAGGGGCATATCCGCCACCTCGTCGAAATAGATCACCCCGCCATGGGCCTGTTCCAGAAGCCCCGGTTCGATCCCCCGTTCGGGGGTTTCGCGGCCAAAGAGCACTTCTTCCATATGCTCGGGCTCAATGGTGGCGCAGGGCACGGTGATAAAAGGCTCACGCGCCCGCGGGCTTTGGGCGTGAACATAGCGCGCGGCGGTTTCCTTGCCGACGCCCGGCTCACCGGTCAGCATGACCCGGCCGTTCGACTTCGCGACCTTGTCCAACTGTTCGCGCAGCCGCCGGAAGGGGGCAGAGTTGCCCAGCATCTCGGCGCCCCGTGCCTCACCCCGCCGCAGTGTCGCATTCTCGCGGCGCAGGCGCGCCGTCTCCATCGCGCGGCGGATCACCACCAGAAGCTGGTCGATGTTGAAGGGCTTTTCGATAAAGTCATAGGCGCCCTGTTTGATCGCCGCGACCGCGATCTCGATATTGCCATGGCCCGAGATGATGACGACCGGCACGTCAGGGTTGTTGCGCTTGACCTGCTTGAGAATGTCGATCCCGTCCATCTTGCTGTCCTTCAGCCAGATGTCGAGGATCATCAGCGCCGGTTCAGCCGTGTTCAGTTCGGCCACCGCCTGATCAGAATTGGCGGCGAGACGGGTCGAAAAGCCCTCGTCGCGCAGGATATCGGAAATCAGTTCACGGATGTCCCGTTCGTCATCGACAATCAGAATATCGCTCATTTCATTGCTTCCTGCTCGTGTTTCTGGCGGCGCGCGGACAGGCGCACTGGCTGGCGTTCGCGCGGCAATCGTATTTCGGCCATGGCTCCCCGCCCTTCGGGCGCGTCGGTCAGCACAAGGCAGCCGCCGTGCTCTTCGACAATCTTTTTAACGATGGGCAGGCCAAGGCCTGTGCCGCCAGGTTTCATGGTGACATAAGGTTCAAAAAGCCGGGTCCGATCCTCGGGCAGGCCGGGGCCGTTGTCGATGATGCGGATGGTTACGGCATCGGGGGCAGCGGTCATAGTGACCTGAACCTGCGGCTCCCATCCTTCGGGCGGAGAGGCGCGCAATTCATCCAGCGCCTCGCCCGCATTCTTTAACAGGTTGGTAAAGACCTGCCGCATCATCCCGGCATCGGCATCGACAATCACCGGCTCATCAGGAATATCCGAGATCAGCGCGCCTTGCAGCGCATCGCGCTGCATCAGCTCGGTGTCGCGCAACAGCTTGGTGATATCGGTTTCCTTACGGTCGGGTTCCGGCATGCGGGCAAAGCGGCTGAACTCGTCCACGATCCGGCGCAGGTCGTTGGTCTGGCGGATGATGACTTCGGTATATTGCTCCAGCGCCTCGCGCTCATCCCCGGCAATCGGGCCGAACTTGCGCTTCAGCCGCTCGGCCGAAAGCTGAATCGGCGTCAGCGGGTTCTTGATTTCATGCGCGACGCGACGGGCAACATCGCCCCAGGCTGCCATGCGCTGCGCCGAGACAAGATCGGTCACATCATCCAGCGCGACCACGTAACCTTCCAGTCCGCCCGCTGCACCGCGGCGGATCGCCATGCGCACCAGCAGGCTTTCCACCCGCCCCTCACGGGACAGGCGAATCTCGTCCTGCACCGATTCATTGACCGAATGCTCCAGCCGATCAAACAGCGGCGAAAATTCAGGCACCGCTTCGGACAACAGCCGGTCATGCGCTGTTACCGGATCCAGCCCCAGCAACCTCGTGGCCGAGCGGTTGAGAAAGTCGATCTCACCCGCAGCATCCAGCCCGATCACCCCGGCGGTAACCGAAGACAGCACGGAATCAAACAGCCGGCGCTGATCGTCCACCGCGCGATAGCTTTCGACCAGCTCTTCATGCTGCAACTTAAGCTGGCGCGTCATGTGGTTGAAACTTTCGCCAAGGGTCTGGATCTCGTCCCCGGTGTCGGGGGTGGGGATCTGCAGGTCCAGATTGCCCTTACCCACCTGTTCTGAAGCCTCGGCCAGCCGGCCGATGGGGCGCGACAGGCGATCTGCAAACCACAGGCCCAGCCACATAGCTGCCGCCACCAGCAGCAGCGCAAAGCCCAGATAAAGCAGCGAAAATTCAAGCAGGACCCGACCCCGCTCCTGCTCAAGCCGCTGGTAATCGCCGACGGTCTGGCGCGTATCGTCCAGCAGCCCCAGCAGGCTGCCATCAACATCGCGGGTGACATAAAGATAGCGGTCCGGCAGCGGGGTCAGCGGCACAAGGGCACGGAATTCGTTGTTTTGCCAATCCTCGATCAGCACCAGCCCCCGGGTCGCCGCCTCGTCGAACTGGGCAGGGCTCGGCTGTTCGTACCAGAACTGATAGCTGCGGTCGCCGCGCGCACGGATCGTGCCGCGGCCATCGACGATATAAGCCTCGCGCAGGCCGCGCTGGATCTGGCTTTGGTAATCGGTCAGCAACAGGCGCAGGTCGCCTTCCTCAAGCATCGGGTTCTGCCGCGCCGCCTGCGTCAGTGCACCGGCAAGCAGCCGCGCGTCATTGGTCAGGTCGCGGCGATGCTCTTCCTGATAGGCCTCGGCGGCGGCAAGCGAGCTTGAGACCACCTGCTGAACGCGATTCGAAAACCAGCCCTCAAGGCCGATGTTCACCGTCAGGCCGGCGAAAAGCGCGACCAGAACGGTCGGCACCAGCGCGATGGTGGCAAAAACGCCGACCAGCCGCATGTGCAGGCGCGACCCGGCGGCCGATTTGCGCCGCGCCGCCACGATCTGCACCATACGCGCCACAACAAGGCCGATGAGCACGATCAGGTAAAGAAGGTCGGCAAGCAGCACCAGCCGCAACGCCGCCCCGCCCGAGCTGGCATTGTCAAAGGGGCCCATCACCGCAAAGGTCAGACCAGCCAGCACCGGCCCCAGCAGGACAAGCCCAAGCGTCGCCGCATTGCGATACCAGCGCAGACGTCGCAAACGCGCGACTCGTTCCCATGTACCCCTGGACAGCGTTCCCGCCACCTTGCCTGCCCTCACGGTTCCGCCGCCGTGCCGCGGCTGTTCTGTGGCCGTTCAGCGACTCTCGCAAGGCCATCTGTGGCTGTTTTACATCAGTTTGCGCCGCCGTGTCACCTCAATATTCAGGTCGGTCAATTTCTTGCGCAGAGTATTGCGATTGATGCCCAAAAGATCGGCACAGCGCAGCTGATTTCCGCCAGTCGCATCCAAGGCAATCTCAAGCAAAGGCTTTTCGATCTCGCGCAGGATCCGGTCATAAAGGCCGGGCGGCGGCAGTTGATCGCCATGCAGATCAAAGTAGCGCTGCAAGTGCATTTCGACCGATTGGGCCAGCCGCATGTTCGCAGGCTCACCCAGCGGAACGGCAGCGGCGGCCGGGGCCGCGACCGGGGCGGGTGCTCCGTTACGGACAGCGGGTGCACCTGCCGGGGCGGGGGGGACGATTGGGCTGGATTCCGCCAATGCGGTATGGGCCTCAGCCTCGGATATCTCGGATCCGGCGGCAGTCAGCGCCAGCCGACGGGTCAGGTTTTCCAGCTCGCGCACGTTGCCGGGAAAGGGATAGGCGCGGATCAGGGCCGTCGCTCCTTCGGACAGGGTGCGATGTGGCAGACCCTGCGCCGCGGCGCGGGCAAGCAGGTGGCGCGCAAGTGGCGGGATGTCATCCACACGGGCTCGCAGCGGCGGCACGGTGATCGTGACCCCGGCAAGGCGGTAATACAGATCCGCCCGCAACCGCGCGGCTGTCACGTCCGCCTGCGGATCAGCGCCGGTGGTCGATACAAGGCGCGGCATGAGGTTGCGGCGCGGTCCGACCTCCCATGCCTCGATCATGCCGATCAGCCGGGCCTGAGCGGCGGTGTCGAACCCGGCCGGATCCTCGATCAACAGCGTACCGCCCTGGGCGCGGTCGGCGGCATTATGGATCGCCTCTTCGGACAGATCGGCCGAGGTCAGCACGACAAACCCCGCCTCGCGCCGGTCCGAAAGGTCATGGAATGAGCGCGCGACCACGGTCTTGCCCACCCCGGCCTCGCCCGCGATCATCACCGGCAGATCGGCGTTCAGAACCCGGGCAACCATGCGGAACAGGTTCTGCATGGCCGGAGCATGACCAATCAGCGGCAGGGCCGGATCGGCAACCGCCTCGGGCACAGGCGCGGCCGAGGGCGCTGGATCGGTTTTGCGCACCCGCCGCGACAGCGCCTGATTGGCCCGCGTCATCAGCTCGGGCAGGTCAAAGGGCTTTGGCAGGTAGTCAAAGGCGGCCGCCTCGGTCGCACGAATGGCGGTGACGATGGTATTCTGGGCCGAGATCACGATCACCGGCAGGTCAGGCCGTGCCTTGTGGATCGCCGGGATCATGTCGATGCCATTGCCATCGGGCATCATCACATCGGTAATGACCAGATCTCCGCGGCCCTCCTCGACCCAGCGCAAAAGTTGCGACAGTGAGCCGGTGGCGTGGACCCGGCAGCCAGCACGGGTCAGGGCCTGGGTCAGGACCGTGCGGATGGTGCGGTCGTCGTCAGCGATCAGAACGGTGCCGTCCATGAAGAAACCTCAGGCTTTGGGCAATGAAATGCGAAAAACGGTGCGACCAGGCCGGGATTCCAGCGCAATCCACGCGCCATGGTCAGTAATGATCTTGGAAACAAGCGCGAGACCCAGCCCGGTGCCGTTCTCTCGCCCCGAAACAAAGGGCTCGAACACCGCGCCGATCAGCGACTCGGGGATGCCGGGACCGTCATCCTCGATCTCGATCTGCAGAGGCAGGCTGCGGCCCTGCGGCTCGGCCTCGGTCGGGGCAAGGCGCAGGGTGCCGTCGTAAAAGCTGCGCAGGCGGATGGTGGTGCCCTGCCCCGCCCTGCCAATCGCCTCGGCGGCATTCTTGACGAGGTTCAGGCAGACTTGCACCAGTTGATCGGAATCGACCAGCGCCGGCGGCAATGAGGGGTCGTAATCGGGTACGATCCGCAGCCCCCTGCCAAAGCCGACAGCAGCCGAGCGGCGCACACGTTCAAGCACGTCATGGATATTCACCGCCGCCAGACGGGGGGCCGAGGTGTCGCCAAACCGCTCGACCTGATCCAGCAGTTCGACGATGCGGCGCGATTCCGCGACGATCAGATCGGCAAGGTCGCGATCCTCGGCCTCAAGGTTCATGCCGATGAGCTGCGCCGCGCCGCGAATACCTGCCAGCGGGTTCTTGATCTCATGGGCCAGCATCTCGGCCATGCCGATGGCCGAGCGGGCGGCAGACCGCGCCGCCTGCCCCTGCCCCAGCCGGCCACCCCCGTCGCTGGGGGCAAGCAGGATGACGGTTCCCCCTTCGGGGCTGGGGGCCTGCCCGGCGTGAACGGTGGCGACACGATCGGAATGCCCGCCCGAGCGGTCGCCGATCTCAAAGCGCACACCGGCGTGGTTCAGCGCCTCATGCCCTTCGCGCATTCGCTCAAGGATCGAGCCAAGCGAGGGCACGATGCGCAATCGTTTGAGCATCTCGGGCCCTTCCAGCGCATGGCCCAGGGATGAGCGGCACGAGATGTTCAGAAAGGCCTCGGCCAGGTCGTTCATCGCCGCGATCCGGCCCTGCGCATCCAGAATGATCGCTGGCAGGGGAAGCGCCGACCAGTTCGGCCCTACCTCTGCCGGAATGAAGCCGCCTGCGGTTTCCACCTCAAGGTCGGGCAGCATTTCGGACCGGACGCGGCTGGTCATGAGGGCACCTCGGTCGCCTGAGCGTTGGCATGGACCGCATCAACCAGCGCCGCATCGGCATCGCCGAACCCGGCGCGGATTGCGGACATCGCCGCCTCGGGGGTCGGGGCGCGCAAAAGCTCGGCGCGGTTCGGGGCACCGTTCGCCTCGGCATACCAGCCCAGATGTTTGCGCGCGACGCGCAAGCCCAGCTCACGACCATAAAGCGACAGGATGTCATCGTAATGCTCGGCCACCGCCCCGGCCAGGGCAGCGCCTTTGGGAATGACCGGGGCGGGCGTACCCCACAGCTCATGCGCGATCTGCGCCAGCCGCCAGGGCGCCCCTTGTGCGCCACGACCGACCATGACCGCATTGGCCCCCGATTGACGCAACGCCGCGCGGGCACTGGCCGCATCGACCACATCGCCATTGGCGACCAACGGCGGGCGATCGGGCAGGTTCGCCACGGCCCGGATCGCCGCCCAGTCGGCACTGCCGGTATAAAACTGCGCCCGGGTGCGGCCATGGACTGTCAGCATCCGGACCCCGGCCCCGCTGGCGCGGCGCGCCAGTTCCGGCGCGTTCAAACAGTCGCCATCCCAGCCCAGCCGCATCTTTAGCGTCACCGGCAGATCGGGCACGGCCGAGATCACCGCCTCGATCAGTCCCAGCGCATGATCAAGGTCGCGCATCAGCGCAGCACCCGACAGCCCGCCCGTGACCTTTTTCGCCGGGCAGCCCATGTTGATATCAATAATGCGTGCGCCCATGCCCGCGACTATGCGCGCCGTTTCGGCCATAGCGCCCGCCTCGCGCCCGGCAATCTGGACACTGACGGGCAACGCCCCCTCGGTCAGGGCCCTGGCGCGTACCGCCGCGCGGGTCGAGGGGCGCGGGGTCACCATCTCGGTCGAGGCGACCATTTCGCTGACCATCAGCCCCGCCCCGCCATGACGCGCCACCGCGCGACGAAAGGGCAGATCGGTGATGCCGGCCATCGGCGCAAGAAAGACCGGAGGGCCAAGCCGCACAGAGCCAAGGGTGATGGGTTCGGGCAATGTCATGGGAAAACTCGTATGCCACACTGCGGGAATGCGAAAGAATGCGGCGTCTGCCTGATTGGCAGGCGATGCCGCGAATAGGGATTTTGCCTGTTTTTGGTGCTTGATGCCTAAATACAGGGCAGAGCCGGTTTCGTCAAATGTCGCGGAGCTTCAGGCCCGCTGTCGCAACGGCTCTGGCTTCCTGGGGGCAAGGGCGGCTAGGCTTGCCCTGCCAGCCAGGGAGTGCGCGATGTTTCTTTCCGTCTTCGACATATTCAAGATCGGAGTCGGCCCTTCCTCCTCTCACACCATGGGACCCATGGTGGCGGGGGGCCGTTTTCTTGACGCTCTGCGCCAGCAGCCCTTTCGCGCCCATGGGCTGCGCGCCAGTCTGCATGGCAGCCTGGCGTTCACCGGGAAAGGCCATGCCACCGACCGCGCCACCATCCTTGGCCTTGCCGGTTTCCTGCCCGAAACCATGGATGCCGAGGCAGCCGAGGACACGCTGGCCCGCAACCGCGAAACAAGGGTGCTGTCGCCTGCGGGATTGGGCGATCTGGTCTTTGACCCGGTGCACGACCTGATCTTTGACTATGACCGTCCGCTGCCCGGCCACGCCAATGGCATGATCCTGATGGCAACCGACGCGCAGGGCGACGTGATCTTTCAAGAGATCTATTATTCGATCGGCGGCGGTTTCGTGATGACCGAGGCCGAACTGGCCGCGCGTGGCGACGATACCCGGACCGATGCCGCCCCCAAGGTGCCCTATCCCTTTGCCTCGGCCGCCGAGATGCTGGAGATGGCGCAAAAATCGGGCAAATCCATCGCCCGGATGAAGCGCGAGAATGAGCGCGTCTATCGCACGGATGCTGAAATTTCGGCCGGACTTAACCGAATCTGGCAAGTGATGCGGGACTGTATGGACCGCGGCCTTGCAACCCGCGGCATCCTGCCCGGAGGGTTGTCGATCCGCCGCCGCGCCGCCGCCATCCATGAGGCGCTGAAGGCCGAGGCGGGCATGAACCTGACCGCGCCCCATGTCATCAATGACTGGATGTCGATGTATGCCATGGCCGTGAACGAAGAAAACGCGGCCGGCGGTCAGGTTGTCACCGCGCCGACCAATGGCGCGGCGGGCGTGGTACCGGCGGTAATCCGCTACTGGCTCGACCATGTCCCGGGAGCCTCGGAGCGGCAGCTGGACGATTTTCTGCTGACCGCCGCAGCGATTGGCGGGCTTATCAAGCATAATGCATCGATCTCGGGGGCGGAATGCGGCTGTCAGGCCGAGGTCGGCTCGGCCAGCGCCATGGCGGCGGCAGGGATCTGTGCGGTCATAGGCGGCACCCCCGAACAGGTCGAGAACGCGGCCGAAATCGCGCTTGAGCACCACCTGGGCATGACCTGCGACCCGGTCAAAGGTCTGGTGCAGGTGCCGTGTATCGAGCGTAACGGGCTTGGCGCGATCAAAGCCGTTTCGGCGGCCAGTCTGGCCCTGCGCGGCGATGGCCAGCATTTCGTTCCGCTGGACGCCGCCATCGAGACCATGCGCCAGACCGGTCGCGACATGAGCGACAAGTATAAGGAAACTTCGCTCGGCGGGCTTGCGGTCAACGTCCCGAACTGCTGACTGCGTGCAAATTATCGCGCACCGGCGGTCCTGACCCCTTGCAGGCCCTGTCTGTGCTTGCTCAAGCCCTGCCCTTCCTGTAGCCAATCGGCATAAGCAATACCCATGGGAACCGGGACAGAGCAGATGAAATTCCGTTCGGCATGCGCCGTGCTTGCGATGACAGTGGCCCTTGCCGCCTGCGGCGAGTTGCCCTTCCAGAAATCGGCCGAGCCCGAGGCGGCCCCCGGCCATTCCGGCCCGCCCGCCGTCTCGCCGCTGGAACAGCCGATCGAGACCGGGGGCGAGGCGAAACCTATCGCTACCGCCGAGGCACGCACCCTCAACACCGCGATCTTCCGCGCCGCTGGCGCAGGCTGGGCGGTGACCGCCAACGACAAGACCGCCGTCTATGAACGGTCGGGCGCGAAATCCGTCGGCGTTACCGTGCGCCGCATGGTCTATGGCCGCGGGGTCGAATTCATCGGAACGATGAACGGTTCGGTCTTTGCGCTGAATATTCAGGCGGCCGAATGTGAGGTCGGCGATCAGAAATCGCCCTTTACTGCGCGGTTGCGCGTCGGCAGCCAGCGCCTGACCGGCTGTGCGGCCCCGACCGACACCATGCCCAAGGCTCAGGTTCGCGCATCGTCCGCCGCGCCAAAGCCGAAAGCTCAGCCTAAACCTGCCGCTCCGGCGACGAAACCGGCCGCCCCCGCCAGCGACACGACGGCACCCGCCGCGGAAAACGCGACCGGGACCAGCAAGCCGGAAACCTCGACCGACAACAGCCCGGCGACGACCCCGGCAACCACGACGCCCGCAACCACGACCCCGGCAACGACTGCGCCTGAGACCACGGCCCCCGCCACCGGCTCGACCAGCACCGCACCGGCCAGCACCACTCCGGAAAGCGCGGCGCCCACGACCGCACCGGCGGCACCGGCCAGCGAACCCGCCCCGGCGGCAAGCGGCAGCCCGGCACCGGCCAGCGGTGTGCCTGCGCCCGAACTGGTCCTGCCGCCCGCCACCAGCGAGTAAGTCACAAAAACCCAGACGCCGCGCGGAAGGGTTCGCGCGGTGTCGGCCCACCCGCCGCCCTTGCTGCGGGCCAAGACCTGAAAGGACCCGCCGATGCGCGCCCATTCGCTTCTTACCCGCCGCCTGCTGGCCTCGACCGTGCCGGTGGCGCTTTTGCTGGGTCTCGGTGCCCAGCCAGCCCATACCGATCCGCTGATCGGCAATGTGCTGAACAGTTACGGCTTGCCGGGCGGGGTCGATACCCCGACCGCCGAGATGCTGCCCGATGGCACGTTGGGCGGGACGGTTTCATATACCGACCGGGCGCGCCGTCATAACGTGGTATTCCAATTGCATCCCCGGCTGACCACCGCCCTGCGCTATTCGCGGGTCGAGGGGATTAATGACCACAACAATCTTGGCCATATCTGGGACCGCTCATTCGACCTGCGCTTCCAGTTCATAGACGAACAGGGCTGGCGCCCCGCAGTCTCGGTCGGGCTGCAGGATTTTCTGGGCACCGGGGTCTATTCGGGCGAATATATCGTCGCGACCAAGACCATCACCCCCAACATTCGCGCCAGCATCGGTATCGGCTGGGGCACGCTGGCAGGCAAGCCCCGGACCATCGACACCGAGGACAACGGCGGCAAACCGAATGTCGACGAGTGGTTCTCGGGCAGCGCCAAACCCTTTGGCTCCATCACCTGGCAAGTCAATGACAAGCTGAGCCTGGTCGCCGAATACTCACATGACCGCTATCTGGCCCGCTATCTGCGCCCCAATGGCACCATTGATGATGTGCGCCAGGGTGACGACGAACCCGACAGCAAATTCAATTTCGGAGCTTATTATACCTTCAACCCCAGCTATCAGGTCGGGCTTTACACACTGGGGGGCGATACTTTCGGGGCTCAGTTCAGCTTTGCGCTGAACCCGCGTAATGCGCCCTTCCCCTCGGGGCTGGAAAAAGGCCCGGCGCCGGTGCGGCCGCGCCCCGCGCCTTCGGCCGATCCCGATGGCTGGTCCGGCGCCTGGTCGGCCGATCCGACCGCGCAACCCGCGATCCAGACCGCACTGGGCAAGGCGCTGAAGGATGAAGGGCAGATCCTTGAATCCATGGCGCTGTCCTCGAACCGCGCCGAGGTGCGCATCCGCAACACCCGCTATATCCAGCAGGCCGAGGCTGTTGGCCGCACAGCGCGGCTGATGACCCGCGCGCTGCCGCCTTCGGTCGAGACGCTGGTCATCACTTCGAATTCCGAAGGTATGGCGACCTCGTCCGTGGTGCTGCGCCGCTCGGATGTCGAGCGGCTTGAGAATACTGAGGCGAGCCGCATCGCCGAGGCGGCACAGCTGGTCGATGCCGAACCGCGCCCCGACGGTCTGGTGACCACGCCGGATCTGTTCCCGCGCTTCCGCTGGAAGCTGGCACCTTATCTTGAGCTGGGGGTTTTCGACCCGCAGGATCCGCTGCGCTATGAACTTGGAGCCGAACTGAAGGCCAGCTACGAGATCATGCCGGGCCTGATCCTGTCGGGTACGGTGCGCCAGCGCGCGCTTGGCACCATGAAGCAACGCGGCCCGGGTATCCCCGGCCAGCGCGGCGAACATTACACGCCCGAAGAATATGTCTCGAACCCGGATTACGAGTATTTCAACGGTGTCCCGCGCGTGCGTTCGGATACCCGGATGTACACAGGCAGCGACAGCCCGACGATCCCCGAGCTGACACTGGCCTGGTATGCTCAGCCGACCCGCGCCGTCTATACCCGCGTGACCGTCGGCCTGCTTGAGCGTGCCTATGGCGGCGTCTCGGGCGAGGTGCTGTGGAAACCGGCGAATTCGCCGCTGGCCTTTGGTGCAGAGGTCAACCGGGTGAGAAAGCGTGATTTCGAGGATGTCTTTGGCTTCCGCGATTATGAGGTCACCACGGGTCATGTCTCGGCCTATTACGAATTCGCAGAAGGGTTCACCGCGCAACTGGATGTCGGCAAGTATCTGGCAGGCGACAAGGGCGCGACCTTTACCCTGACGCGCGAATTCGCCAATGGCTGGCGCGTCGGTGCCTATGCCACCAAGACCGACCTCAGCGATGAGGAATTCGGCGAGGGCTCGTTCGACAAGGGGATCACGATCTCGATCCCGGTGTCCTGGGCAACGGGCACGCCGTCGCGTGATCGCGCCGGAACCACGCTGCGTTCGCTGTCGCGCGATGGCGGGGCCAAGGTTCACGTGAACGGGCGCCTTTACGACAAGGTCCGCGACGCGCAATCGGTCAAACTCTATCAAGGCTGGGGGAGCTTCTGGCGATGATCACGAGCCGCATCCACCACGCAGCGCTGTCCGCGCTGCTGATCGCGGGCCTCGCCGCCTGTGGCAACGACGACACCGGCAATGCCACCAACCCGCTGCTGATCGCCGCCAAGGCGGCCGGAGGCACGGTTGCCCAGATGCGCAACGAGAAGGCCGAACCGGCCGCCCCCAAGCGTACGCCCGAGCAGATGGCCGCCGAGGCGCTGCGCGTCAACCCGGCACCGCTTGTCATGGTTGGCTTTGAGTCGCTTGGCCGCACTCAGGTCATGGCCATGACCGGGCAGAACGGCGCAATGCGGACCTTTATGGCCCCGTCAGAAGAGGCGCTGATTCTGCGCGACGGTATGGTCGTCGGCACCCGCGGTCTTGGCAACGACCTTTCAGTCGCTGAGCCGGGGACCGAGGCGCTGATCCGCGCCGGGCGCCCGGGCTCGGCCAAACGCGTCATGCGCTATTACAGCGGCGACGGGCTGGAACGGCCGCTGAGCTTTGACTGTACCGTCGGGCCGGGTCCAAAAGCGGGTGTTGTCGTCGAAAGCTGCGAAGGCCACGGTACGAGCTTCCAGAACAGCTATATGGCACAGGGCGGGCATCTGCCGGTCTCGCGTCAGTGGCTGGGGCCGAAGCTGGGTTATGTGACCATCCAGACGCTGCGGCCCTGAAGCAAACCACGACAGCATGGAAAACAGCAAGCCGGTCCTCACGCGAGGGCCGGCTTTCTTCTTAGCTGATGAGCTGCGCAGAAAGCCCATGATGAAACGCGGCCAAGGGCCTGTTTGCGCAAAAGAAAAGGGGCCGACCCGAAGGTCAGCCCCTGATCCTGACGGAACCGTAAGGTTCCGCTGTAAGATCAGCTGTCGTCGTCGTCCGAAGCGACGGCGGCGATGACGCCCAGCAGCAGGAGAGCCGGGACGACAAGGCCGGCGTTGCTCGAAGCGGGCTTCTCGTCAACGACGACCGGCTCGACGTCGACAACCGGGGCGACGTAGCCACCAGCGAGAGCGGTCGAGGCCGACAGGCCCAGGGCCAGGGCGAAAGTAGCGAATTTGGTCATGATCATGCTCCGTTCAGTACTTTGACGGCTGCCGTTTCCGGCAACATCGGTGCGACAGTCGCATAAACCCAAGGACTTGGAAAGCGGTCTTGAATGAGAAGCCCCGCTCGACCTGGGCAACTGTTGCATAATAGCCAAACCCGGAAACAGTGGGCAGGATACCGCCAGCCGACCGGCCGAAATTTGCCGGCCCCAGACGGCTGCACGAAACCGGTCATTTCCGCCAAATGCCTAAAGTTGCGACATAAATAAGTGCGGAAATGGCCACGATTGATGGCCCTGCGGGCGTATCGAGCCTGAGACTGGCCCAAAGTCCGCCAAGGACTGCGATCGCGCCGATCAATGTTGCGGAACCGGCCATGCGTTCGGGCGTTGCCGAGAATCCCCGGGCTGCCGCAGCCGGCACAATAAGCATGGCCGAGATCAGCAGCGCGCCAACGATGCGAATCGCGATCGCCACCACCACGGCCAGTGCCAGCGACAGGATCAGCCGTTCACGCGCGGGATCGATTCCTGCTGCCATCGCCAGTTCCTCGTTGACCGAGGCAGTGACCAGCCGCTGCCAGCGCCAGATCAGCAGGCCAAGGACCAGCGCCGACCCGCCCCAGATCCAGACAATGTCGGTCCGGCTGACCGCAAGGATATCGCCGAACAGGAATGCGTCGAGCCCGACCCGCAATGAGGGCACAAAGCTTGCCCCAACCAGACCCAGCGCCAGTGCGCTATGGGCCAGCACCCCCAGAACCGTATCCATGGACTGGCCGCGCCCGGTCAGATGAGCCACCACCAACGCCATGGCGACGGCGACGGCAAGCGTCCCAAGATAGATCGGCGCCGACAGGGCAAAGCTTAGCGCCACGCCTAAAATCGCCGCATGGGCGGTCGAATCGCCGAAATAGGCCATGCGTCTCCAGATCACGAATGAGCCCAGAGGGCCGGTCGCCAGCACCAGACCAAGCCCAGCCAGTGCGGCGCGGGTCAGAAAATCGTCAAGCATGGGACCTCAATGCGGATGGGTGCAGCCCGGGCCATGGTGGTGGTCCCCGGCGATATGATCGTGGTCGTGGTCGTGTTGATGGCGGTAAAGGGCCAGCGTCCCTTGCGATTCGGCACCAAACAGCGCGCGATAGGCCGGGGCGGCGCTGACCGCCTGAGGCGTCCCCTCGCAGCAGACATGGCCATTGAGGCACACCACCCGGTCCGAGGCGCGCATGACCACCAAAAGGTCGTGACTGACCATCAGAACGGCTGCACCAGTTTCGGCCCGGACCTCTTCGATCAGCTTGTAAAAGGCAACGATCCCCGGCTGGTCCAGGCCCTGAGTAGGCTCATCAAGGACAAGCAGCTGCGGGTCGTTCAGCAATGCTCGGGCCAGCAGGACGCGCTGGAACTGCCCACCCGACAAGGCGGTAATCTGGCGCTGCTCAAGCCCCGGCACCCCGGTCCGCGCCAGGGCTGCCGCGGCCAGATCGTCACGGACCCGGTGCGGCAACGACAGAAAGCGGCGCACGGTCATGGGCATCGCGCGTTCGATATGCACGCGCTGGGGAACATAGCCTATCCGCAGTCCCGGCGCGCGCTCGACCCGGCCCGAATCCAGCGCCACATGACCCAGAAGCGCGCGTATCAGCGTCGATTTGCCCGAACCGTTTGGCCCGACCACGGTAACGATCTCGGCCGGGCGGATCAGAAAATCGACATGGCTCAGCACCGGGGACCCCAACCCGCCATGGCTGACCGTCAGATCGATGGCCTCAATAAGCGAGGTCACGCGCCAGCCTCACGGCAACGGTCGCAAAGACCCAAAAGCTCAACCGTCGACCGCTCAATAAGAAAGCCCGAGCTGCCGGCGAGATGCTGAAGGGCAGTGCGCAGCTTTGTCGAATCGGCCTCGGCCACCTGCTCACACCCGCGGCAGATCAGGAAAGCGGGTGAGTGGTTACGCTCGTCCGAGAGGCAAGCGGCGTAGGCGTTCAGCCGCTGGACGCGATGGGCAAGGCCCTGCTCGACCAGAAAATCCAGCGCCCGGTATGCGACAGGGGGCTGTTTGCCAAAGCCTTCGGCCGACAAACGTTCAAGCACCTCATAGGCCCCCATCGCGCGATGCGATTCGAGCAAGATTTCAAGCGCGCGACGGCGCACCGGGGTCAGGCGCACGCCCTCGGCCCGGGCCTGCTCTTCGGCACGCGCCAGCACCGCCGAGGCGCAACGGGCATGATCGTGGTCGTGGAATGGATCTTCCGGCTCGGCCGGGGCAGCAGGATCAGACATGATGTTACATTGTTACATTTTTACTTGACGAGTTACAATATAACATAAATAGATTGGGAGTTTCTGCAAGTGAGTTCGCCATGACCCGACCCTCCCTTTCGTTTTTCAGCCTTGCGTTTGGGGCTTTCGCCCTGCCCGTCCATGCCGAGGTGCCGCGCGTCGTGACCGATGTTCCGGTCGTGGGTGCATTGGTCCAGCAGGTGATGGGCGATCTGGGCCGGCCGGACATCCTGCTGGAAGCCGGCGGTGATCCGCATAGCTATTCGCTGCGCCCCAGTCAGGCGCGCAGTCTGCAAAACGCCGATCTGCTGATCTGGGTCGGCCCCGAACTGACCCCATGGCTCGCCCGCCCCGCCGAAAACCTGGCCGCCGGCAGCCACAGCATGACGCTGCTGGACCTGCCCGCCACCAGGCGCCACGAATACGCCGACGCACATGAGCATGAGCATGAGCATGAGCATGAGCATGAGCATGATGACCACGGACACGACCACGTCCACAGCGGCACTGACCCTCATGCCTGGCTTGACCCGGCCAACGGCCAAGCATGGCTAGAGGCCATTGCCGAGGCGCTGGCAGCACGCGACCCTGACCATGCCGCAGTTTATACCGACAATGCAGCCAAGGCCGCCGCCGAGATATCGGCGCTGGATGCTGAGCTGCGTGCCCTGCTTGCCCCCGCCAAGGGCAAGCGATTCGTGGTCTTTCACGACGCATACGGTTATTTCACCGCCCATTACGGGCTTGAGCCGGCAATTGCGGTCAGCCTTGGCGATGCCTCGACCCCGTCAGCAGGCAGGCTTGAGGCGATCCGCAACGAGATCTCGTCCCAAGGCGCGGTCTGTGCTTTTCCAGAGGCGAATCACGACCCCCGCCTGATTGCCGCCGCGACCGAGGGAACCGAGGTCCGGCAGGGCGAAGCGCTGGACCCCGAAGGCAGCGGCGCGCCAGCTGATCCCAACCTGTATCCTGCCGTTCTGCGCGGGCTGGGCAAGGCGCTGGCGGACTGTCTGAACCAAGGCTAGAATCAGCCGAATCCATAACCATCACAAAAGCCGGGCACCCAACCAGTGCCCGGCTTTTTTAATTACATAACAAATAATTAACAGGATGGAAAATTCCCGACTATTTTCCTTTGACATCTCTTATAAATTTTGTCAGGTTACCCTCACCGCGACAGAAACGAGGAACTGGACATGACCGCGACCCGCCCTGCCGAATTCACGCGTCCCGGCGTGACCGCATTGCAGCGTCTTCCCGAATATGATGCAGAATTGCTGACTGCCGGCGGCAATCAGGCACTGATCGTTCTGGGTGATCAGGTGTACAACCTGCGCATCACCCGGGCCGGCAAACTGATCCTGACGAAATAACCCGATCAAGGGCGGCGCGTGTTACCCGCGCCGCGGACCCTTTCCCTCTGGTCGCGCTCCCTTGCCGGGGGCGCGATTGGTTTTTGCAAACCCCGGTTTTCCCCCCGACTTCGGTCCTGCCTTTGGGCCAGGTTTGCCAAAGGGCTTGCCAGCGCCCTTCCCGCCGTCGCGACCGGTTTTGAGTTCCTTGAAATCACGGGCCGGTTTGGCGTCGCGGGCAGGTTTACCCTGAGCGCGCGGATTCGCACCCCTCTCGCCCTCGGCCGCACGGGGCTTGAAGCCGGATTTGCCACCGGGCGCAGAGCGTTCGCCATCGCGCGGGCCTTTGGCAAAAGGTTTGCGGGCCTCTCCATCACGGGCAGGTTTGCCAAAGGGTTTACGCCCCTCGCCGTCGCGTGCAGCCTGACCAAAGGGCTTGCGACCTTCACCGCGTGGCGCGGATTTGCGGTCATCCCCCTCGGCGCGCTTGCCAAAGGGCTTGCGCCCGGCGTCATCACGGCGGGCGGTAAAGCGACGCTCTCCGTCCTCACGGCGGGTCGGGCGCGATTCGCCATCCTCGCGCTTGCCCATCGGACGGCGCGGCCCGTCAGAACGGGCCCGCCCCTCGCCCGGCTTGCCATCCGCCCTGGCCGCACCCCGATCCCGGAACGAGCGCGGTTTTTCCTCGGTCTCCCCGGTCAAAAGCCCGCCAAGCTGGTCGCGCAGGACCTTGCGCTTGACCTCGCGGACCTCGTTTTCCTCCATCCCCGTCAGCTTGAAGGGGCCATAGCCGATCCGAATCAGCCGGTTCACGATCAGCCCGACATGCGCCATGGCGCGACGAATTTCGCGGTTGCGGCCTTCGCGGATCCCGACGGTCAGCCAGGCGTTCGCACCCTGCTGGCTGTCCAGATTGATCTCCATCGGCGCGAATTCCTCGCCGTCGATGGTCACACCCCGGCGCAGCGGCGCAAAGGTCAGGTCGGTCGGCTGGCCGTTCACCCGCACGCGATAACGGCGCAGCCAGCCGGTGCTGGGCAGTTCCAGCCGACGCTTAAGCTCACCATCGTTGGTCAGCAGCAGCAGCCCTTCTGAATTCAGGTCCAGCCGCCCCACGGTCATCACCCGTGGCATGTCGCGCGGCAGGGCATCAAACACCGTCTGCCGCCCCTTTTCGTCCGAAGCCGAGGTCACCAGCCCAACCGGTTTGTAGTAAAGCCACAGCCGCGTCTCTTGCGGCGCGTCCATGGGCTTGCCATCAACCGTGATCCGGTCTGATGGCAGGACATCCAGCGCAGGGCTGTCGATCTTGCGCCCGTTCACCGACACCCGGCCTTCGACGATCATGCGCTCGGCCTCGCGGCGGCTTGCGACGCCGGCACGGGCCATCACCTTGGCGATACGTTCGCCAGCGGCAGGTTTCGGGGTGTCGTCCGGGGTGGTTTCGGGGGTGTCGGTCATGGCGATCTCCTGCGCATCTCTGCGGTGGCAAAGCGGGCTCTCTACGCCCAATGACTGAAGATGGAAAGCAGTTCTTGCAAGCAATGCAAGCCCGCGCGAAAAGCGCGCATGGTCTTTGCCTCGCATATGCCCGCCGCTCTGGCTGAGGCCCGCGCCGCCGCCCGGCGCGGCGAGGTGCCGGTGGGCGCTGTTCTGGTCGGTGCGGATGGCACGGTTCTGGCCCGTGCCGGCAACCGCACGCGCGAACTAAGCGACCCGACAGCCCATGCCGAAATCCTGGCCATTCGCATCGCTTGCGCGACTGCCGGTTCGGAGCGGCTGCCGGGGGCGCGGCTTTGGGTAACACTGGAACCATGCCCGATGTGCGCTGCCGCCATCTCAGCCGCGCGCATTGAAATCCTCTATTACGGGGCTGATGACCCGCGCATGGGGGGCGTGCGCCACGGCGCGCGCGTCTTTGACCACCCCCAATGTCACCACCGGCCAGAGATCATCGACGGCATTTCCGCAGAAGAATCGCGGCGGCTGTTGCAGGAGTTCTTTCGCAACCGCCGCTAACATGACAAATCCACGTCACGAATCCGTCGCAATGGGTGCTTGCGCTGCACCGCAGCATGAATAGGATGCCTGGCGAGCGAACATGGGGGGACTGATGTTCCGGAAGATTCTTGTAGCGAACCGAGGTGAGATTGCGATCCGCGTGATGCGGGCGGCAAACGAGCTTGGGAAGAAGACGGTCGCGGTCTATGCCGAGGAGGACAAGCTGAGCCTGCACCGCTTCAAGGCGGACGAAGCTTACCGCATCGGCGCGGGGCTGGGGCCGGTGGCGGCCTATCTCAGCATCCCCGAGATCATCCGGGTGGCGAAGGAATCCGGCGCCGATGCCATCCACCCGGGCTATGGGCTGCTTTCGGAAAACCCCGATTTCGTCGATGCCTGCGCCGAGGCGGGGATCGCCTTCATCGGTCCTTCGGCGGATACGATGCGGGCGCTTGGCGACAAGGCCAGCGCACGGCGCGTCGCCATCGGCGCCGGCGTGCCGGTCATTCCGGCCACCGAGGTCTTGGGCGAGGACATGGAGGCGATCAAGACTGAGGCCGCGACCATCGGCTATCCCTTGATGCTGAAAGCCAGCTGGGGCGGCGGCGGACGCGGCATGCGCCCGATCATGGGCGCCGATGAACTGCCCGAAAAGATCCGCGAGGGCCGCCGCGAGGCCGAGGCCGCCTTCGGCAACGGCGAAGGCTACCTGGAAAAGATGATCCTGCGCGCACGCCACGTCGAGGTGCAGCTCTTGGGCGATAGCCATGGTGGCCTTTATCACCTCTATGAGCGCGACTGTACCGTGCAGCGCCGCAACCAGAAGGTCGTCGAGCGCGCGCCCGCCCCCTATCTGACCCCCGGGCAACGCGCCGAGGTCTGCGAGCTGGCGCTGAAAATCGGCCGCGCTGTCGGCTATCAGAACGCCGGCACCGTAGAATTCCTGATGGATATGGATACGGGCCACTTCTACTTCATCGAAGTGAACCCGCGCGTGCAGGTCGAGCATACCGTGACCGAAGAGGTCACCGGCATCGACATCGTGCAGTCCCAGATCCTGATTGCCGAGGGGGCGACCCTGGCCGAGGCAACCGGTGTGACCCGGCAGGAGGACGTGCATCTGAACGGTCACGCCCTGCAATGCCGGGTGACG